>JANLYH010000205.1:0-9894 GCA_031365545.1 Pyrinomonadaceae bacterium | reverse complement strand
CTTGGGAAGCTGACACTCTACCATTGAGTTACGCCCGCTCGAGAGCAAAGATGCCCTGAGTATGAAGGATGAAAACGGTTACTTCAAGTAGTCTTCGACCAGGTCATTCCAACGACCTTGCGACCGCAGAATAAGCTCGACTACTTCGCGCACGGCACCCCGGCCGCCGCCAGCTCGTGTCACATAGTGAGCCGCCAAACGAACCTCTGCGACAGCATCCGCTACCGCGACGGCAAGTTCTGCGCGCCGCATAACCGGAATGTCCGGCAGGTCGTCACCCACGAATGCTACTTCGTTTTCGTCGCAGCCTGCCTGCTCTAAAATTTGTGTGAAGGCTTGGAGCTTGTGCGAATCGCCCTGATGGACAAACTCAATTCCCAAGTCCGCCGCGCGCCTCGTTAGGGCTCCTGAGGATCGACCCGAAATTACTCCCGACTGCAAACCCGCTCGGTGCAGCAAACTCAGCCCCAGGCCATCGTGCGTGTTGAAACACTTTTGTTCGTCGCCACTCTCCATCAACCACAAGCGCCCGTCGGTAAGCACGCCATCGCAATCCATCAAGAGCAACTTGATGCGCGAGCCGCGACGCTCTATTGCTGCCAGATCATCCATCGTTGCGCCTTCTGCGGAACTTAAGATTCGCGTTTAGGAAACCTTCCAGTTGTCATTTCTGTCTTCATTCATCAGTTGGCATTGACGAATGAAAAATGCTCTATGCTTTCCAACCCACAGAGGCGTCAACTAATTCACCTCAAACAGTTCTATCCCCACCAACTTCCAATTACCGTCAATTCTCGTCAGCAACAAGAGCGCCGTGCCCGCATGCAGTACTCCCAACTCTTTCGTTTCGAGACTGACATCGACGGCGGCAAGGTTTGCGTTTAGTTGCTCGGTTCGCAGCACCCGAGTTTGCCAGATCTCAGGTTGCGTGCCTACCACCCCACTGATGAACCGCACCAACTCACCCGACACGACCCGTGAGTCGATTTCCGTTTTCTTGCCACTCAGGATTGCCTGGTCGAGTTGGCCTATGAAAGTGCGGATGCCAGCGTCCACTTGCAGCGTGTTGGCTGCTGTTTCCGCTTTAATACGCCCCGCCCGCGCTGCTAAGGACGAAGCATATTCGGCGTCGGCGCGAACGCCATCATTAAATCGTTTGGCTGCTTCTGCCGCTTGTCCTTTCCGCATCGCAATCTCGCCGAGACCGATGTTGCCCCACGCCAACGCCGCCGAAGTTGGCAGCACGTCTTCCAGCGCCTTACGAAACAGTTTTTCAGCTTCGTCGGTTCGGTTCTGCCCAAGTAGCGCTCGCGCCAGAATTATCCGGGCTTCCTGCAAGTTTGGGATCGCTGCCAGTGCTTCTCGCGCGATGGTTTCCGCTTTCACATAATCCTGAGCGCTGAATTGTCTGGTCGCTTCAGCCACGGCTTCCTGCACATCGCGCTCTCGTGGCGAGACGTCGTTTGAATAATCCAACTGCGGATAGAGCTTGTCCGGATCAATCTCCACGCGAACGGGCTTTGTCGGCGTCTTAAACACTGCCTCACCAAAGTTACGGTTTGGCACTACTACGTCCACCGAAAGCTGTTGGCCGCCAGCCGTAGTCGCTCTTGCCGTCGTCACCGCGTCAGTCGATCCCAGGTTTCTGAGCGCCACCACCCATTCCCCACCGCGTTGTTGCGGCAAACCAATCATCAAATCCATATCGGTGATCTGGTTGAGCTGTTGATCGAGCAGCGCTTTGACTTTGTCACCACCACGAGCAGCCAGAGCGCTTTGCAAAGCTGCCAGGCTAATCCCGGCTGGATTTGCTTTGCCAGCCTGCAATTGCTCGCGCACCGTATTCAAAAACATCTCGTGACCAAGCGCGCTATCAACCAGCCGCCAGACCATGGCACCCTTGTTTGGCACCGAACCGAAGTAAGTGCCGTCCAGCGGAGTAACGCGCGCAAGCGGCCCGTCCTTCCTGGCAACACTGCTATAAGCGAGCCGCTCTCTCAACATTTCGGCCTTCGCGGCCTCGCGTCCAAACTGCTTTTCGATAAACTGCGTAGCCAGAAAACGCGTTAACGCTTCGCGCAGCAGGCCACCGCCTTCACCTCTCACGGCGGTTTGCCCACCAATCCACAAACGACAGATCGCCTCCGATATCAACAGCGCCGTTGCGGCGTCCACTTTTGATCTGCGTAATGCTCCGGGCTCGAGCAGTATCGTACCGCCATCGCTAAAACCTGAGCCACGCCTAACTGTCACCAATCGAATCGGAACATCGGGTGCGGTTCCCAAGAGGCTCGCAAAATACGTGCGCGCACTACCCGCAAGATTGATCACTGCTTCTGCCTGCTTCCGCTCCTCAGCCGTGGCGCCACGCGGAAAGAAAGCCGTGATATTCTTCCCGTCTCCAGAGCCCTCAGCCTTCTCCCATTCTCCCTGAACAAAAAAAGCCTGCGCAAACAACGATTGTTCGTAAACGGTTGAACCCGGCATGCCGCCCTTCTCAATCCCGGAACTGATTACGTTGGCGCCGTTAACGACCAGACGGGTTGGCGCAGTGTCAGCGCCGCGCACGGAGAAAGCAGTGTTCGGCGAGGGATACCAGAACGAGAGCGGGAGAAACTGAGTCTCCAGCGCCGAAATGCTGGCAAGTCCGCTGTTGCTCTCCACCGGCAGCCGGTAAGTGATGCTTATGACGAGCGCCCCGCCGGCAGCCACAGAGCTGGGCAAGGTGACGGTCACTCTTTGCGCGTTGCCGTAGCTTTCCGGAACGCTGCGGAAGGTGGCACTCGCGCTGCCAACACTTACGCTTTTGATAGCAGCCTTGGCCGCAATGCGAAATGTAAACGAAGTGCCGAGACCGCGGCCCACATTGGTCGCGCTCAAGATCGCAACCCCGTTCAGGGCTCGATCGGCTGGTTGGAGGTTAGCTGTGATGTCGAAATTGGTTATTTGCCACGCTGCCCTCGCTTCTTCCTGGGGGGTGACGTTCGACGACAACAGGGCTATTAAGGCGAAGGTCAAAAGGCTGCTGGCGAGAATTCTCTTCATGAGTGAATGGTTTTGCCTGTTTGAAATTGGGGCTACGAATTGCGCACGAGTTGATGAATGTCGCGAAGCATCAAGAGCAATGCTTCCAGGCGCTCAAGGGGCAATGCATTTGGACCATCCGAAAGCGCCTTATCTGGACATTCGTGCACTTCCATGAAAACAGCATCTACACCACAAGCAACTCCGGCGCGCGCGAGCGGTTCGATGTATTCCGACTGGCCACCCGTTGCATGTCCAAGTCCTCCGGGAAGTTGGAGCGAATGAGTTACATCAAACACAACCGGGACGCCAAACTCGCGCATGATAGGAAATGAACGCATATCTACCACGAGGTTATTATAACCAAAACTAACGCCACGCTCAGTCAACATCACTTTTTCGCAACCTACCGCGCGAGCTTTGTCGACAATGTTTCGCGCATCGAGCGGCGCGAGAAACTGCCCCTTCTTGATGTTCACTGCGCGGCCAGACCGGGCTGCCTCCAAAACCAAATCGGTTTGCCGCGACAGAAACGCGGGAATCTGCAGCACGTCAGCCACTTCCGCCACCGGCGCTACCTGCGAGACATCGTGAACGTCAGTCAAAACCGGCACGCCAACTTCCGTCTTCACTTCGCGCAGCACCTCGAGACCCTCAGCCATTCCCAGCCCACGAAAGCTTTTAATCGACGAGCGGTTCGCTTTGTCGAATGACGACTTGTAAACGAAATCCAAGCCTGCCTTGCGCGCTCGCATTGCGCATTCGCGCGCCATCATCAAAGCGTGTTCGCGCGATTCGATAACACAGGGACCCGCGATGATCGTCAGGTTGCCGCCGCCAAACGTCGCATTGCCAACTTGAAAAGGTTTAATCTGCCCGTTTTCCATGTGCTGATTCTAGAATGGCTTCTTAAAGAAACGTTTCACTTTGTTTGCAAAGGAGCCAACCTTCGATTCCTTCTTTGGCTGAACGACCGGCTTCCTGGCGGCCGCAGCTTTAGGTGAAGGCGAGGGCGAGGGTGATGGCAACGGGCTCGGCTCCGGGGTAGGACTGGGACTCGCAACGACGACAACTGGCGCTGGCGGAGCGACTGTATTTCTGGATCCCACTTTAAACGCGATGCCAAGCAGGATCGCCATGCCAACCACGACGGCAACGATCTTAAGTCGTTTCTTTGTCTGGTCAGAGGCGTCAAGCGAAAGCGAGATTCGCGGGAACGCCGGTTTGGTAGCTGCCGCCTTCGACGGCTCATTCGGCCGCTCATTTCCTCGCGCCAACGCTGCGGGCCTGATAACCGTCATGTCGCTGGCGTCATTGTTGGTGGCGCGATTTTCCCTTAAACGCGCGATATTAATTACAAGCCGGCCAGATGGCGACTCTGTACCGACGCTGCGCAATGCGGCCAGGTTAGGTGAACTATTTATCGCGGCATGTTCAAGCCCAAGCCGCTCCGCAGTTGTTAATAGTTCCTGCCTAAACTCAGCAGCGTTTGCCGGTCGATCTTGTGGGCGCTTTTCCAGAGCGTGCAATACCACTTGTTCCAGTGCCGGCGGAATATTCGGAACAAACTCACTTAAATTGCGCGGCATCTCTGAGGTGTGTTTCATCGCAATAGCCAGTGGCGTTGAGCCACTAAAGGGCACCGTACCGGTGCACATCTCATAGAGAATGCAGCCAAGACTATAAACATCCGCGGCTGGTGTTAGATCAATACCGTCGCATTGCTCAGGTGACATGTAACGCGGTGTGCCGATCATGGCTCCGACTTGCGTCAGGGCCATTGCCTCATCTTCGTCCAACAATTCGATCGCGAGTTTTGCAATGCCGAAGTCCAGGACCTTCACCACGGCCGGGATTTCTGCTCGTTGTACAATGAAGATGTTTGCGGGCTTTAAGTCGCGGTGAATTATTCCGGCTTCGTGCGCCGCCGCTACCGCCGCTGAAATCTGCAACATCAACGAAACCGAACGCGCCAGGTCAAGTGGCGCTTCTTTGGCGAGCACTTCACGAAGCGTGCGCCCTTCCAACAACTCCATCACCAGGTACACATAGCCATCGGCGGACTCGCCAAAGTCGGTGACCGTGACTGCGTTGGTGTGTTGCAAGCGACCGGCCGCTCGGGCTTCGCGACGAAACCTTATCCGCGCGGCTTCGTCTTCAACAAAGCGCTGATTTAAAACCTTGACCGCGACCGGCCGATCGATTAGCAAGTGGCGCGCCCGATAGACAGTACCCATGCCACCGATTCCTAGCCGCTCTTCCAGACGATACTTCCCGTCAAGGGTATGGCCCACCAGCGGGTCGACTGGAGGTGAGCCCATGACCGTAGAGTCAGCCTGCAACCGCGATTGGTCCTCGGGACAAACCTCGACACCGGCTGGGTACTGCCTTCCGCATATAGGGCAATGAAGCATCATGAAACTCGGGAACAGAGGGGAACAATAGCATTATTACCTAAACAAAGCGGGAGCGGTAGCGAATGAGATAACGAGGTCCTGGTGAAACTTGAGGCTGACACGTCAGAGTTCAACCCTCACGCGGCAATTCTGTTGCCAACAAACCACGCGGTAAGTAAGTCTATTCCGCGCTAACCACGCTGGCACGTTCAGGAATCAGCGGTTCAGCCTCGGCGTTTTTCTCCATGGAGGTTTCGTTCCGCATCCGGTTTTCATGCGCGGCAAGCACAAAGGCCGAAAACAGCGGATGGGCGTTTAGCGGCTTCGACTTATATTCAGGGTGAAACTGACAACCGAGAAACCACGGATGTTCTTCGCGTGGCAACTCAACTATTTCCACGAACCTACCGTCAGGGGAAACTCCGCTGAAGACGAGGCCGCCGCCCTCCAGCGCTTCGCGAAACTCCGGATTAAATTCATATCGATGACGGTGCCGCTCGCTGATTTCTTCTGTTCCATAAACTTCCTGCGCCAGGGAACCGCGCGAAAGACTGCAGGGCCACGCGCCCAAACGCATTGTGCCGCCCAGCTCTTCAACGTCGACGAGGTCGCGCAATTTAAAAATAAGGGGTTGCTGTGTCTCGCTATCAAACTCGGTCGAATCTGCATCCTTGAGCCCACAAACATTTTGCGCAAACTCAAGACACGCCGTCTGCATTCCCAGGCAGATACCAAAATACGGTGTGTGACTCTTGCGGGCGTAAGTGATCGCGCGAATCATTCCGGCTACGCCTCTTTTGCCAAAGCCGCCGGGAACCAGTATGGCGTCGAAATCGCGCAGTCGCGACTCGTAATCGTCGTCCATCAACTCTTCTGATTCAATCCATTTCACGCTGACGCGAACATTGTTGGCCACGCCGCCGTGCGTCAGCGCTTCCCGAAGTGATTTGTAGGAATCTTCCAGCTCAACATACTTGCCAACAATCGCAATTGAAGTCTCGCCACCGGAGGGTTCCCGGATGGTTCCTACCAGATCGCGCCACTCGGAAAGATCCGAATTTGAGGCCCGCGCGCCAAACCCGAGTTGCGTCACGATCAATTCGTCCAATCCCTGCTCATGAAACGCCAGCGGGACATCGTAAATCGTATCGACGTCCTGCGCGCTGATGACTGCCGATTCTTTCACGTTACAAAACAGGGCAATCTTTGAACGCAGATCGTAGGACAGAGCTTTTTCGGAACGACACAAAAGGATGTCAGGTGCGATACCAATCTCGCGCAGTTCTTTCACGGAGTGCTGCGTGGGCTTTGTTTTTAGTTCCTTGGCGGCTGCGATATAGGGTACCAGGGTCACGTGAATAAAGAGCGTGTTGCCCGCACCTTCTTCGTTCCCCATTTGGCGAATCGCCTCGAGGAATGGCAGTGATTCAATGTCGCCCACGGTGCCGCCAATCTCAACGATCACTACGTCCGGATTATCTTTTTCGGCAACAGTTCTAACCGCGCTCTTGATTTCATTCGTGATGTGGGGCACGACCTGGATTGTCTTCCCGAGGTAATCGCCGCGCCGTTCCTTCTCGATTACTGAAAGATAGATCCGCCCGGTGGTCCAGTTATTTGCCTGAGATAACGATGCGTGGGTGAAGCGCTCGTAATGGCCGAGGTCGAGATCGGTCTCTGCGCCGTCGTCAGTAACGAACACTTCGCCATGTTGAAACGGCGACATCGTGCCGGGGTCGACGTTGATATAGGGATCTAGCTTTATCAGCGAAACGGTGAGCCCCCGTGCCTCCAGCAGACAGCCAATGGAGGATGCCGCCAGACCCTTCCCCAGACTTGAAACAACGCCGCCGGTAACAAAGATGTATTTCGTCATGACTGCCTTTCTAAATACGACAGGCAACCCTGTCTGTCCGTTCTGGTTGGTAAACCAAACTGTCAATTTGCGCGCACATGCTGATAACTATTTGACTATCCTGCCGACTGCCTCTGCCTCCAGCTCCTCTCCATCCCCCGCCTCGTCGCCGTCACCCTTCGCCTGCTTCTTATCGTAACGCCCCTGTTTCAAATCTTCTTGAGCTTCAACCGCCTTTGCCGTCGCTGGGTCCAGAAGTTTTTGCAAACCGACGAACCCGGCACTCAGCAGACTTGGCGCCTCGGCAGCGCGCTTTTCAAACTCCTCGAGGCTAATGTCGTAAGGCCTCGAAAGCCACCAGAGAAATAACACTCCACCCAGAACGATGAAACCAATTACAGCTAAGCCTATCCAGTCACTCATAAAATCTGGGTTTCTAGTTTCAAGTCTCGAGTTTTCGCGTCCAACGTTGTAAGGTCAACTTGTCCTAGCAAACTCGGAACTCGAAACTTGAAACTCCAAACTATTCCTAACGCGTTCGAGGTCGTCAATCGTGTCGACGCCGATAGAAGACGTGCTCGCCTCGATTGTCTTAATCTTCACGCCGTGTTCCAGCGCTCGCAGTTGCTCGAGCGACTCAAACCTTTCCAGCTCGGACTGCGGCCATTGGGCAAACTGTAACAGTACCTCGCGGCGGTAAACGTAAAGCCCGGTGTGTTTGCGAAAGGCTGCCAACAAACCGGGCTCGTTTTCCAGTGCCGCTTCCAGGGTGCCGTGTATTCGCACCGCATCGCGCGGATATGGCACCGGCGAACGAGAAAAATAGACCGCTCGTCCATCGTCATCCACCACGACCTTCACTACATCTGGATTCAAACCATCAGCGGCGGATTCCATTTGCTCCCACGTGGTAGCGATGCCGGCGTCCGGGTCGTCTGCAAGCGCGTCCACGGCGCGCTCGATCGTGAGCGGCGAAATCAGCGGTTCATCGCCCTGGACATTAACAATCGTGTCCGCCTCTGCCAACGAACCGGCAACTTCGGCTATCCGATCCGTGCCACTCCGGTGAGCTGAGCTCGTCAACACAGCTTCAAAACCTGCCGCGCAAACAACATCCACTATCCGCTGGTCATCAGTTGCCACAATCACTCGGGCGACATTTTTGGCTGCGAGAGCGCGCTCGACCACGCGACAAATCATGGGCTTACCGCCGATTTCCAGCAAAGCTTTGCCCGGCAAGCGTACAGAATCGTAGCGAGCGGGGATTATTGCAACAACGTTTGTTTTGGAATTAGTCGGAGGATTTGTGCCCGTGTGATTCACGGGGTAACAGATTAGCTTGCGCCCGTGCGAGTGTCAACGTGAAGTCGGATTCGGGTAGGAAAGCAGGGGATTTAACCTGAAATCTGCGACCTACTTCTTCTTGGCGTATTTTTTGGCCGTGCCAGTTTTCTTGGTTAGTTTTCGCCTAGAGCGAGGTGGACGCAAAACCGGAATATCTGGCCCTAGCTCCCAATCGAAGGACAAGGTAGGCAAGATTATGGCGGGGAATGGCCCTCGGGCGCTGGCAGCCGCTAATAATTCACGCGCTGAGGAATATAGAATCATCGCAGCGTTTCTTAACATGAAGGGCTCGACTGATCTCTGGCTCCGCTGGCTTTCTCCGTTGATACGAAAAAAACCAGTGAGCTTCAGATCAAAGCAGTAAGGAAGCGGCTCGTCCTCCTCGCCGTCTTTTGATTTCACGTTAAGCTCCACTCGATAGCGCGCCCAATCGGTAGCATGCTGCGCCGCTTCCACACCAAGAAGCAACGGGTATGCACCTATTGCCAGCGGTTTGTGGTGCTGAACGTGCAATCCGGGCAGCAAAGCGAGTTTAGCGTCATCGTCAGCATCGTTTCGGACTGAACAGTGAAGCTCTCGAACGTAGTAGCCCTCAAGTTGAAGGTTGGCGTAATCGACTAGCATTGATCTTGGTCTTCGTTTCAATCAAGGTTGGAGCGTTGTATGTTTCAGAAGCACCCGCCATCTTGGCGGTAGCTGAAAACTCCTTCGCGCCGATTTGGTTCCACACATTAGTTGGCGCAAAAACTGGCCTGAAATTGCACCCTAAGGCTCTTGCAATCTGCACCAACGAATCAAGCGTGAAATTTGCATTACCCTGTAAAATCTTGGTCACATAGGAACGGCTCGTATTTAACCGCTTGGCAAGCTCGGCCTTGTTCAGACCCTGGCATTCCATAAGAGCAGAAATCTGATCTGAGATTTCGCTTCGCAATGACTCTTGATCGAAGGTTTCCGATCTCTTTATCCGTTGTACTAATTCTTGAAAGTCCTTAGGCATCGTTCTCTTCTCTGTCTTTTTAGTTAACATACTTACTGCCCTCCTCCATGTTTTCGATTAAGTATGCTTCTCTAATCTTGTGAGCCTTTTCAATTTGTCGCGCTAATTGCTTGGGTTTAAGTTTAGGGATTCCGTGAGTACAAATGATGCGTCGGCGCTGCGGATCGATAAAGGCCAAGACTCTACTACCACCGCGAGCCTTGAACTCCACTAAGCCGCGACCAGTCCCGTCCAAGTAACGGAACTTGTGTTCATTGTGTGAGGGCCCGTGATCA
>JANLYH010000193.1:0-17009 GCA_031365545.1 Pyrinomonadaceae bacterium | reverse complement strand
TAAGAGGCGGCAAGGTTGTTGCTTCGGCCGCGCGTCTGCTGGACTTGCGTGATGAATCGCTAGTTTAATCAGTGGCCAGTGGCCAGTGGTCGGTGTTCAGCAAGAACAAGCAGCAGTCTGCTGAAGGCCACGGCAGGAGGCAGACAGCAGTCCGAACATTGAATACTGACCACTGACAACTGATCGCCGGCCACTCATTTACCTATGGACGACAATTCCACTCGTGATCGCATAAGGGCACTGGTTCGTGACGTGCTAGACAAGTCAATACCTGCGGATGCGCTGCCAGGTCTGGCTGCTGGACCAGCGGAGACGTCGAGTCGTTTTGTCGACACTCTTCCCAAAACTTCCGGGGCATCAACTGAAACAAAGGCGATACGAGACGAGTCGTCTAAATCCGTAATCACTGAGGATGATGTCCGCGACCTGGCTGTGGGAGCAGTGCTGCGTATTGCTGAAGGCGTGCGACTGACGCCGCTGGCTGCGGACATTGTCAGCGCGAAGCAGATCGAAATCGTTCGCCGTGTCTCCCGGCGCGGTTCTGGAACCTCCCGCCTAATTGCTGTCGGCGCCGATCACGGTGGCTTCCGGATGAAAGAAGAACTCAAGGCTCTGCTTACAAGTTTGGGACATCAGGTCCACGACTTTGGAACGAATTCGGAAGATCCGGTTGACTATCCTGATCTGGCTTATGCGGTAGCGCGAAGCGTTGCGGAGGGGAATTCGGACTTGGGAATAGTCATCGACGGCGCCGGTGTCGGTAGCGCCATGACTGCAAACAAGGTTCCGGGAGTGCGCGCCGCTGCTTGTTATTCGGTCGCGGTTGCCCGCAACTCGCGTGAGCACAATGGCGCAAACGTTCTCAGCTTGGGGAGCAACACGATCAGCAGCGCGGAGATGCGTGAGATTGTGCAAGTCTGGTTGGCAACTGAGCTGACTGAGGAGCGACATCGAAAGAGAGTCGCAAAGATTCAGGCAGTTGAACGACAGTATCTTGGTTGAATATAGCCGGCCAACCTTTTGCCCACTAATACGCGATGGCAATCTCAGCAGTGCCAGGAGCAGTTTGATGAATATGTTTTACGGGAGAATTGTCCTGGTTCTGGTGATGTCAGCGTGTGCGGTTTCTCAAGCCGTTGCGCAGGACCGAAGGTCGCAGGCTGTTTACGGCCGCAGGTTCATGCAGCAGGCGGCGACAACCCAAGCGGACGCGCCCTGGGAGAAAGTTGCGCCCGAAGGTGGGGGCTTCGCGGCGCTATTTCCTGGCAAACCTACTGGCAATGATCAGGCGATTGAATCCAAAATGGGAACGCTGAGGCACCATATCTATTCGCTTGAGACGGCAGATAGCTACTTCATGGTGTCATACGTCGACTACCCTGGACCCGTAACAGATCCCGCGCTGATCAAAACTATGCTCGATGCCGGTCGCGAGGGAGGTTTGGCAGCCACCCATGGCGAACTAAAGAGCGAGAAGGAAATCAGGATTGGCGAAAATCTCGGGCGCGAGTGGGTGGTCAGCATTCCGGGCGGAGGGATCGCGCACGCACGCGCCTACTGGGTTTCAAGGCGGCTTTATCAAGCCGTTATCATGATGCCTGAGACTAAGGACGTTGAGGCAGAAAAGTCGCGCGAGGCTACCATGTCAAAGTTCCTTAATTCGTTCGTGCTCACCGGAGAGAACGCCCTAAGGTAAAGAACTACCGCACCGCATTAGTGAAATTTCCCCGTCTAACCCTTCCAACTACGGCACGTGCTAGAATACGTCAGGGAGTTACCCGCGCATTTGTTAGCTGCCCGGGAACTTGATTTCAATGTCTAATTCGCACAGCGCAAACGGCTCACGTAACCGTGAGCTCGAACTCTTAATCGACCAAATTACAGACGCGATAGTCGCCCGCTTGAATGGGGACGGCGATCAGGCGTCGATGTGCGGCTGCACTTCGGAGTGCTTTAATCGTTGCCCGGAACGGATGCACCGCATCATCGATGCCGGGGCTGCTCGCATTGGTCTGGTGCTGGGAGAAACTTCGTCGGCCAAAGATTGGGCGAGCCTCATCGACCACACGCTGCTGAAACCTGAAGCCACTGACGAAGACATTAAGAAACTCTGTGAAGAGGCTGTGAGATATCGCTTCGCCTCCGTGTGCGTCAACCCCACCTGGGTGCGGGCTTCTGCGTGCAATCTTCAGGGAACAGGCATCCCTGTCTGCACCGTAATCGGTTTTCCATTGGGCGCCACTTTGTCAGACGTTAAGGCTTACGAAGCACGCCGCTCGATCCTTGACGGCGCACAAGAAGTCGACATGGTGATCAATGTTGGAGCACTCAAGAGCGGCGACGACTGCCTGGTGGAACACGACATTCATTCAGTAGTTGAGGTTGCACACGAATACAACGTGACCTGCAAGGTGATCATTGAGACTGCGCTGCTAAACGACGATGAAAAAGTGCGGGCCTGTCTGGCCGCAAAGAAAGCCGGTGCTGATTTCGTCAAGACCTCGACCGGCTTTTCAAAAGGCGGCGCCACCGTTGCCGACATTGCCTTAATGCGCCGTACGGTTGGCGCGGAGCTCGGTGTAAAGGCCTCCGGCGGCGTCAAAGGCCTCGAAGACGCGCGCGCTCTGGTTGAAGCCGGCGCTACCCGAATTGGCGCCAGCGTGGGTGTGAAGATCGCTCAGGAAGCAGCGGGTCAAAAAAATATAAGTGGCACCGCCGCCGCATATTAATCGCGCTCATTGTTCTCGTCGAGCCATCAGATCCTAAGCTGACGACCAGCTTGCCTTGAAACCCCGGCTGCTTTCCGTCTATCCTCGACCCAGCTCTCCGAATCCAAAGTCAGCCTAAACAAATGCCTACGAAGCATAACGTGCTCGCAGTAATTCTTGGTGGTGGTGCGGGAACGCGCCTCTTTCCGCTTACCCAACAGCGATCCAAACCGGCAGTGCCATTGGGCGGAAAGTATCGGCTGGTAGACATCGCGATCTCAAATTGCATCAACTCCGATGTCTTCAAGATGTTTGTGTTGACGCAGTACAACTCAGCCTCGTTGAATCGCCATCTGGCGCAGACCTACCGCTTCTCGCAGTTTTCCAATGGTTTTGTTGAAGTAATGGCCGCCGAGCAGACGCCTGAGAGCCCGCAATGGTTTCAGGGAACGGCTGATGCCGTGCGTCAGGTGCTGCCACACATCAGTGACTGGGGAATCGATACGCTGCTCATCCTTTCCGGCGATCATCTATACCGCATGGACTATCGCCTGTTTCTCGCGCGACATTTCGAAAGCGATGCCGACGTCACAGTCTCGGTGACGCCGTGCGACGAAGCAGCGGCCACAGATTTCGGTTTGCTTAAGACTGACGAGAACGGAGGCATCGTAGAGTTCAAAGAAAAGCCCAGGGGCGCTGAACTGCAGGCGATGCGCGTAGATACAACCAGGCTGGGTCTTGACGAAGCCGAAGCCTCAGCGCGTCCGTTTCTGGCGTCGATGGGTATATACGTTTTTAAGTATGACCGCTTGGAACAACTGCTCGCCGATGATCCCGCGGCCGTCGACTTTGGCAAGGAAATTATTCCCAGTGCCATAAGCGGCGGAAAAGTTCAAGGGTATTTGTTTGACGGTTACTGGGAGGACATCGGAACGATCAGCGCTTTCTACCGGGCCAATCTGGATCTGACGTCGAAGATTCCGAAATTCAATTTGTTTGACGCGGAAGCGCCTGTCTTCACTCGGGCCCGTTATCTGCCGCCCTCGAAGGTCGAAGAATCACAGATCGTTGAATCGATTCTAAGTGATGGATGCATTGTTCTCGGTGCGGCGATCACAAACTCAGTCGTTGGGTTGCGAAGCAGAATTTCAACCGGCGTGAGAATCGACTCTTCGTTTCTAATGGGCGCCGACTACTACCAAACAATTGAAGAGATGCGCGACGATGTGCTCGCGAAAAAACCGCGCGTGGGGATAGGTGAGGGAACTGTCATCAATCGCGCCATCATCGACAAAAATGCGCGCATCGGTAGTAACGTGCGCTTGCTCAATGAAGCCGGAGTAGTTAATGCTGATGGTGAAGATGGCGCCTATTACATTCGCGATGGAATTATTATTGTGCCCAAGAACGCTGTGGTTAAGGACGGTACAATAGTTTGAGCGCAGGACAGGCATTCCTGCCTGACGGAAATAAGTGCTTGGGTAAGCAGGGAAGTGCGTTATGGCGATCGGCTGGGGAAAATCGTATGAAGAGCAGATGGAGGAAGCGAGCCAGCGCGCTTCCGCCGAACGTGCACCACGAATCCCGACCGACGAGCGCGCCCGACTTCAGCGTTTGGAGTCATTGAAATTGTCCCGGTCGCGGGTGGAAGACCAGTTGAGTAAAGCGGTACATGCCGCTCATCGTCAGATGCTGATGAGGGCCCTGCAAGCGATTGAAGAAGAAGCTGACGAGATCTCGCAGCTGCCCGGCGCACCCCGAGGTGAAACTTGATGCAACTTAACCTGTCTTCCCAGCCTTAAGGTATAACCTTAACTCCGACTGACTCGATCCGTTTTATTCGTAAGCAAAGAAGAACTCATGCCTGATAAGCCGGCGACTAGAGACTACCACCCTGCCCGAGTTGAACGTGCCAAACTTCCGCGGCGAGGCTCGAAGAAAGCCAACGTTGCGCTGCCGAAGAATGAGACAGCTCTTGAAGTAGAACTTGAAGGTCGCACGGTAAAGCTGACGAATCTCGGAAAGCTGTTCTGGCCTAAGTTAGGCATCACCAAGCGAGACCTGCTGCAGTATTACGCCGATGTCGCGCCCTTCCTGCTTCCGCATCTGACAGACCGCGCGATGGTAATGAAGCGCTATCCGAATGGTGCTGCCGGGGAATTCTTCTTCATGAAGCGGGCCCCATCGCCACGGCCCGATTGGATTGAGCTTTGCCACATCGAGCATTCCTCCGGAAACGTAATCGACTTTCCAATGATTCAGGATCTCGCGTCGCTTCTTTGGGTAGTTAATCTCGGCTGCATCGATCTTAACCAATGGTATGCACGCTGCGACGACGTTGACCGCCCTGATTATCTGCACTTTGATCTCGACCCGGTTCCCGGTGCTTCGTTTAAGAAAGTAGTGGAAACGGCATTATTGCTGCGGCAGGGCCTGGCGGCTTTGAAGATGCCGGCGTATGCGAAGACAACTGGATCCAAGGGAATTCACGTATACGTTCCGATCGAGCGCGGGCCGACGCAGAAGCAAGTGTGGGGATTCGCAAAACAGTTTTCACTCGCGCTGGCCGTGCAGGCACCACAACTCATAACTACGATCTACGAAGTCGCGAAAAGACCAAAGGGCAGGGTGTTGGTTGATTACAATCAAAACGCCTGGGGACGTACGCTCGCGTCAATCTACTCGGTGCGCCCGCGCCCCAAGGCTACTGTCTCGACGCCGGTGGAATGGTCGGAGCTCGAACGCGGCGTCACCATCGACGATTTCAGAATAGACAACGTTCCCGCGCGGGTGCGAAAGCTGGGAGACCTTTGGAAGCCAATGCTCGCGAAGCGCGGGCGCTTCAAACTTGAAGCTTATCTTTAAGGTTAAATGTTAGTTCAGCCCGCTCGACTGCGGCGCAATTGACGTAAAACCTGAAAGGTCGGCATACAGACAGTTGAGAAGGAACCTTAGGCGGAATCAAGTTGTGAACAGCATTTGGACAATAGGTCACTCAACGCGATCGGCTGAAGAGGTTAATCAGATCCTTCTTCTGAACGAGATTGGCGCTCTCGTCGATGTTCGGAGCTTCCCAGGCTCACGTCGCTACCCACACTTTAACAAGCCGGAACTGTCCCGTGGTCTCGCAGCAGTTGGGATCCACTACTGCCACAATCCTCAACTGGGCGGCCGTCGTCGCCCATCGCCAGCTTCGAAAAACACGGCCTGGCAGAACGCTTCCTTTAGGGCTTACGCTGACCATTTGGAAAGTGAGGAGTTTGCGGCAGGAATTGAAAACTTGCTTGAGATCGCAAGCAATAAGCGCACAGCAATCATGTGTGCGGAGGCACTTTGGTGGCGCTGTCACCGAAGCTTGATTGCGGATTTTCTCAAGGCCCGGGGCCATCAAGTACTGCACATTCTGGCAGCAAACAAAACTGAGGCTCATCCTTACACTTCGCCCGCGCGAATTGTTGCTGGTCGATTGTCTTACGAAGGGTTGTTTTGAAATCAGGAGAGAGCAGGAGCTAGTTAATCTAAAACTTTAGCTACTCTTGCTGTGCCAAACCTTTTTCTTGCTACCCTGCTTGCGGCGCTTCACTCCCGTGCGGCGCGGAATCTTCTTCGGATCGCCAGTAGCGGCCTTCTTTATATCGCCGCCTTCGTCTTCCGCTATCTCGGCCAGGGTTCTGCGAGTGAGGATCGAAGCCGGCGCTATTTCAGTCACGTCCTCTTCTGTTGTGTAGTAGTCGCGATGCTTTATCAGCAGCCACTGGCGATCGCGTGTTCGCACCAGGACCCACGAGCCCTTCAGCTTCTTGCCGTCTAAAGAAAACTTTAACTCGCCTTTGCGGATTGCTTCGCTCGGATCGCTCGTTTCTTCAGGCTCATAAGTCCCGTAGTCCCAAACCATCACCGTCCCACCGCCATACTCTCCTTCGGGAATGACGCCCTCAAACTTCGCGTAATCGACCGGATGATCTTCAACCTGCATCGCCAGACGCCGGACGCTTGGATCGAGTGAAGGCCCTTTAGGAACTGCCCACGACTTCAGTACGCCGTCAGCCTCGAGACGAAAGTCGTAATGAAGCGCACTGGCGCGGTGCTTCTGGATAACAAAAATTCGGCCAGTCTTCGTCCGCTTCTTTTCAGGCCCTGGCTCAGGCGTTTTATTGAAGCGGCGTTTTTTCTTGTATTCGGTTAGGGAAGCCATCAGGTTTTGGAAAAGGCTAATGTGATTCTTTAACTGCTGGGAAGAGATATCTCCTAGTTTGCGTTTGCGACTGCGGCCCTGGGAGACTGCTCGGCGTCATCTGGGAAGAGTTCTGTCTGAACGGGGTCCAAACCCAGGACCTCTCGAACTCTGCCGAAGCTGCGCCGGTGAATCGACACCGCACCTAACTCCTTAAGGGCG
This sequence comes from Pyrinomonadaceae bacterium, assembly GCA_031365545.1. GTDB lineage: Bacteria > Acidobacteriota > Blastocatellia > Pyrinomonadales > Pyrinomonadaceae > PSRF01. The sequence continues at coordinate 9,905 of JANLYH010000193.1, read as the reverse complement.
CGACAATGTTCAGGTGTTGGATAACCCTTGTGTGAAGCGAAGCCGTAGCCCTGGTAGAGCGCGTCCATTTCCAGCATGTGAGCGTCTCGTGTTGTCTTGGCGATAATTGACGCGGCGGCAATGCTTGCGGAAAGGGTGTCGCCGCGAATAATGCCGCGTTGCGGCGCGGGACACTGCGGTATCTTGCGGGCGTCTACTAAAACAAAGTCAGGCAGGCAGGTCAGGCCATTCACCGCCCGCTGCATTGCCAGCAAGCCGGCGTGATAGATGTTTATTTTGTCTATCTCTTCAACTTCTGCAAAACCAAATGACCAGCAGATCGCATCCTGTTTTATCTGGGCGGCAAGTTCTTCACGCATTTCGTGGTCGAGAATCTTCTTCGAATCATTGAGGCCCCGGAGCTTGTAATTCTGCGGCAAAATCACCGCACCGGCGACAACCGGCCCGGCGAGTGGCGCCATTCCGGCTTCATCGACGCCGGCCACCAACGAATAGCCCTGGGCCCACAGGTCAATTTCAAAGCGCAGCAGCGTGTGTAGTCGCTGACCTTCAGAACGATTGCTGCGATAGCGCTCACGTATTCGCTTCGCCAGTTGATGAGCCCCTGCCCGCGGGTCCACTTCCAGAGCTTCAAGAAAATTTCTGGGTACGGACCGTCCGCGCTCGATGAATAGCTCCCGCAATTCGGGAATAGATTTGTTTAGCAGGTCTTCAACTGAAGGCATATCGTAGCTAACCTTAGCTTTCTCAGGTTTGAATCCGCGCGGACTTAACGGAAGTGTTATTCTATGCCGAAAAGCAGCGACTCTGCGAGCATGAATAAAGTCGCAACCAAAAAATTGACTGCTTACAAACTAACACCCAGCCAATTTCGCCTGCTCGGAATTCTTCCGCTGGCATTTTTTAGCGCACAGGCCATTCACTACTGGGAGATCGATCAACCTGGACACATTCTCTGGATGTGTAACATTGGAAACCTGCTGCTTGCTGTTGGGCTCTTTTTTGAACAAGCAATCTTAATCCGCATCGCAGTGATCTGGATGGTGCCCGGGTTAGCCGTGTGGTTCGCTTATGTTGTCCCCACCTGGGGAATGCTTCTCAAGTTTAGTTATACGGAATTGTTTGGAGTGGTGTCCTCAACCTTAGCGCATCTTGGAGGTTTCGGAGTTGCAATGGCGGTCGGACGACGGATCAGAATAGATAGGTGGTCCTGGCTTCACGCGTTCATTTGGTATTTCGTCGTGCAACTGGCCTCGCGCCTGCTGACTCCCGCGGCCCTTAATGTAAACCTGGCGCACAACATTCAACCAGGTTGGGAACAAACCTTCAGTAGTTACTGGAAGTTTTGGGTAACTTTGTCGGCATTGGTAGGCATTTGCCTTTGGCTACTTGGCCTCTTGTTAAGAATGTTATGGCCTGCTGCGCCAGCTTCAGCTGGAGTTCAACCCTCATAATCCGTGCTCTTTCTACAGTCGCGCGAAATCGCGACGTCCGCTTACCTCGGCCAGTTTCTTCTGAAGTACCGGAGCAGACCTCCGGGAGGCGTTATCGTCTGGTGTCGCGCCCACCGGATTGAAGACGTAACTGTCGCGGGTGCGGACTGCGAGATTTGGTTGATTGACGCGCACTCGGATCTGCCGTCGTTGGCCGGCCTGCGCCGGATTCTTCGGGTAATAGCCCAGCGTGTATTGCCGGCGCAGTTCCTCGGCTACATTGGCGAAAGCCGTGGCAAGGTTCTGGGTTGAGTCTGCCTCGTAGTTTCTGGCACCGGTTCTTTGTGCAAGTTCATGCAAATAACGATTGGCCAAATCATACTCACGTTTGCTTGAGCCAATGCCGCCACCGCCGCTTGAACCGCGACCCCCGCCCTTGCGCAATATACCGCCAAGAATGCTACCCAGTATGTCCCCATTTGAACTTGGCCAACGCCCCGAGCCCGGCCAGCCCGAACCACCACCGCCGTTTTGATCACTATAGGTGTCGTATTGCACGGGATAGATCAAAGCATCCAACTCTTCTGCGTCGCGAAGGTTGCTCTCGTAGGAAGCATGTCTGCTGGTGGTGTCAACGCCATCGGTGAAAAGCACAATCGCTTTCCGTCCATCCACGTTATTCAGTCGTTGGTTCATAACCATGTCGACCGCATCGTAGAGTTTCGTTCCGTCACCGGTTCGGGTGCGCCGAATTGCATCACGCAGGCGCGAGCGGTCGCTGGTAAACTCACTTAGCACTCTCACTTCGTCATCAAAAGCTACCACCATGACGCGATCATCTTGCCGCAACTGGTTAACGAAAGTGATCGCCGCCTCCTGGATGTCTTCAAGTCGAAAGCGAGTGGAGCCGCTGGTGTCGAGCATGAGGACCACTGAAAAAGGTCTGTCGACTGAGGAGAACACGGCGACAGTTTGTTCGACATTGTCGTCCCAGAGTCGGAAGTCCTCCTTGCGCAAGTTGGGAATGTAGCGGCCATCGCGATCCATAACGCTGACCGGTAACGTGACGAGCGTGGTGTTGACGCGAATCACATCGCCGGCATCCACCTCTTCCGGGCCACCCACTTCGGCGCCTCCAGTTCCCTCAGCTTGCGAACCGGCTTGACGATTTGTACCGCTCAAGACAGGAACCCTTGCCGGAGTTGAGGCTCCAGGGGCCGGCACCGAAGGATTTTGCAACACGCGACGTTGACGGGTTTGGGCATTCACGCCGGCTGCTGCCAGCGTTGAGATGGAGAGCAGCATTAGGTAACTTACGAGTTTTTTCATGGCAAGGCTCCCGGGGTCTCAGACACACGTGGCAATGCCACTTACGTTGGATGCGCCGATATGGATTTAGATGCTTAAGTGCCTGATAGCCAAGGCGGAGGAGAGAGACTACACGCGCAAGATAGCGCGACTCAGGTAATGTAGCAAGCCACGAGGGGCTCGAGCACGGCTCTGAAACCTCAATGAAGTCGTGAGGTTTTCAGTTTAGCGTCGCCCCCAGATGCCCAGGTATGCGATTATCTCTCGCTGCAAACTGCGCTCTTTATGCGGATTCTTCGACGTTTACATTACTGGTGGTCGCTCTTTGTCGCAGCGATGTTGCTGCTAATTTTCGGCCCACCCGTCTTGTTTGTAGCCTGGCTAACCGGGAAGCCCGATCTGGTATATCCGTGGGCGCTGTTTGGTGCGCGAAACTGGTTGCGTTTGAGCGGCGTCAAAGTCCATGTAAGTGGGAGCGAAAACCTTGATCCCGCGCAGACCTACGTGTTTGTTTCCAACCACAGGTCATACCTGGACACCGCAACGTTATTTGTTTACACCGGCCGCAGACTTGGCCTGCTTGCGAAGAAAGAGTTACTCAACGTGCCTATCCTGGGGTTTGGGATGGGTTTTGTTAACATCATGGCGATCGATCGCTCAAACAGCGAGCGGGCCCGCGAGACAGTAAAGGCCGCGACCGACCGCATTCGCTCCGGCCGATCGTTTGGCGTGTTCGCCGAAGGTACGCGAGCCAGGCCAGGCGAGTTTTTGCCGTTTAAGAAGGGGGCGTTCTTTATGGCCGCAGAGGCGGGCGTACCAATCGTGCCGGTAGCAATAAAGAATGCGGATCAACTAATGGGAAAGGGAACCGGCGAGGCCCGAGCCGGGACAATCGAGATGGTGATGCTCCCGCCGCTTGCAACAGCATATTGCGGAACGGATGAGGCCGTTAGAGAATTGGTCGATACCGTACAGTCGCTAATCGGTAAAGAACTCGGTGCTAACCCAACAGTACGGGCCAGCAGCAGCAACTAGGGTTTGCGCGGCACAGTTGCCGGTGGCTTCGTTTCTTTCTTTGGAGCATCCGGATCGTCGATCTCGATTATCTTCACTCTGGCGCGTGCAAGTTCAAAATCGGAATAGCGTACCTTCATGCGAATATGCAACACCTCGCCCGTGTCGAAAATCAATTCCTCATCCGCGTATGAATAAGTAGGAAACCAAAACTTGCCATCGATCTGTTCACGGTAGGTCTCTACCGTGGGAAACTTGTTTTTCTTGGTTTCAGGCACGCCTTTGCCCTTAGTCTTTACGATTTGCAGATCCTGATCGTCCACCCAGACCCGACCGATGAAGAAACGCTCCTTGCTCTTTTTGGGATCCGGTATCACCTTCGGTGAAACGTCAAAAACGTATAGACCCAGTTCATCAATCTTGTCTTTACCGACGTACTTAAAATCGTATTGCGGAATTTTTGCCGGCTCCAGGGCGAAGGGCTGAATTCCTCCCAGATCATCCAAGTCCTCCTGAGTGACTGCCTGGAATGACGGCATCGGAAAGTAACTGATCTTTTCGAAGCGGTTGCCCTGATCGTCGAAAGTAAAAAGCGAGACGCGATGATACTCCCCGGCGATCTGGCCGCCCATTCCCAGACTTTGCAGAACCGCATCGCGCTTGAAAGAGTATTCATTCAGGGCATGGCGAAACTGAGCTTCCTTGGTTGTAAAGGTCTTGATAATCCGCTCGACTTCAGGTGGCGAAAGCGCTCCGTTACCGGTTCCAATTCCCTGGGCACGGACGAGCGAAGTCCCAGCCGAAAGAACAAGAAAAACTGCAGCTAGAAAAGTAAGCGCTTTCACAGGCATTCGGGTGGTCATTGTGTTAAATCCCCAAGCAACTAAGGTCACGAATTCGAAAAGATGTTGGATATGCTCGGACGGCCGTCAGATGCCCGAAAGACGGGTGCTGTTGCCAGCAGGCAAACTGAGGGGCGGCTGGGTCTCCGCCGACCTTGACTCGAGCCACTTTCTTGTTGCAAAGTTCCATGCACCTGATGTAATGTGCAACCCATTGAAGCAGTTAACCTCAGGTATCTTTTAGAGGGTGAGGCCTATTATGCAAGCCGTTCTACTGTGAAAGCTATTAAGTTTGTTTGAAGTACTCTGAGTGGCCTTTAAGGATTCTTCAGGTCCTCACGTCGGTAACTGGCAACGTTAAACTTTCCCGTGAACCTCAAAGCGCGAAAGCGTTTCTAGGCAACGCCGAGCGGCGGCGTTGCTTCATGGGAAAGACGTTAGGTCAAGCTTTGGGAGGAGCCTGATCAGAAAGCTCGTGACCGATGATGTGCGCGGTGGCAACTGCTCCTTCTGGGCGGAGCAGATTTAGTCCACCGCGCACACCCCAGCTATTTAAGTCTACGCGACTCGGAAAGATTCCTTCACAAACACGCAGTCTATCTCATTAGCACAAACCGGCGAAGGGAAACCTTCCCAAAATTTTCAGGCTGCAAACTCCACCGTGGGACGATTAGGTATGATTCCGCGCTCGAATCCTTCCGTGAGCAGGAGCTGCACAGCCTCGCGACCGCGATCGGTATAATCCAGCGTAAGGTCGTTTACCCACATCGCCACAAACCGATCTGCCAGCTCGGGATCCATATCGCGGGCGAACTGCATGGCGTATGCAAGCGCATCCTCGCGATTTGCCAGAGAGTAGCGAATGCTCTCTACGAGGCATTGCGAAACTTGATGAATGATTTCGGTCCCTAACTCACGGCGAATGACATTGCCACCCATCGGCAGTGGTAAGCCCGTCCGCTTGTGCCACCACTCGCCCAGGTCGAGAACTTTGTGCAAACCAATGGATTCGTAAAACAGTTGCCCTTCGTGAATCAGCAGGCCCGCGTCGCACTGGCCGCTTTGTACCGCGGCAATTATCTTGTCGAAGGGTACGACCTCATATTGAAAGGTTGGATTGAAGATTCGCAAAGCCAGAAAGGCGCTGGTTAACGTTCCGGGGACCGCGATTTTTAGCTTTGCAATGTCATCCACTAAAACAGGTCCGCGCGCTACCAGGATCGGTCCATAGTTATCGCCGATCGAGGCCCCGTGCGGCAGCAGCAAATACTTGTCGGCGATATAGGCATAAGCGTGAAAGCTGACAGCGGTGACGTCGTAAGTACCTTTGAAGGCTTCCTCATTCAGGGTTTGAATGTCTTTGAGAACGTGAGTGAAGCTAAGGTTTCCCGTATCCAGCTTGTTGGTGGCCAAACCGTAAAACATAAAGGCGTCATCAGAGTCTGGCGAATGGGCCACAGTAATTGTGCGTGTTTCGGTTGTAGTAGACATAAAAATCGAATCAAATAATTGGTAGAAAGAATTCGGCAAGTTAAACCAGACTTACGTTGCTCCGTTCGATTGGGTTGTAGACGGTATCTCGCTCGACAGCGTCAAAGCCGGCATCCTCAATCAGCGTGACCAGCTCACTGCGAGCCATTTTTACTTCATTATTAGTTTCGATCGAATAACTCTCGGAGAGTTCGCCGCCCTCAGTTATGGTTCCGTCGATGTCATTAGCGCCATAATGCAGCGCAACCTGCGCCAGACGTTTCCCCAGCATCACCCAGTAAGCTTTTACGTGGTCAAAATTGTCCAGCAACAAGCGCGACACCGCCATTGTCTTGAGCGAGTCGACACCCGAAGGCCCGGGCAGGTGGGCCAGTTGCGTATTTTCCGGATAGAACGCCAACGGAATCAAGCATTGAAAACCATGCGACTTATCTTGTTGATCGCGCAATCGCAGCAGATGATCAACGCGGTCCTCGATCGATTCAATGTGCCCGTAAAGCATGGTTGCGTTTGTCTTGAGTCCAGCCGCGTGTACCTTCCCCGACAACTCAAGCCAGCGATTACCGTCGCACTTATGAGCGCAGATCATTGAGCGAGTCGGCTCACGGAATATTTCTGCACCGCCACCGGGACAGGAATCCAGCCCCGCATCGATCAATTGAGTAATCACGTCTTCATCGCTCATCTTGTAGAAGTGAGCAAAATGGTCGAGTTCAACCATCGTAAAGGCCTTGAGATGAAGCTGCGGGTAGTGTTGCTTGAGCCCGGATAAAAGGTCGGTGAAATAACTGAACGGAAGCTTCGTGTTGAGGCCGCCGGTAATATGCAGCTCGGTGGCGCCTTCCTTCACTGCCTCTGACGCCACGCGCAAACTGTCTTCGATGTTATGCGTGTAAGCATCTGGCTGGCGCGGGGTGCGATAGAACCCGCAAAACTTGCAATCAACGTAGCAAACGTTGGTCGGATTCAGGTGTCGGTTCACATTGAAGTAAGTGGTGCGACCGTGCTTGCGGCGGCGCACGCCATCTGCCAACTTACCCAACGCCGGCAAATCATCAGTGGCAAAAAGAGCAAGTCCATCCGCCAAAGAAAGCCGTTCACCGTTGTCAACCTTTTCGGCTAATGCAGTTAATATTCGATCGTGTGAAAAGTTCATGAAAAAGTCCTTAGTAGCGCCGCCCCGCCAAACGTTACAAACAAGATCACGCTTACAAAAGCGTTCGTGGTAAAAAAGGCGGCGTTAAGTTTACTTAAATCGTCTGCTTTCACCAGGCGGTGCTGATAAACGAGCAAGCCGGCGGTTGCGATCACTCCGAGCAAGGCGAAAACACCAAGCTGTGTAATCAAGTATAAAGCAACGAGAGCGCTAAAGGCGCCGAGGTGGAGCAGCCGCGCGATCCAGAGAGCGCGAGCAATGCCGACGCGCCTGGGAATTGAGTGGAGTCCCGCATCAACGTCAAAATCGTAATCCTGACAAGCATAGAGCACGTCAAAGCCGGCGGTCCAAAGCATCACAACCAGTGAGAGGAGCAATGGAATGGGGCTATCCAAAGTGCCGCGCACCGCAATCCAGGCTCCGGTCGGCGCAATCGACAGACACCAGCCCAGCAGCAGATGAGACCCAGGCGTCCAGCGTTTGGAAAACGAATAGAGCAGGACGCTCGCGAGCGCGACCGGCGCCAGCAGGAGTGTCAAACGATTCAGCATCGCGGCGGCGATGAGAAACAATAGTGCCGAGACCGCAGTAAACGCCCAGACAAATCCCACTGACAAGAGACCCGCAGGCAGCGCCCGACTCGAGGTGCGAGGATTTCGCGCGTCAAGCTCTCGATCGACAATGCGATTAAACGCCATCGCCGTCGAACGCGCCCCGACCATCGCTGCCGTTATCCAAAGAAGTTGTTTGCTAGAGGGGATTCCGTTTGCCGCGAGCACCGCACCCAGAAACGCAAACGGCAACGCGAAGAGCGTATGCTCAATCTTGATCATTTCGAGCGTGGTGCGAACATTGCGGACGAGGACTGGCATGACAGATCTAGTCTTTTCCGGCGTTTAGCAGTTCGCCGGTTGGCTCCGGTAAGCCTTGCCATTGAATGGCCGGCGAATGTGGCACACCCAAATGATCGAGGATGCGAAAAACGAGGTGATCAACCAGGTCTTCAATTGTCTGGGGCCGATGATAGAAGCCCGGACTCGCGGGGATAATATGTGCGCCCGCGCGAGACAGCCGTAGCATGTTTTCCAGGTGAATGGAGTTGTAGGGAGTTTCACGCGGCACGATCACGAGACGGCGGTCCTCTTTTAATGTTACGTCGGCGGCCCGGTGAATCAAGTTTGTGCCAGCGCCCGACGCAATCGCACCCAGCGTGCCCATGGAACACGGCACAATGACCATGCCTGCCTGCGGATGCGAACCCGAAGAAGGCCGCGCCGCAATGTTGTCGAGACGATGCAAGTGAATCAGTCGCGAGTCCGGCGGCAAATCCAGCCAACGATTGATTGTCGGTCGGTCCGCAGCCGTGAGATCAACCCCAAGCTCGACCTTCGCAACGGTCTTTGCCGCTTCAGACATCACCAGATTAATGCGCTCGACCACTCCACTCGCAGCCAGGTGCAGGAGCGTGCGCTGCGCGTAAATTGCGCCTGATGCTCCCGTGACTGCGACAGTAAATTCCATAGGTTTTGCCGTAATTGAATCTTACTTGGCACCGAGATTCCGCGCAAGCGAGCGCATTTCGAGTGTTGCTAGCAGGGTGTTAGAATGCCCGCCCCAACTACAAAGACGGTGGTAACTAATGGATTTAGCTCAACTGGAAAAGCTCTTAGCCGCCTACAAGGCCGATGAACTGGACAAGGACGAAGCGGCGAAGCGCATTAAAGATCTTTACTACGAAGATATCGGTTACGCACGCGTCGATCACTCTCGTTCCGCTCGTCAGGGTTTTCCCGAGGTTGTCTTTGGAGCCGGTAAGACGCGAGAACAAGTTGTCGGGATTGTTGAGCGGCTCATTCAATACGCGTCCAATGTTTTGGTGACGCATACAGACGAAGGTACCTTTGGCGAAGTACGCAACATCGTTACTGATGCTGAGTGGCATGAGAGTGCGCGCCTGATCAGAATTCAGCGAGATAACACCGAACTTGGCGTCGGGGAGATTGTTGTCGTGACTGCGGGCACGAGCGACATTCCGGTTGCTGAAGAGGCAGCGCTCACGGCTGAAGCGATGGGCAATCGCGTGAAACGCATCTGGGACGTTGGCGTCGCGGGCATTCATCGGGTGCTTGCCGAGCGTGCGCTGTTGCAAAGCGCGCGGGTGGCCATTGTGGCAGCCGGGATGGAAGGAGCGCTTCCTTCGGTGGTAGGGGGTCTGGTGAGCGTCCCGGTGATCGCTGTACCGACGAGTATCGGCTATGGCGCTTCTTTTGGCGGAGTTGCAGCGCTGCTGGGTATGCTTAACTCGTGTGCGTCGAATGTAACGGTGGTCAATATTGACAATGGCTTCGGTGCCGGGTTTGTGGCGAGCCTGATCAACCGCCGGTGGCCGACGGGTGGCGAGAGTGAAGAGTGAAAGGGGAACGACTGAGAAACCGCATCGAAATTGTGGGAAGGAAATTGATGGTTAATCGCCTAATTCTTAATTTTGGGCAACGGAGGTGGCAAATGGTTAGAGGCATCGTTGTGGTCTCGATATTGTGCTCAATTCTCCCGACGTCCGGGGTAGTTGCGAAGCGCGGTAAAGTACCAGCCTGGGATCCTCCGAACGTGTTCCAACGCTGTCTTCGTATGTGGGAGAGCGGTGATCTCTCCCAGTTCAAT
>JANLYH010000183.1:0-11853 GCA_031365545.1 Pyrinomonadaceae bacterium | reverse complement strand
TTCTGACTGCACAACTACGCGTGACCGGATCAAACCAAGGTTGTGCCCGCTCACCCGCTGAGCCTCATTCCGGACTCCACCGTAAAGCCAAATCTCACTTGCCTGTACGTTCGAGCTCAAGCTCACAACAACTGGCCACTCTGTTCCGAAGGCCTCTCTTGCCAAGTCTCCCGTCCTCGGCCGCCTAATTTGTGCGAGACTAAAACTGCTGACCTGATACCGATTGACGGGTAAATTTGCCGATCCGCGACCGACCGCCAGAAAAGAAAACTGATCTCCATAAAGCGCGTTTGGCAGCGCCTGTTCGGCCTTGCCACCTTTTGCGGCAACGCTGAATACCGTGGTGCATCCATTATCGCCGGCGAGGTAGAACACCAGTTGGCTGTCGGCGGACCACTGCGGATCCCGCGCGCGCCGGTCTTGCGCGCCATTCAATTCTCTTCTCTCCCTGCCGGCCGCATCCGTCACCCAGACGTGAGTATCTTCGGCAACGCTGTCGATAGTGGTCACGTCTCGCTTAGTCGCGGTATAAGCGATCCATTTGCCGTCCGGTGACCAGGCGGGTTCGTATTCGCAACCTTTAGTCATGGTGATCTGACGTACTTCGCCATGGAGATCAACCGCAAAGATGTCGGAATTGTTATTCGCGTCGGGATCGGCTTCATGATTGGAGAGAAAAGCAATTTCGTCTCCATTTGGACTAAACGTGATCGCGTGATCGTAGAAGTAACCGGAGGTAAGTTGCCTTGGCTCCGGCTTATCGACGGAGGAAATCCAGATGTGCGTGCGGCGAACATCGGAGAATGACGTTCGCGACTTGTATTGAATGCGATCGATTACGCGCGGGTCTTCCTGAGCAGGGATATTCGCAGGCGTCTGGGTTACATCTTCGAAGGCGGAGATGTACGCGATACGTTTTGAGTCCGGCGACCAGGCCAGCGACTCGCCGGCGTAAGTGATGAAGAAGTTGGTGGTTTGTACTTCCGCGATCAAGCGCGGCTCGCGCTCGCGCGCCGGATCGTTATTTCTCAGATTAACAACCCAAACTCCGCGCTGAGAGTTGTGTTCGCTCAGAAAGGCGATCCTGGAACTATCCGGTGACCAGCGCGGGTTGGAACAATTCCAATCAGCGCCGAGCAGCAGTACTGGTGCAGATGTTTGCGCGGTGCTGGCGGTAGAATTCAGCGGAGAGGCGTCGACGTGCACAAGCCACAGGGTGCTAATCGTTTCGCTGTCTTCGACGGTCGAGACCGAATAGACCACCCACTGGCCGTTTGGGGAAAACTGCGCTTCACCCACGTTAGCGACCCGCAGAATGTCGGCTGGTGACATCGCTACCGGCCGACGCGGCTGAGCTAGTCCACTGGAAAACGACGTCGCCACCAGCAACAAGGCTGCGACCAGGCAAAAAGTTTTCATTAGGCTCTTCGGCATCAGCAAGTGACCTCGCACTGGAGAACCTCTCAGAATGGTAATGGGACTTGAACTCCTGTTTGCTGCTTTCCTCTCACGGCTTCGGGCTGGGCTTTGGTTGGGCGGGTGCTGCGCCTTGAATGGTCAAACTAGTGCGTACGAGGTCCCAGGCTGGGCTCGCCTTTTTCATGGCTTTGTCAGGTCCGAAGAACGTAAGAACAACCAGCCGGCCGTCAACCAGTGCCCAATAAACTTCCGCCGCACCAGGCTCACCCTCCAACACGGCGACGAGTCTCGCGCCGTCGGCTTTACCACCGGCTATCTCGCTCGCAGCTACAGATCTTTCTGGGTGCGCGCCCATCCTCTCAAAGGTCTTGGAGATTCCATCGATATAGGGATCCACAAGTGACTTGCGCGCTTTCTCCAGATTCTCGGACTTGATGCTATTTCGGTGGACGTAAAACTTGATCTGCGCGTCGCTGTCCGCGCGTGCGAGCACCATCTGCTGCGCATCGGCATTGCTCGCATCCTCCAGGCTCCAGCCTTTCGGGTAATCAAAAGCAAGCCCATCCTTGTCGTAATGATTCACGTCAGGGTTGGGAGTTTGGGCTGACGCGACCATTGCGCAAGCGAGCACTAATGCGAGAACATAAATGATTGTCTGCAACGATTTCATGAAGTTTCTCCCGGAAAAAGTTAGATTCCTGGGACGTGAATTCCACTGTCCGTCCCGCCTCCGATAACACTAACTGGGAACATACCCACCGCCCACGTCCTTCAGTTATCAAGTCTTCTGTTGAGCGGAAAGCAACTTTAGTTGCTCATTCAATAAATCCCAAACCTGGTGCACCTGTTTTTCCCCGGTGCGAATATTCCCGATGGACAGCCGCAGCGTAAGTTTATCGTTCAACTTGGTATGCGATAGCAGTGCCTTACCTGTGGCCGTCACGCCATGCATTATTGCTTCATTCAAAACGTCGAGCCGGCCGTTGCGCGCCGCTTCAGCAACTCCTTCCAGCGGTGGACAAGCACGAAAGCACACCAACGCCAACGGTACCGGCGCCAACAACTCCCAATTTGGATCTGCCTCGACCCATGAAGCAAACAACTTTGCCAAGCGACAATGTTCGCGTATGCGCACCGCCAGACCTTCATGACCGAAGTAGCGAATGACCATCCATAACTTCAACGCGCGAAAGCGGCGACCGAGTTGCACGCCGTAATCCGATCCGCTGTGCACTCGCTCCTGTTCCGGCGTGCGCAGGTATTCCGGGACCAGGGAGAAAGCTCGTCTGAGCAAATCCATATGACGACAATACAAAACTGAGAGATCAAATGGGGTGAACAACCACTTGTGCGGATTGACTACAAGCGAATCCGCGCGCTCACAGCCAGCCAGGATGTGCCGCAGTTCAGGGACCACTGCCGCCGAGCCCGCATAAGCCGCATCGACATGAAGCCACAACTTGTGTTGCTCGCAGATGGCAACGATCTCCGGAACCGGATCGATGCTTGAGGTTGACGTGGTACCGACCGTGGCCACCGCGCAGAAGGGCACGATGCCGCTCGCTTTGTCTTCCTCGATCGCCGCGGCCAGCGCTTTGGGGTCCATGCGAAATTCACTGTCGGTGGGAATCTTCCGTAAGCCGCGCTGGCCCAAACCGAGAGTTATCACACCCTTTTCAATTGACGAATGTGCCTGCTCAGAAATGTAAACGCGCAGCAGCGGCAGGTCTTTGCGTCCGCTCATGCCTTCTTCGCGAATGCGCAATTCCACGCCCTCGCGTGCCGCCGCGATCGCGTGCATGCTGGAAACTGAAGCCGTGTCGTAGATGATTCCGGTCATGCCGGCGTCGAGGCCCATCATCTGACGCAACCAATCGAGCGTGACTTCTTCCAACTCTGTTGAGGCTGGCGACGTGCGCCATAGCATTGCCTTGTTATCGAAAGCAGCGCTCAGCAGTTCGCCAAAAATCCCTGGGGCTGAGGTTGAGGTAGCGAAGTAGGCAAAGAATGAAGGGTGACTCCAATGCGTGAGGGCCGGCACGATCACTCGATCTACGTCGGCAATAATTTGCTCCATAGGCTCGCCCTGGGCCGGAGGCGCAGTCGGAAGCTGCGCCTTCAAGTCTCCGGGCTCGATTTGCGCCAATACCGGCAGGTCTTCGACGTGCTCGAGGTATTCCGCAACCCAATCGACCAGTTGATGGCCAAAGCGGCGAAAGTCTTCCTTGCTCATGTCTCCCAGAGCGGGCGCCAGCTTTTGTTGCGGTTCGGTCATTGCTTGCAGCAGTCTAGATTAGCGGCAGACTAAATTCCACTTTTTCGGTTTCGGTATCCGCAGATTTCGCAGACTACACAGATTCAACGAAGGGAAAAAACGCATGCGCCGAAGAATTCGCCGGAAACTACGGAAGTCCTTTGCCGAGTTCTTATTGGAATCTGTGAAATCTGCGTAGTCTGCGGATAATGCTTCACTTAAAGTTTGCGTCAATAACCGTCTCAAAGTATTATTCAGCCTCGATTTTGAGGTGGTAGTAAGTATCGCCAGATAGATGTTGGCAGTTCAGAGTTCAGCCTTTAGGCTGCTGATTCGTAACGCACGCTAAAGCTTGAACTCTAAACTGCAAGTTGCCCACTAAAAAACTTTTCGGCTGTGAGGAAACTATGAAAAGAACTTTGCTTTCGCTCGGATTGATTGCGTCTCTCCTTTTTGCTTTTGCTTGTGAACGGAAAGGCGGGCCCGGGGCCGGTGGCCAAACAGGTGAAATCGTAATCGGTTATTACGGAGACTTATCGGGACGCACTTCAAACTTCGGCCAGTCAACGAAGCGTGGCGTCGAGATGGCTGCCGACGAGATCAACAAAGAAGGCGGCATCAATGGCCGGCAGATCAAGATTCTCTCCGAGGACGATGAAGGCCGCCCGGAAAAGGCAGCGACCGTCGTAACCAAGTTGATCGATCAGGACCGCGTGGTGGCACTGCTCGGCGAGGTAGCATCCGGAAACACGTTGGCTGCCGCACCCAAAGCCCAGGCCGCCAAGGTCCCGATGATTTCGCCTTCATCGACGAATCCCGCTGTCACCCTGGTTGGCGACTACATTTCGCGCGTTTGCTTTATCGATCCTTTCCAGGGTGCCGTGATGGCGAAGTTTGCGGCTAACACTTTGAAAGCCAAAAAAGCGGCCATCATGCTCGACTTCAATTCGCCTTATAGTCGCGGCCTCACGGAATTCTTCGAAGCGAGCTTTAAGAAGCTCGGCGGAGAGATTGTCGATAAGCAGTCGTACACGCAAGGCGATCGCGATTACAAGGGACAGCTCACGGCCATTCGCTCAAAGAACCCGGATGTGATCTATGTCCCCGGTTACTATGGCGAGGTAGGCGTGATTGCCAAGCAGGCCAAGCAACTCGACATTAAGGCCCCAATGTTAGGCGGCGACGGTTGGGACTCCACCCAGCTCTGGGATTTGGGCGGCGACGCTTTGAATGGTGATTTCATTTCCAACCATTACTCGGTGGACGATCCCTCGCCGGCTATCCAGAAATTTGTAACTGCTTACAAAGCCCGCAATGGCGAGGTTCCCGATGCACTCGCAGCCCTGGGATACGACGCCATGAAAGTGTTGGCTGATGCCATCAAACGCGCCGGCACGACCGAGGGACCACAACTTAAGGATGCTATAGCCGCAACCAGGGACTTTATTGGCGTCACCGGAACCATCTCGCTGGACAAAGACCGGAACGCCGTTAAACCGGCAGTCGTACTCAAACTCCAGGACAAAAAGTACATCTACGTGGAGACGATTTATCCCGAAGGGATGACCGCACCGGCAGCTCCCGGATCACCCGCAGCTGCAAACAACACACCGGGCGCGCTCGCAGATCCCATGAAAGCGGAGCAGGCGACATCTCCAGCAAAAGAGCCCGCTGCATCTCCGAAATAACGCCAGGCTACTCTTTCAATGGATACTTTCGTTCAGCAACTGATTAACGGCCTGACGATAGGCGCGATCTACGCGCTTATCGCTCTGGGCTACACGATGGTCTATGGCATTCTTCGTCTGATCAACTTTGCCCATGGCGACATCTACATGGTGGGAGCCTTCATAGGCTACTTCCTGGCCTTTCAACTTGGTTTTGCGGTTGGTCCTTCGCTGGTGGGTCTCACCGTAGTGCTGCTGGGATCGATGATTGCCGCGGCGCTGGTGGGTATGGCAATCGAGCGCTTTGCTTATCGCCCGATTCGGAAATACGCGCGCATGACCACCTTGATTACCGCCATCGGAGTTTCTCTCCTAATTGAGAATCTCTTTGTGGCCAAGCTTGGCGCTGCTCCGCGGGCCTTCCCGCAACTCCTGCTCGAGAAGAGTTACACCTTGTTTGGTAACGCGGCCATCTCGAAGTCCCAAATTCTAATCTTCGCAGTCTCAATCGCTCTGATGCTTTTGCTGCAGTGGGTAATCTTCAAAACCAAGGTTGGTACGGCGATGCGCGCCGTTTCCTTCAACCTCAACTCCGCAAAGTTGATGGGCATCAACACCGATTTTATTATTTCGTTTACCTTCGCGCTGGGGTCGGCCTTGGCAGCGGCTGGCGGCGTGCTAACGGCTCAGTACAACCCGCAGATTGATCCGTTGATGGGAATCATCACCGGTCTAAAGGCGTTTGTGGCGGCGGTGCTGGGCGGCATTGGTAATATTCCCGGCGCTGTGTTGGGCGGACTGCTGATTGGTATCGCCGAAACCTTTGTGGTGGGTTACGGTCAAAACGTCGGCGTTCCCACCACGTTTCGCGATGCGGTTGCTTTCGCAATTCTGATTCTAGTCCTGCTATTTCGGCCGACGGGTCTGCTTGGCTCAACGGTACAGGAAAAAGTTTAGAACAGTTATGAGTAATGAGTGATGAGTTGAGACGACCAACGACGGACGTTTTTGCTCATCACTCATAACTCATCACTCATCACTAAATAATGCCAACCCTAGTCAAACGTCTGCTCGCCGCGCTGGTCATGGTTATCCTGCTCATCGTGATCAATCAATTTATGAGCAAGGAAGGGATGTTTGGCATCGGTGTTCCGTCTTATTTCGCGCGGTTGATTGTGCTGGCGGGCATCAATATCATTCTTGCTGTTTCCCTGAACCTGATCACGGGGTTCACCGGACAATTCTCCATCGGTCATGCCGGCTTTATGGCTGTGGGCGCATACAGCTCGGCCTATCTAACTGTCTATTACGCCGGAAACTGGGAACATTCACTGGGTGGAATAATTGGAGCTTCCGTCGCACACGCGCTGATCTTCCTATTTGCGATCATAGTGGGCGCGATTGTGGCAGCCCTGGCGGGATTGATTGTAGGTATTCCCTCCTTGCGATTGCGCGGCGACTACCTTGCCATAGTGACGTTGGGATTTGCCGAGATTATTCGCATCGTTATTCTGAACATCGACAGTGTCGGCGGCGCTACCGGCTTCACGGTTCCCGGCTACGCAAATTTTCTTTGGGTCTATGCGTTTGCGATCATCAGTATTGTCGTCGTCTACAACATTGTACATTCAGACATCGGCCGCGCTCTGGTTTCGATTCGCGAAGATGAGCTGGCTGCCGAAGCGATGGGCATCAACACCACGCGCTACAAAGTGCTGGCTTTCGTGATCAGCTCGGGAATTGCCGGCATGGCCGGGGTTTTGTCGGGACATTATTTATCGTTTCTAAGCACCAACGACTTTCAGTTTATTCGCTCGTTCGAAATCATCATTATGATCGTCCTGGGCGGCATGGGATCGCTGACGGGCGCCGTCTTGGGTGCGGTCGTAATTACTTTCTTACCTGAACTGCTGCGAACGCTGGGTCCAAAGTTGGAGGCTCTCCTGGGTGCGATCATAGGGGCAAACAACATCCCGGTGTCGGTACACAATTTTCTCAGTCAACTGGCCAACTATCGGCTCGTCATTTTTGCTGCTCTGCTGATCCTAATCATGTTGACGCGGCCACAGGGAATTATGGGAACGCGCGAATTTAGTCTTTCCTGGCTCACGCGGCGAAAGAAAGCGATGGAAACCAAATGAGCGGCACGCCAGAACAAGATGCCGTCTTGACCGATGCCGCTAAAGTGATTGGCCGGCACCAGGCACGCCCACTGGCGGAGAACCCGCCACTCAAGACAGTTAAGTGCACTATTCAGTTTGGCGGATTGGTAGCGGTGAATTCGCTGGACATGAGCGTGGAGCGGGGACAGATCTACGGGCTTATTGGTCCAAACGGCGCCGGCAAGACTACTGTCTTCAATCTTCTCACCGGAGTATATAAACCGACTTCCGGGGAAATCTATTTTCAAGGCAAGCGGATTGACGGTCTGCGATCTTATGAGATCTCGCGTCGCGGAGTGTCGCGCACGTTTCAAAACATTCGTCTGTTTCCCAGCATGTCGGTTCTGGAAAATGTCATGACCGCATGTCATCGCCACGCGAAACAGGGTCTGCTCGATGCGGTGTTCCGTCTGCCGCGTTTCGAGCGCGACGAACGCGAACATCGCGACTTTGCCTTGGAGTTGCTTGAGATATTCGATCTGGCTCGAGTGAAAGATGAGGGTGGAACCAGCCTTCCCTACGGCAGCCAGCGGAGACTGGAGATAGTTCGCGCCCTGGCCACGCGCCCACAACTTCTATTGCTGGACGAGCCGGCCGCCGGCATGAACCCATCGGAACAGGAAGACTTGATGGGTCTGATTCAACGGATCCGAGATCGCTTTTCGCTGACTATTCTGCTGGTCGAACACAACATGAAGGTAGTGATGGGCGTCTGCGAAAAAATCCAGGTACTTGATTACGGCAAATCTATCGCGCTCGGAATTCCGGAAGAGATTAGAAACGATCCGAAGGTGATTGAAGCGTACCTTGGAGACTAAGAGTCCGTTGTCAGTAGTTGTGTGCAACTTCTGACCAATGACCACTGACTAACGATGCTTACCCTCGATAATGTTTCAGTAAACTACGGCGCCATAGAGGCCCTGACCGGCATCTCGTTGCGCGTCGAAACGGGCGAAGTAGTCACGCTTATTGGCGCCAATGGCGCCGGCAAGACCACCACTCTGCGAACTATCACCGGTCTGCTCCAACCACGCCAGGGAAAAATAACTTTTGAAGGCGAAGACATCAGCGGTCGACCAACCCACAAACTAGTCGCCAAGGGAATTTCCATGTCACCGGAAGGCCGCGGCGTTTTCGCAAACTTGTCAGTGAGAGAAAACCTGCAGATGGGTGCGTATCTTAAGAATAACAAGCGCGAGATTGCCGCGGAGATGGAGCGCGCCTTCGTGATGTTTCCGCGTTTGAAGGAACGAGAGTCGCAAAAGGCGGGCACGCTTTCGGGCGGTGAACAACAGATGCTGGCCATCGGCCGCGCGCTGATGTCACAGCCACGTTTGCTTCTTCTTGACGAGCCATCTTTGGGACTGGCGCCGCTGGTGGTTCATACAATCTTCGAAGCCATTGATGAGATCAAGAGTAAGGGAACTACAATTCTGCTGGTGGAACAGAACGCGCACGCCGCCTTGAAGCATTCTGACCGCGCTTACGTTTTGGAGACTGGCCGCATCGTTATGGAAGGGCCCTCGAAAGAGCTGGCCGCCGATCCGAGAATTAAAGAAGCCTACCTTGGTGAGTAGATTACTTAACTCCCGCAGTTCAATTCCTGTTTCGTTTGCACCCCGGCAAACACGTACAAAACTAAGAGTCGCAAGCATTTTTCTAGCGCTCCTTGTAATAGCCGGGATGCCGCTTTCCTGCACGTCACCGCAAAAGAACGCGGCGGATCACGCCACGATCGCCATCGGTTTTTTTGGCGACCTTACCGGACCTACGTTCAACTTCGGTTTGTCTGCCAAGAACGGCGTGCTGATGGCCGCTGACGAAATCAATCAAGCGGGCGGCATCAACGGACACCAGATCGACATCGTCCTCGAGGACGACAAGGGAAGTCCTGAAGAGGCCACAGTGGCTGCCCGCAAACTAATCGATCGCTACAAGGTGGTAGCCATCATCGGCGCCGGCGCTTCCGGAAACAGTTTGGCCGCTGCGCCCAGAGCGCAAGCGGCACGCGTACCCTTGATTGCGCCGTCTTCAACCAACCCGGCGGTTACACAAACGGGTGACTACATCTTTCGCGCCTGCTTCATCGATGCTTTTCAGGGCGAGGTGATGGCGAAGTTTGCCGCCCACACTTTGAAAGCGAAGCGGGCCGCGATCATGCTCGATTTCAATTCGCCATACAGTCGCGGCCTGACACAGTTTTTTGAATTGAGTTTCGCAAAACTCGGCGGCGAGATTGTCGTCAAGCAGTCATATTCGCAGGGCGACGCTGATTTTCGCGGCCAGTTGAGCGCCATCAAAGCGGCGAACCCGGACGTGCTTTACATTCCGGGCTACTACGGCGATGTCGCAATCATCGCCAAGCAAGCGCGCCAGATTGGTTTGACGTTACCGCTGCTCGGCGCTGATGGTTGGGACGCGCCGGAACTCTGGGAACTCGGCGGCGACGCTCTGAATGGTGCGTACATTTCCAATCACTATTCCGCAGATGACCCGTCAGAACTGATTCAGAAGTTTGTGCACAACTATCGACAGCGCTACGGCAATCTCACGCCGGACGCGCATGCGGCACTCGCCTACGACGCCGTTAGATTTCTGGCTGAGGCAATTCAGCGGGCCGGAACAACGGAGGGCCCAAAGCTGCGCGACACGCTTGCTGAGACTAAGAACTTTGCGGGCGTCACTGGAATAATCAGCATGGATCGTGATCGAAACGCAGTGAAATCCGCGGTCGTCTTGAAGCTTCAGGATCTAAAATATATTTACCAGGAAACAATCCACCCGGATGGTGCAGCTGCCACGGTAACCGCATCACCTTCACCGCAGACAACCAAGCCTAGATAGGACAATAATATACTTGGCAGACCGAGCCGCCATAGTCTATTGGTAGATACGCGCACTCATTTCCTTCGCAATGATATGTGCCATCATCTGCGTTGTGGTTTCCTTAACGGCCTCCATCCACCGTTCAATCTCTTCGCGTGAAATATTGCGAATAAGAGCTGGAAGGACGGGGTCTTCATCGGACATATCGGCACGATGGACAATGTTATGTCTACGGTTGATTAATTCATCGAGAGCCGGAAAATGCTTCGAGACCTTTGCTGGATCAAGCCCTAAACCGCGCAAGAGTGAAGCAATCTCAGTAGTGTCATTATAGGTTGAACGGGCGAGATAAGCGGCAACGGAGGCTTCAATGAGCTGGTCAACGGTTTTGCCACGGTGAGCAACAAGCTTGCCTAGAAAAAACTTCTCAGGTCTCCCAGTGCCGCTGGTGTTTGCAAGAGGAACTAAGTTCAACTGCTCTTCACTAGAAACCGGAAGATACAGAATAGCTATAGACCTGAGAGAGTCTTCAAGTGTTGCATGTAGGAATACCACAACGGCCCTAAGTACATCGTCAGCTGCGGCTTCCTTTCCTTGAACATTGGAATCCAACTCCTCCGAGATCTTTAGAAGTTGCTGCGTTCGATTGATGTTTCTACCAAGTCGCACCGCAAAAGGATGGAGGATTGTCGCGGTCTCACCGGAGGCCTTTTTGAGTATTTCAATCGAGATTGCCATTCAATCGCCTCAAACGTCGGTTTTAAATGATCGCACTAAGCGCCTTTTCGGTTCTTCGCGACCTACTTCTTTTCGTACTCTGCGTGTCGTTTATCTAGCTCGCTTTCCGGAGCCACAATCAGAGGCCTTACTACATAAGCAATCAATTGCCGGCAGGAACAAGCTCCCACCTTTTTGCGCGTTCGATCATCGCCTCTTTGAGTTGAGGCCAGTCGTGCAGAGTGGCGGGATCAAAGTCAGCCCCATTCGGCCAGACCAGCGTGTGAACTTCGGTGTCAAGCGTGACTTGGTTGAAGAGGTCAACATCGCGCAGTGGGGCGTATAACTCACCGGCCAGGATTGGACGGAAATCAATGCGCTGCTCGCTTTGATCGTCGAAGCCGATTTGGAGCGTGTATGGCGCAACGATGGAGAACTTCGTAACTCGGTAGATTGCGTGCGTCATGGTAAATCCTGACTTCAACGGCTCAATTGAGAAAGGCGCTTGACCTGTCTGCAATCTCTCCCAATCGGCGATCAACTCCGGCTGATGTAATTCTGCCCAGGCTTCGACCAACCGTTGCTGTCTCCTAGGCAGCGACCCAGAAATCTCTTCGACCGGGTCAATACTCAAAACAGCCACATGTTCCTGATAGTAAGCATGGACGTGTGCCCGATGATGGGAGCCTCCAACCTCCGAATACATTCGGATTATTATCCCAAAAAACCTACTTAGTTCGGGCATTACAGCATTCTACGCTGGTCGGCATGAACGCGCCAAAGATTGTCATAGCAAATTTCGAGCGGA
>JANLYH010000182.1:0-14333 GCA_031365545.1 Pyrinomonadaceae bacterium | reverse complement strand
CTCCCGAAGGAAACTTTCGCGTTCGACTTGCATGTCTGAGGCACGCCGCCAGCGTTGATTCTGAGCCAGGATCAAACTCTCGTTAGAATTTGTCTCTGGAACATTATCGATAACTGGTTAAAGTATCCGATAATGACTCTTCAATAAGAGTTTTATACGCGAACTTTATCGTTCGTCGTCTTGACTCTCAAAGGTCATTGATATGGACACGCTCTATCTAGTTTTCAAACATCAACTCCAAACTGTAATTTGGATTTGCCTTACAGACGTAAAAACTTCGCCCCAAGCAAACGAGGACTTTAACCCAGGAACTTTACCCTGTCAAGCGCACTTCGAACATAATCCGACTTTCTTTTCAAGGGCTGAATTCGACAGAGAAAAGTGGCGTTTTCCGAGGAGAACTAAGCAGCCTTGAACGAGGCGCGCGCTCCGATCGACGCAATCAAGCGGGGCAAGTCGCTCCGATAATAAATCGGCACTTCGCTCAGTGCCCTTCCCAGGTCCTGCTGCAACAAATACGCGGCCAACACCTCTGTATCACGTCCTTCGTTTTCGCCCGAAACATAGAAGGCTGAAACGCTTTTGAACACTTCGTGCGCCGTCCGCTTGATTCTCAAATCATCGGCGCGCACTACCATGACAAAGTAGTCGGGCTCGATGAATTTCGCAAAACTATTGCCCTCAACAAAAACTCCCGGAGCTTGAATGCGATCAACGGCGTTCTTGATTCCCTCTTCAACTTGTTGGTCAGTAGCGATGACCCAATGAACGTTGGACGCACCCGCGTCCCAGTAACGCCCCGTGTCTTTCCCCTCTTCATACGTGAGCTCCCTTCCGGATCGAATCACGGCCCGCTCTTCCAGCAGATCACTGACGCAGCACGTGTGTGGATCCTTGCCGCAGGAACGATAGTGTCCGCGCGTTGTCTTTAGCGCTTCCCAACCGGGAAACGACTGCAACAGCTCACACATCAGCGTCGTCTTGCCGACCTCGGAAGTGAAGCCTCCGACACCAACGATTACGGGACGCTGTGATGAGTAGGTTGAGTTCACGTTCTAAGAATGCGGAACCGAGCGGGCTACTTCTTCTTCTTTTCCTTTTCCTTGTCTTTGCTGACGACGTTGGGCGCGTTCACTTTCAAGTAGCCGCGGCTATCTTTGTAGATACTGTATTGAACATCGTTCACTTGCCCGTTCTCGTCCTGCACGCGAATGGTGAAGGTCTTGTTGTCTGGTCTACCTTCCACGCGACACGGCAAGTAGCCTTTCAAGTCGGGGCTACGATAAGCGGTGTAGTGTTCCTGATCGCGCTTGTCGTAGCCAAGCACGTAGATGCGATCGAAATCCGGTTCACCGATCACGTGTGGTTGATCGGAGCTGCTCTTCTCAAGAATTACCCAGCTTCCCGGCTTTGCTTCTTTTGCGGCGTCTTTGCCTTTGGATCCCTCGGCTTCACTCGAGTCGGTATCGATCCTTTGCCAGGCCACAAACTCACGCCCGGTGCGATAAAAGATAATGTCGCTCGGGACTGTAAGTTCGACTTGCTTCCCATAGATCCAACCTGCGGGAGCGGGCGAACTCAAAGACGGCAGCCTGACTTTATACCAGACCTCGTTAGTCTCTTCCGGTCCGTTTTCATCGGAATTTTCTTTGTTTCCACGAGTGGAATTCTGCTGTGCGCTTCCCGCCTTAGGTGCGACATCACTTTCGATCGTCTCCAATGATTTTGGTATCGGCACCCGCTTCCAATTGACAATTTCGAAACTCGAGCCACTGTCGAGCCTCATCATGATGTTTTCATTGCCGGCGCGATCGGGTGTGAGACGCAGATTCGAGCTGGCCCGGAGTTGGCCGCTAGCTTGAGCCGGAATGCCCTTGTCTTCGTCCTTAAGTTTGATGGAGGCTTGCAAAACTTCGTCCGGCATTACATTGCGCGACTCAATCCAGCCTTCAGTGCTGTCTTCGTCGTGGGCTTGTACGCGCAACCAGCGCTCTTTCTTGGTGTTGTCTGTGGGATCCTGGACGTCCTGTGAATCGATAATATCAACCGTATCGCCACGCGTGACTTCCAATAGATCGGCAGCCACGACCGCGGTGGAACTTCTGATCTGCGCTCGACGCGCTACGACCACTCCCGAATCGCTTTGCTTTGCCAACGTCTTGCAACCCTGGACAACGCCTAATGCCGCCAGAATCAACAAACACTTGTAAATAGAACCGTGAAACCGAATATGCATAGTGGCCATCGTTAGTTTTTATACAAGACCCTGGATCCCGACTATCTTACTGCAAACAGGCGAGCAGCTTTCGTTGCGACTTGGTCGAATCTCGATCCAGTTTCAATTTCGTTGTCCCTGACCCGACTGGTCCTGTTTGCAACTGAATTCCATATGCGGAAATGATTGGCTCGAAGTTAACCGGCGTCGCCTTCTGCACATAGTCTCGCGTTAGTAATTTCAATTCTTCATTGCTACTCAAGATCCTGATTATAGTCTCGTTGGCGTCGCTCTGTCCTGTCGCCGGCAGCTGAAAGAGTTCCGCATATACATCATCCAGCGACGCCTGACAATTGGTGAGTTTCCTGAGCGACAAGTCATAAAGAAACGCTACCAGCATTCCCTTTTCATAAACAAGGGGTGAAGACGTCGTCCAGCGGCGTTCCGATGCTTCAATTAAGGAGAGTTGCTCGCGATCCGGTGCGGCGCGATACGAATCATACACACGAGCAATCGTTTCCAGATAGTCATCGAAGGAGATCAAGCGCAGACGAAGGTCGGTTTGCAAAGCTCGATAAAGGGTGAAGCCCTCAAAAAACCAATCGTAGTCGCCTTGAAGTTTCATGGAGTTTGGCACCCAAAGGTGAAAGAGTTCATGGCTGAGCACGATAGCGAGTTGTGCCACCACCCTCTTGCGACTAGATTTCCGTCCCAATAATAAAACAACTGCGTTCCCTCTCGTTTCCGCGCTCCAATTCTCCGGACCAACTTCCCCGGCGTAAGGGATAACCATGAGAACTGTGTTTTGCTTGAGCTCAACCTGGGTGATGCGGGAATACTCGGCAAGGATCCGTCCCGCGATCTTCGTAACATCATTGTCCGAACAGGGCCACTTTCCCGATGTGACTACGGAAAAATCGGTCGTCAACTGCTGGCGTTTTTCATGTAGCGAAGGCCCAATTAGAAAGACAGCCGTTTCCGGATCGTCGGTTGAATACTGGGAGCCTGCGCGCTTGAGATTCGATGCTATGGTCCAGCCTGCGGGAACCTCCAGATTGAGGATGGCTGAAGCGAAGTTGCTTGAGTTCTTAATCGCTTGCGGCAACAAGTCTGTCATCATTAGTATCCCGCGCTCCTGGTCGAGCGAAGAGACATGGGACAGTTGGGCCGGTCGGGCCGGCTCCGCAAGGTTTACCTCGTAAATGAAATGCGAGAACTTCTCGGCAGCCTGGAACTCACCCGGCGCGGAATTCTGCAGTGAAACGCGCTCTCCGCTTTCGCTGATTCCGACAACCCTTTCAATTCGTTCTCCCAGCCCGAGCACTCCGGCGTAAGCATTGCGAAACGACAACGCTTTGGTCGGCTCAGGCAGGTGCGCGTCAATCCTGATTCGGGCGGGTGTGGTAGAAGTGATGCTAATGCGGGCGTTAAGTGTTTGCGCGTGAACGCTCGCGAGGGTAAAGAGAATCAGGAGAGCACCAGCAGCCGCGAACTTCCTGGGGCAGGCGGGAAAGGTAATTCTTTCTCCCGCAACTTGACTTAAATGGCTGACCGCAACCAAACAGATTGGACCGGCTTTTCCCGGCGCCGGTGAGTAAGAAACGTGTTTGACCGTGATTGTAGACATCCCTATACTACTGGCGCGACTCTAACATAGTCTCCAAAACCGTGAACAGAGAACGAAATTCAAAACCAGCCCGTCAGCACCGTGCGTTTGCGCGCGGGTTGTCTTTCCTGCTGCTCGGTTTCATCGTCTATGGAACAACCGTCGAAGCGTCACATGCCCACGGGAACATTCCTGCCACGAGCGCGACAGTTGGCGCTGCCAATTTTTCGGATCCAGTACATGAATCCAGGACAAGCTCCAGGACGACGGGCTGCGGCGACTGCCTCATTTGTCAGTTACATCAGAATTTTTCGGCAACTCTTATTTCTGTTCCTCCTAGCCTCGTCCCGACGTCGCTTCGCTCCCGCTTGTTCTCCTTCAACGCGGTATCGGTTCACTCGCTAACGGCGACACCACGAACCGGCCGAGCCCCGCCACCAAACTCCTAATCAAATGACGCTCTTTCGTGTGGCGACCGTTCGCCGCGCGCAAGGTTTAGCGAAACCGCACCAGCTCTTCATCTCCAGTCGCAAGGCCGTGAGATCGAACATTCTGGAGACGGCCCGCGGTGCTAGGCGCATTATCAGGAGGTTCGGCAGCAATGATTCGCAAAAGTTCGTTCAGGCTTTCTTTCGTAATCTTAATTTCCCTATTTTTCTTTCAAACAACGTTTGCACAAGCAAGGATCGGCGCCGTACAGGGTACCGTCAAGGATCCATCAGGCGCGCTGGTGCGAGATGCCAAGGTGACTATCACGCAACCCGTAACCGGATACTCGCAAACCGCCCAAACGGATGAACAGGGCTCGTTTAAGTTAGTCAACATTCCTTTCAATACTTACAAAGTCGCCGTTGAGGCAGAAGGCTTTCAAGCCACGGAACAGTCAATCGATCTTGAAAGCACAATCCCAGTAAGCATTGAACTCTCCCTCACTTTGTCAGGAGCGACGGCGGCAGTGACGGTCACTACCGATAACTCGGCTGTACTCGAGCAGGATCGCACCTCGTCTGATACGGATCTGAACCAAACCCTGCTAGAACGACCGATGGGTGCCGCGCCATCCCGCGCCATTGAAAGCATGGTTTCATCAGCGCCCGGCTTTGTGACAGACGACAACGGACGCATGCACCCGCGCGGTTCGGAGTCTCAGGTACAGTACGTCGTCGACGGTGTCCCCGTCACCGACAATCTCTCGGCGATTTTCTCTACCAGTCTGGATGCGCGAACGCTCCGAACAGTAGAGGTACTAACCGGCGGCATACCCGCTGAATTTGGTGACAAGCTCGCGGGCGTAATCAATGTCAACACGCGCTCGGGACTAGAAGGGCCGACTCAAGCAGGTCTTTCGTTGTCAGGAGGAAGTTTCTCCACTGGCGAGATAGCTGCAGATTTTGCGACTCACACTAAGCGGTTTGGCTTTCTTACCAATCTTTCGACAACCACGTCTCAACGTTTTCTCGACCCACCAACGTTGGATAACTTTCACAACTTCGGTCGCACCGGAAAGGGGTTTTTCCGGCTCGATTACCAGTTTGATCAAAACAATAGCCTGCGAGGTTCATTCACCTTTGGTGGTTCAAACTTCCAGGTGCCGAACAAAGTGGCGCAGGAGATTGCCGGGCAGGATCTGCGACAGCGACTGCGAGACAATTCGCAGAACATCACTTTCCAGCATATCTTTTCGCCGAATACCGTTGCCCAGTTCTCTTTCTTCAATCGCAACAGTCATGCGCAGTTGACTAGCAATCCGCGCGCAACTCCCGCGGTCGCCTTTCAGGATCGCACGCTCCGGAACTATGGGGGTCTCAGCTCGCTATCCCTCACGCGCGGAAGTCACAACATAAAATTTGGCGGACAGGTGACGGTGACTCCGCTCAAGGAAAACTTTAGCTTCTACCCAACCGTTCATTTCAACGATATCGTAGACGATTCTGGAAAAGTTTTTCCTAACCCCATAAACAATTTCAACGCAGCCCACCCATTCCTTTTCGACGGCCAGAAAACAGGCCGAACTCTGAGCGCCTATGTGCAGGATCGCTTTCCCCTGTTTAAGAACTTCACGCTCGATGCCGGCATTCGTTACGACAACTATAAACTGCTGATTAGCGAACAGGCGCTCAGCCCGCGCATCGGTGTGGCTTACTACATCCCGCGTACGCAAACGACGCTGCATGCATCCTACAATCGATTATTCCAACTACCTCCCACTGAGAATCTTTTGCTGGCAAGCTCGCGCGAAGCGGCTGCTATCTCCCCAATCGCAGTGCTGCAGGGCGTTACGACGGTTTCAGCCATCCTCCCTGACAAAGAAAACTCTTTCGAGGTTGGCGCTCAGCAGCTCTTAACACAGTACTTCCGCGTCGGCCTGACTCTATATCAAAAGCGGATTCAGAATTTTTCGGATAAGGACCAGTTTTTCGAGACCGGAGTAATTTTTCCGATTGCGATTGCGTCTGGACGTGTGACGGGTGAGGAGCTTAGGATTGAGTCAACCGACATCCACGGCTTCCACGGCTCTTTGTCGTATGCCAACGCGCGCGCCTATGGTGTCACGCCAATCAACGGTGGATTGTTTCTGGGTGAGGACATCCAGAGCCTGCAAGTTTCAGGACTGAAGTTTGCCAATGATCATGATCAGCGAAATGAAGCGCAATTCCAATTTGGGTATAACCACAAGCGCTCCGGCCTGTATGCGACCTTCAGCGGTCGTTACGACTCCGGAGTGCCAACGGACGTCGAACCAGGAACTACCCCCGCGCAATTCGTAGCGCAAGGTTTTGACCCGCGTCTTTACAATGAGATCGACTTCCAACGCGGTCGGGTTCGTCCCAGAACTATTCTCGATTTCTCCGTTGGCGCCGATTTACTACAAAAAGAGCGTATGTCGATGAATCTGCAGTTCGACGTGCAAAACCTGACCAACCAGTTGTTCCTTTACAACTTTGAGTCTGTTTTCAGCGGCACGCACGTTGGCTATCCGAGAATGATTAGCGGCCGGCTGGGGCTGAGATTTAAGTAGCACAGGCATTCTTGCTTGTCCTAAGCTTCGGCCAAGTGCCAAGTGGCTGGCGAAAGCGGTGGACAGGCTGGGAAGTCTGTCCCGCCGCGTCTTTCATTGACACTTTGGCGGCGCAATTCTAGAATACGGCCGTTCTCGTCCCTTTGTCGTCTCCCTAACCTTGAGGGATTAGTTATGAGTTTGGTCAAGATCATCGTAATCACGATAATTGTGATTCTGAGCATTCTGCTTTTCGGCCGGTTCTTTACTTAGGCCGGATCGCTGCATGCTTTTGCCTGCCGCAAGGTTAAGAACAATTCTTTCAACTGAATATGCGGTATTTTTGCGCGCGTTCTGTCTGCGTTTGTTTGGAGTCGTGTGCGCTGCGATAGCCCTGGCGGCACTTGCTTGCATACCGCTTCAAGCTCAAGAGCCAAAGGCAGACCCCGACGAGGTGGTCAAGGTCAATACGGATCTCTTCGTCATTCCGATACGAGTCAAAGACAAACGTGGATCCGCTGCGAGTTCACTGACTGAACACGACCTGACATTAAAGGATCCTGATCATGTTACGGCTGGACTAACCCTTTATCATGGCGCCGATCGCGTTGCCCTTCTCTTCACCCTCGATCAGTCCGGCAGTCTGCGCGAAGCCATTTCGCGGCAGCGCGCAGCGGCGCTGGCCTTGGCAGGCCGATTCGGCGACCAATCTCAAATCGCGGTCATTCGCTTCGCCGATAAGCCCGCGCTTGTCGTCCCCTTTGCCAAAGACACAGCCGCAGCTCGGGAGGCGTTTAGCTTCCCCGCGCAGGCCAATCAGCCAACGGCCATTTTCGACGCCGCAATCGCCGCGGCCAGAGCTTTTGAGGGACTGCCTCAGATTCGTTCAGAGCGTCGCCTCATAATACTAATCAGTGACGGACTGGATAACGCGAGCACGATCACGTCCATTTCGGTAATTCAGGCAGCATTGGCCAACCATGTTTCGTTTTATGTGATCCACTTACCGCTCTTCCAGCCACGGGATGGGCGCCTGGCAGTGCGTCCACCGGCAAAAGGCTTTCGCGAACTCGCCGAGAAAACTGGTGGTCAGTATTTTCTTGCCGGCAGCGCCAGCTCCGCGCTTGCACCCGAAGCTAACAAGACGATTGATCTGACCCCGATCTTTCGCGCGATTGAAGAAGATTTGCGCAGTCAGTATCTGCTGGGCTTCTATGCGGGTGACGGTACGCGAGACGGTCGTAATCATCGCTTCAAGATCAGTTTCCCAAAGGGCGTAGAGTTTCAGATCGGGAACTTTAAGTACAAGCAGACCCAGGAATTCTTTCATGTTGTGACAGGCAAGCCCGAGAAGTAGGTTGAAGAATCGGCACTAAGCCCGCGAAGCGCGGCGATAACACCCTCCCCGCGGGTGATCACTTCACGTACGCACGGATGACTTGCGTCAGTCCGTCTAATTCGGTAGACATCAACCTTTCGAATTCGAACTCATCTGCAATCAAACCTATGACTGAAACATCGGAACTCGGCTTACAAAAGATTCGACGCGCACTTATCAGCGTTTCAGACAAGACTGGCATCATAGACTTCGCCCGCGAGCTCAAGGTGTTCGGGGTTGAGATCATCAGCACTGGCGGCACAGCCAGGACATTGCGAGATGCCGGTATCGAAGTGCGCGACGTCTCTGAGGTCACGGGTTTTCCGGAAATGATGGACGGCCGCGTGAAGACGCTGCATCCGAAAATCCATGGCGGTCTGCTGGGTGTTCGCAACAACGTGGAACATATCGCGGCGATGGATGCGCACGGCATCGAGCCGATCGATATGGTCGTCGTCAACCTCTACCCCTTCGAACAGACCATTGCCCGCGAAGGTGTCACGTTCGCGGAAGCCATCGAGCAAATCGATATTGGGGGACCAGCGCTGCTCCGATCGGCGGCCAAGAATCTTGCCAGCGTGGCGGTTGTTCCGGATGCGAGCTACTACGAACCAGTTCTCTATGAAATGGGTGAACATGATGGTGCCCTGACACTTGAGCTACGGCACGAACTGGCCACCAACGCATTTCTCTGCACGGCTGTTTATGACGGCATTATTCACGACTACCTGGGCGCTAAGGAACAACAAGAATACGTCACTAAGCCGCTACCCGATTCGTTGGAGGATTCCGATTGGCTGGGTCTGACCAGGGTTTCGGATTTGCGTTACGGCGAAAACCCTCATCAGAAAGCCGCGCTTTACACTGTCGAACGACCACTCTGTGATTCATCAGAGGTGACCATTCACGGTGTAGCGACGGCGGAGTTGTTGTCAGGAAAGGAAATGTCGTTCAATAACTACGTGGATGCCGATGCGGCGTGGCAACTTGTCTGCGACTTCGAGGAAACGGTCTGCGCGATCATCAAGCACACGAATCCCGCGGGCACGGCACTGGGCGACAATGCCGAAGCGGCCTATCGAAGGGCGTTGGCTTGTGATCCTGTTTCAGCGTTTGGCGGTATTGTCGCTTTCAATCGCGCGCTGGATGAAGCGGCCGCGCGCGCCGTCATTGAGATCTTCGTCGAAGTAGTAATTGCTCCAGCCTATGAGCCGTCTGCACTTGACGTCTTAAAGACAAAAAAGAACCTGCGCGTGCTGCAAACGACCGAATTCGCTAAATCCGCAGGGCTGGAATACCAACAGATCAGCGGCGGAATGCTGGTGCAAACGCGCGATACTCATCAGTTGAGCCAAGCGGATTTGAAAGTAGTCACAAAACGCGTTCCCACAGACGACGAAATCAAGGACTTGTTGTTTGCCTGGACAGTTTGCAAGCACACAAAATCAAACGCGATCGTTTATGCACGTGAGGGCCAAACGGTTGGGGTTGGCGCCGGCCAGATGTCGCGCGTTGATTCGGTGAAGCTGGGGGCGATGCGCGCACAACTCCCGGTGAAGGGCTCCGTGTTGGCATCGGATGCGTTTTTCCCTTTCCGCGACGGCATTGACGAAGCAGCAAAGCACGGAATCACCGCGGTAATTCAACCGGGCGGTTCAATGCGCGATGCAGAAGCGATTGCTGCCTGTGACGAAAATGGTCTTTCGATGGTCTTCACGGGCGTTCGTCATTTCAAACATTAGTGTAAAATCGGTCACCGGCTGAAACGTCTCATTGCATGGAGAAACCTTGAAACTTGCGATCATTTTTCTGTTGCTGTCTTTGCTTCTAGGTGGCGCTGCGTCCGGGCAGGGGAAAAAGAAAATCGATCCCTGCGCCAATGCGCTGACGCAGTCTGAGATGAACCAATGCGCCGGCAAAGCGTTTCGTGCTGCTGACGCCACTATGAATCAAGTCTATCGTAAACTGGTCTCACTGCTTGATGAAGAAGAGAAACCACAACTCACGGAAGCGCAGACCGCGTGGCTCAGGTACCGAGACACAAACTGCGAGTTCGTCGCGGATCAATACAAGGGCGGCTCAATTCGTTCTTTGATTCAAGCCACCTGCCTCGGAGATATGACAAAAAGGCGTACGGTCGAACTCAAAACTCAGATCAGGGAGAGAACTCTTTAGACCACTTATGCTGGAAAACAAATACGGAATTGTCTTTGGAGTAGCCAACAAGCGCTCTATCGCCTGGGCAACGGCGCTGGCATTGCACGAAGCCGGCGCTCGCCTGGCTTTCACTTATCAGGGCGATCGGCTCAAGGAGAATGTCGAAGCGCTCACCAACGAAGCGATGCCCGGCTCGTTGCTGCTGCCTTGCGACGTCACTAAGCTGGAAGAAGTCGACGAAACTTTCCGGCGGGTCGGTGAGGAGTTTGGTCGTCTCGATTTTCTGATTCACAGCATCGCCTATGCTCCGCGTGAAGCGCTGGCCGGGGAGTTTGTCGACACCAGCCGCGAAGCGTTTCTCACCGCCCTTGAGATCAGCGCTTACTCGCTGCCGCAACTCGCGCGCGCGGCCGTGCCCTTGATGACCGAAGGCGGCAGCATTGTCTGTATGAGTTACTATGGCGCCGAGAAGGTTGTGGCGGGGTACAACGTCATGGGCGTCGCCAAGGCGGCGCTGGAAACATGCACGCGCTACCTGGCAAACGATCTCGGGCCGCGCAACATTCGCGTAAACGCAATTAGTGCTGGTCCGATTCAAACGCTTTCGGCGCGTGGGGTCGCAGACTTCAGCTCAATGTTGAAGCACGCAGCGGAGAAAGCCCCGCTGCGGCGAAATGTAGATCCGCGCGAAGTCGGCAACGCTGCTGTATTTCTCTGCAGCCCGATGTCGTCAGCCATTACCGGTGAAGTGATTCACGTCGATTGCGGTTACAACATCATGGGTATTTGAAAGGCAAGGCATATGTCCGAGACAACTGAACCTGATGCGCACCCACCCGGTACTACTCAGGACGAACAACTTCTCGAGAGTCCGGGGCCGGACGAGTTTACTCACACCGACACCTGGCGAGTGTTTCGGATCATGGGCGAGTTCGTCGAGGGTTTCGACGAGTTGGCGACCCTCACGCGCGGCGTCTCAATCTTTGGCTCTGCCCGCACACGCAGCGACGATCCGTATTACAAAGCCGCGGAAGAAACAGCGGCCCTGCTCGCTCGGGTGGGCTTTGCAGTCATAACCGGCGGTGGACCGGGCATCATGGAGGCTGCCAATAAGGGCGCGTTTGGAGCCGGCGGGCAATCAATCGGTTGCAACATTGAGCTGCCCTTCGAGCAAGGCTCAAATCCTTACCTGACGCAGGGTTTGAAGTTCAAATACTTTTTCGTCCGCAAGATGATGTTCGTCAAATACAGCCTGGGGTTCATAATTTTTCCGGGCGGCTTCGGAACGCTGGATGAACTCTTTGAAGCACTGACGCTGATTCAGACGAAGAAGATTCGCAACTTTCCGGTGGTACTTTTTGGATCGGCTTACTGGGACGGTTTGTTGAATTGGATTCGCGACCAGGCCATGAAGGAAGGCAAAGTCAGTGAACAAGATCTCAAACTGTTACATGTTACGGATTCGCCCGCGGAGGTTGTCAAAATAATTGTGGAGAGTCAAAGCTCATTGGGTGCGGAGAACCAGGTGACCGCGGAGATAGCAGAGGTATTTGCCGACCGCGAAAAACGTTAATCTTCCCTTTGATCTTTCGTGACGCTGGCGCTCAACCAATCAACGTAGGAACGGGAGCCCGCGGTCAATGGGACGGCGACAATCTCGGGTATCTCGTAACTATGAACGCTGCGAACTTGCGCTTCGAGTTCCGCAAACTTTCCCCGCACCGTTTTGGCGATCAATAAGACTTCCGGTTGCCGCTCGATCTTCCCCTGCCAACGATAGACAGACTCCATCTCTGGCATGATTTGTACGCAGGCCGCCAGTCGCCGATCAACTAGCATATCCGCCAACCGCCGAGCCTCTGCGCGGTCTGCGGCAGTCATAAAAACCATAACGACGTCATCGCTCATGGTAGGAAAGAGTTTCAAGTTTCAAGTTTCAAGTTTCAAGTTTGGATTCCGAGTTAAGTAGGTTGTGGCGTCCAACTGAACTGACTCGGAACTTGAAACTCGAAACTGGATATCAGTCTTCGTCCGCGCCCGGTATACCGCCGGTTAGTGGGGTGGTATCCGCCCCAAAGAAGGAAGCGTAAATCTCCTGCGCCCGATCGAGATCGCGTTCATCGACGAGGATGGTGGCGCCGGGTGACATTACCGAGAGCAATGGCGAGAAGGCGTCCGCGCCGCCTGATTGAACGGCCGAGCGAATCCCATTTTGGGCCAGGATATCGTTGACCATTTCCGCCTCCGCAGGCGACCCCAAACCATGTAGCGGAACGAATTTCGCCTCACTCGTATCATGCGTTGTTGTTTCAGAGGTCAAGCGACTGACCAGTTCTGATTCGTCATCCGGACATTTGGTGATACCAGGTTCGTACTCAGATTCGCAAACTGGACAAAACATAAAACACCTCTGGTGAAAAGTGATTAGTGAAAAGTAAGAAAGTAAGATAACGCTTTGGCTCTTACTTGTCACTCTTCACCTTTCACTTGTAACTGATCTTTGGAATGGAATCTCTTCAAAGTTTGTCATTTGCTTGAAAGCGCGGAAGCGTTCATTGATCTCATCGTGAGTAAGCTTTTCCACACGCGCAGTGCCAAACTGTTCCACGTTGAACGACGCCATTACCGATCCGAAGATCATCGCCCGCCGCATCGCCGCGTCATCCAGTTTTTCCTGACTGGAAAGATAGCCCATAAAACCGCCGGCAAAGGTATCGCCCGCGCCAGTGGGATCAAAAACAGACTCCAGCGGGTAGGCCGGGATCGCGAAGTAACTCTGCTCGCTGAAGAGCGCCGCACCATACTCGCCTCGTTTCACAATCAAGGCCCTCGGGCCCCAGGAAAGTATCGTGCGGGCCGCCTTGATAAGATTGGGTATTCCGGTCAATTGGCGTGCTTCTGCATCATTGATGATGACAACATCGACGCCCTTGATCGTTTGCAGCAACGATTCGCGTGCGGTTTCAATCCATAGATTCATCGTGTCCAGCGCTACCAATTCGGCATTGGGAACTTGCTCACGCACGCCGCGTTGCAGGTCCGGCTGGATGTTGCCCAGGAAAACCAGCCGCGCACTCTTTGAGGCGTCCGAAAGCTTTGGCTGGAAGTCGGCGAAAACATTTAAGTGGGTATCCAGCGTGTGGGCCACATTCAGGTCGTAGTCGTAACGCCCGAACCACCTGAAAGTTTTGCCGTCAGGGATCCGTTCGAGATCTGAAGTATCGACGTTGTGAGCGTCAAAGACCTGTTGTTCAGCGGCGCTAAAATCTCCGCCCACGACGCCCACGATGCGAACATCGGTAAAGAAGCTTGCGGAAATTGAGAAGTGGGAGCCAGAGCCGCCCAGCATCTTGTCACATTTACCAAATGGCGTTTCGACTGCATCGAACGCAACAGAACCAACTACAAGTAAGGACATAGGAATTTTAGATTTCGGATTTCGGATTTCGGATTTTAGTTTTTAACTACTGCTCACTGCCCGCTGCCCATTGCCCACTACTATTGCGGCGGCTTAACGGGCGGAGGCTCAATGGACGCCGGCGGAATCGGACCGCCGAGCGTTTGCAAGTCGGCTGCCGCCTGGTCATGAAAAACGCTGTTTGGGTATTCAGCCACCAGCCGCGAGAGATACATGCGCGCGTCTTCACGGAGTTCGTCGGGCGTCTTGTATTTCAGGTCCTTCTTTTCTTTTACCTGCATATCGGTGGGCAGGGTGTTCTTCGTCTTTTGTATGCCGCCAGTGTCAGCCAATCGCAGGCTACTCTCTCCGGCGATATAGAGCACCTCGTCCATTTTGGCAAAGGTGGGATTTCCCGCATCGACTTCTTCACACCGCCTGAGCGCCGCGAGATAGGCCTTCTTAAGTTTGAAGTAATGCCGTGCGACCTCAAGGTTGTGGAGAGAATCCTTCTCGAGTTCGGTATCGCGAATCGTAGCCGGATCCGGGCCCGTCTTTGCGCGTCCCTGACCGTAGGACGCC
>JANLYH010000017.1:0-5133 GCA_031365545.1 Pyrinomonadaceae bacterium | reverse complement strand
TGACCACTGCCGGGTGTAACAACCGGTCGCGACTGCAAAGGAGGATGGCCAGCGCCAATCTCAGGCAATCGCGTTTCCATAGTCCTTTGCGCCAGGCCCGCGGCGCCGGGAGGTACGCGCCGGCCCGAGAGTTCGTGGAGCTGGCTGTCGAACAAGTACGCGCGAAGCTTTGATTCTCGTTGTATGCGGTCCAGCTCGGCTGCAAGCGCCGGCTGACCAGCTCGTTCGTAAGTTTCCGCGGCGGCTTGCGCGTAGCC
Source organism: Pyrinomonadaceae bacterium (assembly GCA_031365545.1). Classification (GTDB taxonomy): domain Bacteria; phylum Acidobacteriota; class Blastocatellia; order Pyrinomonadales; family Pyrinomonadaceae; genus PSRF01. The sequence goes on along the minus strand of JANLYH010000017.1, from coordinate 4,876 downwards.
GGTCAGGGCCTGATCGAGTGGTCGTCGAAAGGGCGGCTGTGAAGGATCAGGCCGGGAGAGTTCACCTACAATGAACGTGACGGCAATCACGGTAAGCACCACGGCGCTAAACCAAATGAAGATTTTTAGAAACAGACTTCGTGGCAAACTGTCACTCTCCGTCGGCAGGGCTCGCCTGCGCATAGATATAACCGACGCCTCTTACTGTTTTAATTCTTTCCGTCTCGCCAAATTGGTGACCGAGCTTCTTGCGTAAATTACTAATGTGCATGTCGATACTGCGATCAAAAGGCGACGAGCTACGGCCCAACACCTCTTTCGACAGTTCTTCGCGCGTGACGATCTGCCCGGCAGCACGCAATAACTTTTCCAGCAGATCAAACTCCACAGCAGTAAGCTCAACATTTTCGCCGGCGCGAGACGCCGCGCGCGTACCGCTGTCTAACTCCACATCGCCAACGCAGAGTTTTTTCCCGGAAACCTGAGTGGGTTCCAGATTTGTTCTTCGCAGAATCGCGCGAATTCGGGCTGTCAGTTCTCTGGGGTTGAAAGGCTTCGGCAAGTAGTCGTCGGCGCCGATCTCGAGCCCGACAATCCGGTCGACGTCATCACCGCGGGCGGTCAGCATCAACACGGGTACCTTCGAGCCTGCTCGTATGCGTCGTAAAACTTCAAAACCGTTTAGGCCCGGGAGCATCACATCGAGCACCACGAGCGCATGTTTGCCGGCGAGGGCACGCTCCGCCCCGGCATCGCCACGATGGACTGACTCGATTTGAAAACCCAGCGGCTCGAGATATTCTGTAACCAGCTCGCACAGCGCCACGTCATCGTCGATGATCAGTATTTGATCCATTTGGTTGAAGCTGTCCGATTAACTTCAGTTTGACGCGCGCAACCACAAGCTAAAGCTTATCGACCATCATTGTAGCCCAATCGCGGCAGTGCTATTTGTAAAGAAGTGTCAACAGCCAATATCAGTCTGCCATCTTTACAAAACTTTACACAGATAGACTGAGTCTTTACGTCGGCCGGGATGGATTTGGCGTATAAGAGTGCGAACGCCGCAGAGCGGCACGATCGACTAATCGATTATCTGAGACAGGCCCCGCGTGGCTTGTCAGTTATCAAAGGACAGACTGAAGAGTCTGCCCGGTAAATTTCAGAGGAGAAAAAGAATGAAGAAGAAAATATTAGTGATTGCCAGCATCGCTGTCCTGGTCGTGGCCGCGACAATTATTGCGCTGGCCCAGGGTCATATGGCCCAGGGTGAAAAGATGCGCGGTGGGCCGGAAGCTATGCTTGAGCATATGTCACGCGAGCTCAGTCTGACGGATGGGCAAAAGGAACAAGCGAAGGCAATAATGGAGGCGGGACGTGCATCAGCAGAACAGCGTCACGCCAAGATCGAGGAGATACAGAAGCAAATCCAAGCGGCCACTGCCAACGGCCAATTCGATGAAGCGACGGTGCGTCCGCTTGCGAATCAGCAAGCACAGCTAATGGCCGACGAAATGGTTGAGCATCTGCAGATGCATTCGAAAATGTACAGCTTGCTGACGCCGGAACAACGTACCAAGGCTGATGCAATGATGAAACAGCACGGCGGCCCCGGCGGACCCGGAGGTCCAGGCGGACACGGTCATCATGGCCCACCGCCCCCACCGCCTGGTTTCTGAGTAGGACGGGCAATTCCTGCCTGTCGATCGTTGGTGACAGGCTAGATCAAACAAAGGATCATCGAGCATGCTCGGTGATCCTTTTTGTCTTGGTAATGGCTCTTTAGCACGAGCGACAAATTGCCACTCAGGTAAAGCCGCACAAATACGGAACCGGGAGCTGTAGCGACCGGGTGCGTGTAACCCTAAGCTCGTGTGAAGCGGACCGTGACCCGGCCGCTACGGCTCCCGGTTCTGTATTTGCGTGGAGCTGCCAGTTTCTACTTCCGCTTCCAGCGCACGCCTTCTTTAGTGTCTTCCAGGATTATGCCGCGAGCCGCAAGCTCGTCACGGATCTCATCGCCGCGCGCGAAGTCGCGACGGCGGCGCGCTTCCTGCCGTTCGTCAATCAAGCTCTGAACTTCGCTATCGAGCATCTCGCGCTGCGCATTACCGAGGATATTCAGGACCGTGTCGAAACGCCGGAGCAATTCAATCAGTTCAAGCTTGTTATCTTCCTGAAGTTTCTTTTTGGCGAGCGCGGTATTAACGACGCGGGTTAAGTTATGAATTACGGCGAGGGCCACCGAAGTGTTGAGATCATCGTCCATGCCTTCTTCAAACTCGCGCGCGGCGGCGAGCGTTGCTTCATGCAAAGCTTCGTTTAGTCCCGGATTTGTCTTCGCCTCGCCCAGCCGCGCTTTGAAATCGCGCAGACTCGCAACCGTCTTCTCAGCGCCGGCGAGGGCGTCGAAAGTGAAATTGATCTGTTTGTTGTAGGGGACGCTCAGCAGGAAGTAACGCACCGCGCCACCGGAATATCCTTTGGCGGCGACGTCGCGAAAGGTGTAGTAGTTTCCTTTCGACTTCGACATCGTTTCGCCTTCAACTTTGAGATGCTCGAAGTGGATCCAGTAACGAACAAACTCTTTTCCGGTTGCGCCTTCGCTCTGCGCGATCTCGTTCTCATGATGGGGAAACACCAAATCGATGCCGCCGGCGTGGATATCAAAAGTCTCTCCCAGATATTTCATCGACATCGCTGAGCATTCGATGTGCCAACCCGGGCGGCCGCGTCCAATCGCAGAATCCCAGGCCGGCTCGGTTGCGGAGGAAGGTTCCTTCCACAAAGCAAAATCGCGCGCGTCCTCTTTTTCATAACGGTCGGTGTCGATGCGGTCGCTGGCGCCGGCGATGTTGCCCGCGAAGTTAATTTTCGAAAGCTTGCCGTATTCGGGGAAGGAACCGATGCGGTAGTAAATGGATCCTTCCGATTCATAGGCATGGCCGCTTGCCAGGAGTCTCTCGATCAGCGAAACCATTTCCGGAATATGTCGCGTCGCGCGCGGGACGATCTCTGGCCGTTCGCAACCGAGCGCATCAAAATCTTCCCAAAGCGCGTCGATATATTCCGCTGTGTATTCGTCGATGCTTAGTCCAGCTTCTTGAGACTTGGCAATGATGCGGTCTTCAACGTCCGTAATGTTCATCACGTGCGTGACTTTGTATCCCTTAAACTTGAGATACCTCCGCACGATGTCGGCGGCGATTGCTGAACGGAAGTTGCCGAGATGGCCATAGGCCCACACCGTGGGGCCGCAATAGTAGAAGCGAACTTCGCCCTCGATTATCGGGTGAAACTCTTCAAGCTTGCCGGAGAGTGTGTTGCGAAATCTAAGCATGGGATTAGATTACGGTGAAAAGTGAAAAGTGAAAAGTGAAAAGTGAGGAGGCAGGACATATGTGTAAAGAGGTTGGTCAAGAACTATGGACGCCAATCAAATTTCTGCTAGTCCAGCCTTTCACTTTTCACTGATCACTTAAAATGGTCCCAACCGCCTGGCTCGAGTTTCCAGGTTCGTGAGCCTTCGGAGATCTGAACACCCTCGCCAGCTTCCTTGATCTCGCCGATGCGAGTTAGCGAAACGCCATCGACGCGCTTCGGTAGTTTCGCGACCAGTGCTGGTTTGACGGTAAATAGCAGTTCAAAATCTTCACCGCCATGGAGCGCGAGCATTAGCGGATCTAAGGCACGGCGGCCGCTCAGTTCACTGACCAGAGGATCGATGGGAATGTGTGAAGCGTCTACGAGTGCGCCGACTTTGCTTTCATCGCAAAGGTGGTTGAGGTCTGAGGAAAGCCCATCGCTGATGTCGATCATGGCAGTCGCAAGTTGCTGTTCTCCGAGCAGCAGACCCCAACCGACGCGAGGTTCCGGACGCAGATGACGAAGCAGCAGGTAGTCAATCGGACGAGATTCGTTTGGCTGCTCGGCGGTTGCTTGAGAGTGATCGCCTTGTGTTTGTAGTCGGGCTCCGTGTTCAAGCAAACGCAGGCCGGCGGCTGCATCGCCTAAAAAGCCAGTGACGAAGATATGATCGCCAGGACTGGCCCCGGCCCTGAAGACAGCTCCCGGCGAGGGAGTCTCGCCCATAAGAATTGAGTCGATAACAATCTTGTCAGGCGTTCGTGATAGGTCGCCGCCGACGAGTGTGACGCCATAGCGGCTCGCCAGTTTGAAGAAGCCCGCGTAGAAGCCATCTAAGAATTCGCTATTCCAAATTGCCTCTGGCACTCCGATCGATAACAGCGCCCAGCGTGGTCGGGCGCCCATTGCCGCGATATCGGAAAGGGAAACGGCCAGCGCTTTGTGGCCCAGCAACTCGGGTTGCGTGGTCTCACGGCGAAAGTCCACATCCTCAACGAGTAGATCAGTGCTGACAGCCAGCTCGCCGCCGGAGAAAAACTTGAAAACAGCCGCGTCGTCTCCAATTCCCCGCACGAGTCCGGGCGCAACGTCGTGAGCATTGGCCAGCTTTCTTACCCGGTTTATGAAATCAAGCTCATTCATGGATCTTTAGCGCAGTTGATAAGAGCAACCCGAAGTGACACAAGCAAGCATAGCGCAGTCAGGAAGGGTGGTTTACCCCGCAGGTGGAATGCCATTCGAGCACGGCGGGGGCAAGCGCCCTTCCCAACCTCGAGGTTATTGTTCTCGAGTGATTATTCTGTATGTCTGTGCCTTTTTGAAATATCACAGGTTGCGGCGGAGGGAATCGAGACCGGCTTCAATCATTTCAATCGAGGTGGAGAAAGAAAAACGCAGGTGACCTTCGCCGTGTTCACCGAAGACGACGCCGGGAACGGTGGCCACTTGCGCGCGTTCGAGCAATATCTCCGCCGCCTCACGGCTGTCATTGCTAACACGCGATACGTCC
>JANLYH010000118.1:0-7946 GCA_031365545.1 Pyrinomonadaceae bacterium | reverse complement strand
GCTCAGTTGCAGTTGAGTTGGAAGAGCCCGCCGATTGCGAATTCTTGCTACCAATTTTGCAGCCAGTCAGTGAAATTGCGATAACTGCGCCGAGTAGACCAACAATCCATTTGCTAACCACCATTGTTCGTTCCTTTCGTTACATTTTTTCGCTACCCGCTTATAGTCCAGATCGACGCGACATTTCAAGACCCCATAACGATCGCGTATTTAAAATCGTAAAAATGCTTCCCGGTCAACTACCTTGGATAACGTTCCGGTCACTAGACCCTCGCGACCTGGGGGTCTGAGCAGTCAGCAACACGGAAGCTACGGTAGCTACACGCTCATCTGCAATCTGCGTTGTTCATAGGCCGTGATCTCGGACTCATGCAGGAGCGTGAGGCCGATGTCGTCGAGACCTTCCATTAAACAGCGTCGCTGGAAGTCGTCGATAACAAAGGGAGCCGACAGGCCGGCCTTGTCGCTGACGCTTCGTCCGTCAAGATCCACCGTCAGTTCATAGCGCTCGCTTGAGCGAGCACGCTCAAGAATTGCGGAGACTTGAGGCTCAGGGAGTGTCACAGGCAAGAGCCCATTCTTCATACAATTGTTGGCAAAGATATCGGCAAACGACGGTGCGATAATGGCACGAAAGCCATAATCGGCGAGCGCCCACGGAGCATGCTCGCGCGAAGAGCCGCAGCCAAAGTTTTTTCCGGTCACCAGGATCGAGGCTCCGCGGTAACGTGGCTCGTTCAGAACAAACGACTCGCTGGGTTTTCCATCCGCCTGAAAGCGCCAATCGTAAAATAAGAATTCGCCGAATCCCGTGCGCTCAATTCGCTTGAGAAATTGTTTGGGAATGATCTGATCGGTATCGACGTTTGCCCGATCAAGAGGGACGACCATGCCGGTGTGGCTGCGAAAGGGTTTCATGATGTGCGTTACTTAAACTTCCACTCTCTAACGTCAATGAAGTGTCCCGTGATAGCGGCCGCTGCCGCCATCATTGGACTAACCAGATGAGTGCGGCCACCGCGGCCCTGCCGTCCTTCAAAGTTGCGGTTGCTGGTTGAGGCGCAGCGTTCACTCGGTTCCAAAGTATCCGCGTTCATGCCCAGACACATGGAGCAGCCGGCTTCGCGCCACTCGAAACCGGATTCGCGAAAAATGCGATCGAGGCCTTCAGCTTCGGCGGCGCGCTTCACCGCCTGCGAACCCGGAACCACCATCGCGCGCACTGCATTCCCAATTCTGTATCCCTTCACGACACGCGCCGCCGCGCGCAAATCCTCGAGGCGCGCATTCGTGCAGGAGCCAATAAAAACGCGATCGATTTGAATATCCTGAATCCTTGTGCGCGGTGTGAGCGCCATGTATTCCAGCGCTCGACTGGATGCCAGGCGATCGGCTTCGTTTTTCGAGGCGGCGGGATCGGGAACGCAGCCAGTCACGGGGACAACCATGCCCGGGCTGGTGCCCCAGGTAACATGTGGTTCAAGTGCGGAGGCATCGAGTCGGACCGTTAGATCAAATTCTGCATCGCTGTCACTCCGAAGCGTCTGCCAATACGCCACCGCTTTGTTCCACGCTTCTCCTTTTGGCGCGAATCGCCGGCCCTGCAAATACGCGAAAGTTTTTTCATCTGGCGCGATCATTCCGGCACGCGCGCCCGCTTCAATGCTCATGTTGCAAAGCGTCATGCGCCCTTCGATTGAAAGCGCACGCACAGCCTCGCCCGCGTATTCGATTGCATAGCCGGTCCCGCCCGCCGTTCCAATCTGGCCAATGATCCCGAGCGCGAGGTCCTTCGCGGTAACGCCTTCCGCTAATGAACCGTTGACTTCCACCAACATCATGCGCGGTTTATTTTGCGGCAGACATTGTGTCGCAAGTACATGCTCAACTTCACTGGTTCCGATACCAAACGCGAGCGTACCAAAAGCTCCATGCGTGCTGGTGTGACTGTCGCCGCAAACGATTGTCATGCCCGGTTGCGTCAGACCCAGTTCCGGACCAATGACATGCACGATGCCTTGGTCGGCTGAGTCGATATCAAATAGCTGGATACCAAAGTCCCGGCAGTTCTGACGGAGAGTATCGATTTGTTTGGCGCCCACAGGATCGGCTATTGGCAAATTGCGATCGGTGGTGGGCACATTGTGATCAACCGTCGCGACCGTGTGATGGGGACGACGCACACGACGTTCAGCGACGCGCAGACCTTCGAAGGCCTGCGGCGAAGTCACTTCATGAACGAGATGTAAATCAATGTAGAGAAGCGTCGGTTGCGCTTCGGACTGAGTTACAACATGAGCGTCCCAGAGTTTTTCAAATAGTGTTCGAGACATGGAAAACAAGTGGTCAGTGGTCAGTGGTCAGTAAAGAAAACCTCGGTGTGGGCCCGGCCCGCTGACTAATCTCAGGCCTATCACTGCCTGCCGCTGACCACTGACTGCTGACCTCTGGCTATACAGCATGATACGCGTGTCGCACATCCGCAATCTCGGCGACTGCCTCCGCCACGCGTTCACCTATTTCGGCCGTCGTCGCCACGTAACCAATCTGATCCGAAGCAATGTCGCGGGTGCGATAGCCGTCATCGAGTACGACTTGAATCGCCTCCTCAATGTCGTCAGCTTCGCGCTCGAGGCCAGCGCTATAACGCAATAACATCGCTGCCGACGCTATTGCGCCAAAGGGATTAGCGATGCCGCAGCCGGCAATGTCGGGCGCTGAACCATGCACGGGTTCATAGAGGCCAACCTCCCCGCCGATCGTTGCCGAACCCAACATGCCGAGAGATCCGGTGATCACGGCCGCCTCGTCTGAAAGAATATCGCCAAAGAGATTTTCAGTCAGCAAGACATCAAAGCGCCGCGGATTCGTTATCAAGTGCATCGCGCAGGCGTCCACGTACAAATGATTGAGCGCAACCTCAGGAAATTCGAGCGCTACACGGGTGACAGTGCTGCGCCAAAGCTGGGAAGTCTCCAGCACGTTTGCCTTGTCGACTGAAGTAACTTTCCGTCCCCGCTTCATCGCAGCTTCGAAAGCGACGCGTGCGACCCTTTCAATCTCCGGGACTGAATAAGTCATGGTATTGACCGCAACCGAGTCGCCGTTGTTACCCGATGCGCCGCGCGGTTCGCCAAAGTAGAGTCCGCCCAATAACTCGCGGACGATCAGAATATTTGCGCCCGCGGCAATCTCGGGGCGTAGGGGAGACGCTGCGGCGATTGCCTTATACGAGATTGCCGGGCGCAAATTCGCAAAACCGCCGAGAGCACGCCGCAGCAGTAGGAGTCCTGCTTCTGGTCGGTCGGCCGGCTTTAGCGAATCAAATTCAGGCGCGCCTACTGCCCCAAGCAACACGGCGTCGCCCGCCAAACATGCGTCAAGCGTAGCTCTGGGCAGTGGTGAGCCCGCCTGACTGATTGCGTCGCCGCCGATCAGTTTGTGATCAAAAGTAAACTCATGACCGTGAAGCGCGGCAACTGCGCGTAAGACACGAACTGCCTCGCGTGTTACTTCCGGGCCAACACCATCGCCTTCAAGTACCGTGATTTGTAGTTTCATTCATAGTAGGACAGGCATTCTTGCCTGTCCCTCCAGAGAATTTGATACGCGGCTTCACTATCGCTTCATGCAGCCGACGATGCCCGCGCCCAGGTAGTGGCGCCTTCAGTCGCAATTCTGTCGCCGGCCAGCGATGCGGTTTGGAGAAGAGCAATCAAGTCTTGATCGTAAATGCGCTTCTTACGATCCGCGAGCGTGGTGAATCGCTGGTAAATCGCGTCCAGTTCATCAGGTTGCATTGCATAGCCCAGGTTCTCGTAACGCAGGGCCAGCGCGTGGCGCCCGGAGTGTTTGCCCAATACGAGGTTGTTCGCCGGCACACCCACCGATTCCGGCGTCATGATTTCATAGCAGAGCGGATTGCTAATCACGCCATGCTGATGAATCCCAGCTTCATGCGCGAACGCGTTGCGGCCCACGATCGCTTTGTTCGGCTGCACGGCGCAACTGATGATCGACGAAAGCAGTTGGCTGGTGGGATAGAGTTGTTGCGTCTGCACCCCCGTTTCGAAAGGCAGGCGATCAGCCCGCACCTTCATCGCCATCACGATCTCTTCGAGCGATGCATTGCCGGCGCGTTCACCGATGCCGTTGATCGTGCATTCAACCTGGCGCGCGCCTGCCTCAATCGCTGCGAGACTGTTTGCTACCGCTAAGCCGAGGTCGTCATGGCAGTGCACGCTGATCGTGATGTCGTTGCGATCGCCAACTACCTGCTCGCGCACTCTGCGCACCAGATTGATAAACTCCGTCGGCATCGTGTAACCAACTGTATCGGGAACGTTGATGACCGTGGCGCCGGCGTCTACGGCGGTGGCTAGAACTTCACACAAGTAATCGACGTCGCTGCGCGTCGCATCCTCGGCAGAGAACTCAACGTCTTCAGCACACTCGCGCGCAAGAGCGACAGCCTGCCGTGTCATCTCGATCACTTCCGCGCGGCTCTTCTTCAGCTTGTACTCGAGGTGCAAATCGGACGTGGCCACGAACGTGTGGATACGCGGATGGGCGGCATGCTCCAACGCCTCAGCCGCGCGCAACACGTCTTGTTCCGAGGTGCGACAAAGTGCCGCCACGGTAACGTTCCGGCATTCCGCTGCCACCGCTCGCACGGCCGCGAAGTCGCCATCCGAAGCAATGGGAAAGCCGGCCTCGATAACGTCAACACCGAGTTCTTCCAGTTGCCTCGCCATGCGCACCTTTTCGGCCAGATTCATTGAGCAGCCGGGCGATTGCTCGCCGTCACGCAGCGTGGTGTCGAAAACTGCAACTCTTTCTCCAGTCATTCTCGGGCCTCCTTCCGCAAGAGGCTGGATCTTAGGGACGGCTCTTCAAATAGTCAAAGTTATAATATCTATGAGAACATAACTTTCGATGATAAGATAACTTCAACCAGGCACGCCGATAAGTTGAGCCGCCGTAACGCAAACTGTTAGTTTGCGTCTGGCGTGTGGCTTGAGTGGGAGGATCGTAGGCAACATAACAGTTTGCGTTACCAAGGGAGCTTTTGAAATGGACATCAACCAGCTCGAGGTACTGATCGCCGTCGCGCAGGAGAAGAGCTTTTCGCGTGCGGCCGAAAGACTTCATCGCACGCAGCCGGCAATCAGCCAGGCGATTCGCCGCCTGGAAACAGAAATCGGTGAACCGCTTTTCGATCGTTCGTCGAAAGACGGAACCATGACTGCCGCCGGCCGGGTTCTCTTTGGGCTGGCGCAGCAGATGGTAAACCTGCGTCACGGCGCCCACGCGGCCATCAAGGAATTGAAGGGACTGCATCGCGGCAAGCTCAGCCTAAGCGCCAATGAATATACGGTGATGTACCTGCTGCCGCTGCTGCCCGTATTTCGCGCGCGCCATCCGCATATCAAGGTTGAAGTGAAGCGAAGTCTCGCCAGTCGCATTTCGTCAGAGCTACTCGCGCGCGAAACTGAGATTGGAATTGTTTCCTTCAAGCCAAACGACACGGCCGTCACTTCGGTGGCAGTGTTAACAGACGAACTAGCGCTCATTGTGCCGATGAATCATCCACTGGCGGAGAAGAAAGTTGTTTCGGTTCGCGAGTTAGGCGCGGAGTCGTTTGTCGCGCACAACGTTCCCTCCCCTTATCGAGAACGCGTGGTGCGGACTTTCGAAAAATATCGCACACCGCTGAACATCTCGCTTGAGATGCCAACGCTCGAAGCAATCAAGCGGTTCGTCGAAGGCGGGATGGGTGTGGCGCTGGTGCCGCGCTTGACGGCGCAGGCGGAGATCGCGCGCGGTCAGGTTGCGGCGCTCGCGGTCCGCGAAATGAAGTTGGAACGCAAGCTTTACCTGGTGTATCGGAGGGGCGCGACCCTCTCGCACGCGGCGCGCGCGTTTCTGCGTGTTGCACGCGAACAACAAAAGTCGGCGAGTAAAAGCGGTGGCAAGCCCACGCTCTTTTGAATCTACTCTCTGCCCACGCCGAGCGCGTCGGCGACGCGGTTAATGTAGTTGAACCAGGAAGCAATGAGGGTGATCTGGAGAATGCCGCGGTCATCGAAGCCAACGGCTCGTAAGCGCTCGTGATCCTGTCGGTTTATGCCGGTGGCATCGCGCGTCAACTGCGCGACATAGTCCAGCATAGTCCTCTCCTGCTCAGTGATCGGCGCGGCCTGGTAGTCCGTTTGCAGCGCCCGCACCAACTCTTCATCCAGTGTGACTCGACGCAGAAACTCCGCGTGCGATTCGATTCAATAATGACAACGGTTGGCGACTGAAACGACGGTCGTGATCATTTCATGCTGACGGCGCGTGAGTGGCAGATCAGGTGACATCAAGGCGCCGAAGGTGGAAAACGCATGATGAAGCGCGTCAGGAATCAGGCTATGAGAAGCAACAATCTCAGACGACTGCTGATCGGGAGTGGGATGAATCGGCACCGCGTATTCATTTGGGTACAACTCGCGCTGCGCGTCCATCGCGCGTCGCACGTTCTCATCTTCATCAGGCGAAACCGTTTTGATCCAGGTCATTAATCGTCTGTGCCTCGTTAGTTTTAGTTGAGCTTGATGGTTTGCGCGCCGCCGTTATCGTTGGTCGTGACAGTGCGGGCCGCACGGCCACCCGACTTGATTACAAAAGCGAATTTCCTGCCGCCTGGCTGGTAGCTACCTTGCGGCGCACCGGTGATAACAACGTAACCAAGTCCGCTTCGCTTTGCATTGACGGTTGTCCGGCGAAAAACCTGCTGAGCATATGCGGGACTAAGGCCGTCATCCTCGTACAACGTTGCCGCAGCAGAACCATTCTCGTCCGGATAAATGTTGAAGGTGATCGGATCGACAGGCTTTTCTCCCGTGTAGTTCATCTCCGGTTCCGTGGGAACAATCGCGCCGGCGCGCACAAACATCGGGACACTTTCAAGCGGCGCATCTGCCGAGATCATCGTGCCGCCTTCGTATTTCTTGTTTGTCCAATAGTCGTACCACCAGCCCTTCGGCAGATAAACCAAACGCTTGGTGATATCGGGCTTCAAAACCGGAGCCACCAGCAGATCGTTGCCAATCATGAACTCGTCATCGAGATTGTAGGTATTAGGATCGTCCTGATAGTTGAGCACCAGGGGACGAAACAAAGGCACGCCGGTTTGATGTGCTTCCTCCAATGTTGTGTAGAGAAAAGGCAGCAACTGGTAACGGAGCTTCAGATACTTGCGAATGATGTCTTCGTAGTATTTACCAAAACGCCATGGCTCCTGATCGTACCCGTCGATCACTTTATGATTGCGACAAAACGGAGCCAGAAAACTTACCTGATAAGCGCGCGTAAGCAGTTCTCCATTGCCGCGACCGATGAAGCCGCCAACGTCGCTGCCTACAAAAGGTTCGCCTGACATCCCGAGCGTGGTGAACATCGGCACGTTCAGCGCCAACGCTTCCCAGGTGCTGTTGGTGTCGCCAGTCCACATGGTCGAATATCTTTGCATGCCGGCGTAAGCGGCGCGCGTGATCACATAAGGGCGCTGGTTGGGCCGCAGCCGTGCGAGACCTTCATAGGACGCGCGGGCCATCAGGAGCGCAAACACGTTCCGATTTTTCGCGTGTGTGGACTTCTCGCCTTCGTCGTAGCTGACGACGTCAAGCTGGTTCTTGCCGGTTTGATCGACAAAGTCGGAAGGCTCGTTCATGTCGTTCCAAATTCCCGCGATGCCGTTGTCCGTATAAGCGCGATGCAGGCCGCCCCACCATTCGCGCGCAGCCGGCAACGTGAAATCGACAAACGCGCTTTCTCCAGGCCAAACCCGTGGCACAAACAGATCGCCATTCTCGCGCTTCTGAAAATAGTTCTGCTGCAATCCCTGATCGAAAACGTAGTAGCGCTGATCCTGCGGCTCAAGTTCCGGCGTGATTGAAGTAACC
>JANLYH010000117.1:0-5787 GCA_031365545.1 Pyrinomonadaceae bacterium | reverse complement strand
TGCCCAAACCCGAAACGTAGCGGCCGTAGGTATCCGTTACGGTAACTGTAAAGGTGATCAGGTCAGTGTTGGTGATGACCGGGCCCTGACCGAGACCCTGGCCGATATCGTTGAGAGGATTCCGAGGGTTGGGTGTGGCCGGCTCTGCCGGTGGTGTTGGGGAACTGGCCGGCTCGGTGGCCTGTTTGGCAGGCGATGTGTCACCAGGTTTTTGCTCGGTCTTCTCCTGCGTTCGCGCAACCGGAGAAAGCGAAATAAGCAATAGGACAACCAGACAGGAGATTATGGCGATAGTGAAAGCGCGTCCAGGAGCTAAGTGCATGTAAGCCTCGCGTTCCTCGCAAGCGTTATTGACGGGGAGCCAATTGATGGTTTCAGAATCAAAGACAGGACTGCAACTAGAGATGCCGGATACCGCGAGTGGTGATGTCCGAAGACCTGAAGTTTTTAAATCTAATTGGGGATCGCCTACGTGGGGAAACGCCGAGCGCTACTTCCAATCCAGTCTGTCGTGGCTGCAATTCATTGTAAGACGGATGGTGGGCGGGGTAAAGCGAAAAGGACGATTCGTTCAACCAAAGGCCGATGGTAAGGCCTCAACGAGGCTGCGAAGCAGTAGGGAGCGTACTAGCCCCTGGCGAGGCTTTGCGAGCCTGGGGAAACGTCGCGTGAAAACAACCGAGCCTGCGAAACTGGCGACAGAATTCTGACCGCGACACCTGTCGCCAGCTTTGCAGGCTCATGCTCTTGGTTCGTCAAGTTTTCTTCAGTGAACAAGAAACACATCCCAGGCCCAGCGGCCAACGTGGGAATGCTTCGCATCATCCACCTTACCGCGATAACGGAACCCGTTGCCGTTTTGATCCATTCGCCTCGTCTCTTTGTACTTGAGCGAGATTGATTCCACCTTCAAGCTGGGCAGTGCATACAACTCACCTGACTCTGAGAAGCCGTTGTGGTTGCCGTCCTGCCATAAGCGCAAGCTCGAGAAGATCGCATCGCGGCCATCAATCAAACCATCACCGTTGCCGCCGCTAGCCTGCTTGTCAAATTCAGCGAGTGCGAGGAATCCGTTCTGTTTTGCGGAGGCTGGTTGCGGCGTGAAATTGCCGAATAATTCCTTACCGTTATCGATGATCCCATTCCCGTCGCGATCCAAGGCAAGCCACGCTTCATCGCCTTGAATCCAGGAAACTTGAAGTGGATGTCCATTTCCCATAACGTCGAACACAACTCCATTGGCGAGACTTGTTAGATCAAAGCCATTTCCGAGCGTGTCAATCACGATCGGCGACATACAGATGCAGCCTTCGTCCTGGGCGTCAGTTTTACTGTCGCAATCGTTATCTATCCCGTCTTCGCACAACGGAGCATCAATATCGCAATAGGCTTGGTTAGGAGCACGTTCGTCCACCAGGCAGATCTCAGGCGTTGGCGTCGGCGTCGGTGTCGGTTGGAATGGGGGTCTTTGATTAACAGTCTGATTGTCACAGGTCGTGACGTCTGTGGGCATGTTGTTAGCCGAGTCGTTCGTATTGCATGTGTAATTCATGACAGATGCGCCGTCAGGTTGGTCACAGCCATTCCCGGTTGGGTTGGGGGGATGATCTAACCCCATAGTATGACCCAGCTCATGGAGAGTTTGCTTCAGGAACATAGTGTCATACCCGGCGCTGCTTGGATCGTAAACAGCTTGTTGGGAGGTGTCGAATGTAATAGTTGCTCCCGTGAAAGTCGACCCGCTGACGCCGCTATAGGATGTATTTGCAATTCCACCGGAAACAGCCCCCGTCTGAAAGGTGACGGTTCCATAACCAGTTGCGCCTTGAGGAGGAGGTCCCAGAACGAAACTGACTCCTGACCCATTGCTGGAATTAGCAGCCGTCCATTTATCCGCCGCAGCCTTGATCTGACTTTGTATTGCAGGATCAGTTATGTTGCCGTAGTTGTAATAGACCGCTTTGCCCTTTGCCCAACTGGTAGTCTTAGTGGTTGGACATCCTGAGTTCGCTTGCGAATGCACTTTCAGGAAGGCGGTTACAGCAAAAACGACCAGCGCAATTAGGATAACAATAGGTGCGAAAGACGCGCAGAATTGTTTTAGGCGAGGTTGATTCATTAGTTTGTATCTCTGTGCTTATCCAAACTTAATCTGGCCCTGAAGATCTATTGAACCGCGCTGCGAATGTGGGCGATCAGCGATAAGGCTTTGGTCCCCGTCTCCATTTCATATGGGAGATCTTCGTGAGTGAGCTTAACCGTCTTGTTCCCGTCGAGTTGGAAGCTGCCCTTACTATTGAATGCCTTATATGCTCCAGTGCTGGGAATGAACTCAAGGAATAGTAAGTAACGATTTCCCCTATCTAGCGGCTCGAGAGATTCGTCGGTGGCACGAACAGTACGGCGACCAAGCACTACGGCGCCACCGGGCCGTGTGACAGTTATGCTCTTCACCTTAATTGGATGGGCACTATTATTCTTCAAGATATCTTCGACGTTCAACTCGTAATCACTGAAAACGAAATTCTCATCCTCGGTGAGAAAAGAGGTCTTTTTATGGACAACCCCAATAACGACGGCGTCGGATTCGCGGGCCATCTCTCTCAGAAAGTCCTGCAAGTTGAACGGCGGTGAACTCGAGCTAAAAGCCTTTTGCGGAATACCATTCACTACCTCCACGTCATCAGCCGACGATTCCGCGAGAGCGCGAAGGTTTCCGTCAGGTTTGTACTCCTTGTAGAGTTTGCTGTGCGCCCGCTCCTTTTCCGTCATCCTCCCCTCTTGTACAGGAGTCGCGTCGTCTCGCTTCGCTCCAGCCGAAGTACCTTGGTATTGATTGCCAATTCCAGTAATTAGCGTCAACGAAAATAAGGCGACCATCAAAATGAGAAGTCCAATAGTTTTCTTATGAATTTGCATTGCAGTTACCTCCCGAGGGAATACTCAGTTAAGAGCCGTAGTCATCTAGGATGCTTCTCGTGCGTCTAGGTTGCCAAAACCACATTCAGGGAGTCGCTAGTTTGACACTTGTCACTGCGATAGAGGTTCCGCGACAGTTGCTTGGACTCGACCTCCCTAACTCTTAAATCGAATGTAAGCTGCCTCATTTTCAGAAATCAAGACCGGCACCTGGGGCGCGCCTTGTGCCGGTCCCGTGCGCCGCGTTCACCCTATGACGCGGCGCGCGCGACACTTTTAGTTCCCGTCGAAACAAAAGTGTTCGCGGCCCGAGGAGCACGCCGCTTATCCGTGCTCCTCCGGACATCAAGCTTGTTCGCCATTCTGCGGGGGCGAATCCCGGCGCGAGCGGCGGCGAATCGGCGTTCGCTCCTTTAATAAATGTTTCTGCCTGGACTCGAGAATATAGGCCAGCGCCTGGTAGCTCATCGATAGCGATCCAGCAGCGCGCGTCAAGCTTCCATTCGCCTTAGCCAGCGCTCGCTGAATCACGCGGCCTTCAAACTTCATCACCTCACGTTGCAGTTCTACTGGCTTGTTGAAGAGCGCCTCGATGGGATCTTCGGGAGCAGTTTGCTCGGCAGTCAATTCAGTGCGCGACTTGGCAACGACTTTTCTGCCCGCGGCATTCAGCCGCAACAGGAGATCCTGACTCTGCGATTTCGCGAGCCACTCGCTGGCGCGATCGTAAGCGACGTAGATTGTTTCCGCGGGCAGGTCGTCTAACTCTTCAATCATGGTCAACGCCGCGAGCCCGGCCTTGTTAAGCGCCCCGACCTGATGCGCAACTTCGATGGCTTTCTGAAAAATAAACTGCGCCGGCTCGCTACGCTTCAGCCGCGCCAGCGCGATGCCCTGCGTGATGAGCGCGTCCGCTAACAAACACTGATGACCGCTCTTCTGCAGGATGCGGACTGCGTTACGCGCTACTGTTTCCGCTTGCTTGTACTTCTTCTCAGCAATGAAAACCTGTGCGCGCGTGTCGTCGATCTGCGCGACGCCTATTTTGTCACGAAGAGTGCTTCGCAATCGCCGTGCTTGCATTAAGTATTTGTGGGCTTCTTTGAACCGTGAGAGTTCGCGAAGGAGATTTCCGATGTTGTTCTTAACGTCTGCGCGAAAGATCGTATTGCGCGCCAGTTTGAAATGGTGATCGGCCTCTTCATATTCCTTGACTATTCGCTTGAAGTAGTCGACTGGCCTTTCTGGTGCTGCCAGTTCTCGCAACACCATTGCCAGTTGACTATGATAAGCCCCCTTAATGGCCTGGTTGGGAATCTTCTTAAACAAAGGAGCGTTCTCGGTGAGAAGTCTTAAGGACTCGGTGAATCGTGATGCCGACCATTCGACCACTGCTAATCCAAGCAAGGCATTGGCCTTAGTATTTCCTTCTATTGTCAACTTCTCAAGCGCCTCTTTGAACATGATTCGCGCCTCATCTAGGGAACCCTCACGCCAATAGCAATAAGCAAGTTCAGCACGCGCCGCAGCAACTTTCTTAAGATCACCTGCCGACCTGTATAAATCAATACTCTCGCTAATCAAATCTCGTGCGATATCCTGCGACTCCCGCACCTGATTCCTGCTACCGATCCATCTTGTCAAAATGCCAACACTCAACAAGACCTCCGCAGCGACAGATTGGTAGAGACCGCCAATTTCAGGCCGCTCCTCAATACGCCTCCAAAGAGGATGCATTGCTTCGCGAGCCCCTTCGTAATCGCCCCTATCTTTTAGGTCCAATGCAGTCTGGCACCTACGAAGTGCATCCTCGTTTGCGTTAAGTTGCGACGCCGCCAACTTGGGCGAGGTTATCTTCATGTGAGTTACACCTTTCGAGGAATTGGAAGAAAGCTTGCGAAGACGCAGGGGATGTTAGTCGCCTTACCAACGACTTGCAAGAACTTTTGGAAGTTGCTCTATTATTTCCGATGTAAGAATTCTTGCATCCTCAGCTTTCGAAGGAGACTTCCATGAAACGATTTCTTATCGCCGTAGTTCTGACGTTTGTTCTCTGCTCTTACGCCCTTGGTGGAGACATACCATCTGTGGGTATTCCCGCGCCGGCTTCGAGTGGAGCTACCGAGTCAACATCGCCGGGCCTAATACCGACCGATGGCATGTCGGAACGGGTTTCGGGCGACGCGCTGTCTGCGATATTGTCAGTGCTCAGCTTCGTGATTCGGTAACGTAAGAATCGATAGCTATTTCGCGTGAGCCAACAAACGGCTTGGCGATTCGCTTTGGTAGTTATCGTGTCTCTACTTTCCCGGTAGGTTCGAACAAATCAGATTTCCAATGGCCGCCCCACGGCAGCAGGGGGTAGTGTGTCTTGGCCCTGCACAAAAATCTAAACATGATGACGAAATGGCTCCGCCATCCGATGTGCGGTGGTGGCTCTGCTCCACCGTAAACGCTGAGTTCGTCTCCCGGGGCTGCGCCCGAAAAAGGGCATAGCCCAAGAGCTTACGTGCTAGTGCAGAAGGGCAGAGCCGCTTCCGCACATCAGACGGCATAGCCGAGTGCGCTCAATACTCTTGGTGCAAAGCGGTGTGTCTCCAAAAACCTAAAACGCAATTGACTCGCAGACGCAGCGCGTGACTTCCATTACGAGCGTCGCATCATGTTATCCTTCACGCATCGCTACCAACGACAAAGAAGAAACTTCGAAGACGTCAACCGCCGGGCGTGAAAATCCGTTGCGCGCGGGCATGCGTCTCGAACTGACGGCACCGCCTGCGGTCCTTGTCATATTCGGCGCCACCGGCGATCTGACCCGCCGCAAACTTCTGCCCGCGCTTTATCGTCTCGCGCAACAACGTCTCCTCA
>JANLYH010000101.1:0-10760 GCA_031365545.1 Pyrinomonadaceae bacterium | reverse complement strand
GAGGATAAAATTTTACAAAGAGACGATGTCCCAGGAGGAGCAGAAGAATAAAGCCAAACGTCAACGGAAGACGCGTATCGGATTTCACAAATAACCAGAAATGGAGCGCGCCGGCAATACCGGCACCATAAATGAGCTTGTGCAACCGGCTCCAGCGCTTTCCGCCAAGCCGCTTGATCATCTTGTTGGTCGACGTTATGGCGAGCGGCACCATTAGGAGAAACCCAGTCATTCCGAAGGCGATAAAGGGTCGCGAAACGACGTCACCCGGAATACTTCTAAGATTGAAGTAGCGATCAAACCAAATGTAGGTCAGCAGATGGAGAAATCCGTAGAAAAACGCAAACAGGCCGAGCATCCGTCGAAATTTGACCAGCCAGTTCAAGCCGGTAATCTTTCGAGCTGGAGTCACTGCCAGAGTCAGTAATAGAAAAACTAGCGTGAGTATGCCGGTCGTTCGAGTCATGAACTCGGCAGGGTTCGCACCCAATCGCTTGTGATAAAGATCCCACAGGAGCAGCCCTAGCGGCACCAATGCATTGGTAAAAAGCGTGAATTTTGTAAAGCGCGTTTCTTTCATGAGTAGTGATCAGTGGTCAGTTTGGTTCCCTGACTGCGGTCTCTGACCTCTGCCTTCTCAATCCTGTCTCAGTAATACTTCCGCAAGTCCATTCCGTCATACAAATGCGCCACCTGCTCCGCGTAGCCATTGAAAAGCAAAGTATCTCGCGAGCTAAAGGTCGATTCGCCAATCCTATGCTCTTGCGCCTGGCTCCAGCGCGGGTGCGAAACATTCGGATTCACATTTGAATAGAACCCATATTCGTTCGGAGCCTGATTATTCCAGGCCGTCGGCGGCTCTTCAGCTACGAGCGTTATTTTCACAATCGACTTAATACTCTTGTAGCCATACTTCCAAGGCACCACCAACCTCACTGGAGCACCGTCTTGCGGCGGCAGAGTTTCGCCGTAAAGGCCCGTTGCCAGGATAGTGAGGGGATGCATTGCCTCGTCGAGCCGGAGCCCCTCAACGTAAGGCCAGTCGAGTACGCCGGTTGACTGATTCGGCATCCGCTTGGGATCGAAAAGCGTCTGGAAGGCGACGTATTTCGCCTGAGCAGCAGGTTCAACTTTTTCCAGAAGCTTTGCCAGCGGAAATCCGACCCAGGGAATAACCATCGACCAACGTTCAACACACCTTAGGCGATAGATGCGTTCCTCTTGCGGAAACTTCAACAGCTCTTCCAAACCGAAAGTTGTAGGCTTATTTACCAGGCCGCCCACGGAAACGCTCCAGGGCTTGGTTACGAAGCCTGCAGATTCAGAGGCCACACCCGCCTTGCTTGTCGAAAACTCGTAAAAATTGTTGTAGTTGGTTATGTCCTCGATGGACGTCAGCTTTTCATTGGTCGTAAAGCCATTATTGGCATCGCTGCCTCCGCTGGATTTTGCAATCGTTACCAGCGTATCGCCTTTCGGCTTTTCGACAGCAGGCGGATTAAGCTTTCGATAAAGCAGGCCGGTGGCGGCGGTGGTAGTAACCAAAGCCGCCCCCCGCATAAAGTTGCGGCGGTTGAGATAATCCTTCTTGTCGGTAATTTCGCTGGATTTAATATCGTTTTTCATAACAGGGTGCGTTTCACCTTCGCTCTTATATCTACGAAGCCAAACCCGCAAAGGGTTTGAATACCAAGACTTTCGTCGCGTTTTCCAGCGCACGAAGAACAGCGGACGCAATTTGAGCCCAAATGGCGGGTGCCGCGCCCTCACTAATAGTCGAGCGACTACCTCGATTCCTTACGCTGGAAACTATAATCCTTGAGTTACAAGATCATATAACGTAATAGTATCGGCCGCATTCGCCTCGGCTTCCTGGCTGAAAGCCAAAGCTTAGAGACTCCACCGCAGTCAAAGGATTCACAAACTTGCAAGAGCAAGCAGTGCCAAACGTCAATCCGCCTGAGGTAGAACGCGATCACCTCACCTTGATAAGCCGTCTCATCAGGTGGGCGATCGTCCTGTTGGCAGGTCTAATCGTTTTGTTGGCACCCGTTCCAGCCGGGATCACCAAGCAGTCGTGGCACCTTTTCGCGATCTTCGTGGCCACAATCGTTGGTTGCATTGTGCGGCCGGTGCCCGGCGGCGCAATAGTACTGATGGGAGTCGCTGCTCTGGCGCTGACGGGCACGCTGCCCGTCGAAAAAGCGCTCGGTGGCTATGGGGACCCGATTGTTTGGCTGGTACTGGCGGCGTTTTTCATGTCGCGGGGGATGATCAAAACCGGTCTGGGCAGGCGCATCGCTTTGCTGTTTATCCGTGCGCTAGGGCGGCATTCGCTGGGTCTTGGTTATGCTCTTGTTTCAACCGACATGCTGCTGGCCATGGTCATTCCCTCAA
Organism: Pyrinomonadaceae bacterium; assembly: GCA_031365545.1. Lineage (GTDB taxonomy): Bacteria > Acidobacteriota > Blastocatellia > Pyrinomonadales > Pyrinomonadaceae > PSRF01. The sequence continues at coordinate 8,363 of JANLYH010000101.1, read as the reverse complement.
ACGGTGCTCGGGCGGGCGGCATTTTATTTCCGGTAGCCAAGAGTTTGGCAGAAACTTACGACTCCAGACCGGGAGAAACTGCCGGACGACTAGGCGCGTTTCTGATGACTCTGGTTTATCAGTGTGACGTAATTGTCTGCGCGATGTTTCTCACCGGACAAGCTTCCAATGTACTGATCGCGAAGTTTGCCCAACAGGTGACTGGAATTGAACTGAGCTACTCTCGCTGGGCGCTCGCAGCGGTTGTTCCCGGTCTGCTGTCGCTCCTCATCGTGCCCCTGGTGCTCTATCGAATTTTCCCGCCTGAGGTAAAGCACACGCCCGCCGCTGCCGAATTCGCCGCTAACGAGTTGGCAAGCATGGGCCGTATGAAATCCAGCGAAAAACTGATGTTGCTCGTCTTTGCGCTGGTCGCGGGCCTATGGATGACCACAGCGCTGCACGGCATTAACTATGCAGCTGTTGCTCTGTTGGGCATCTGCGTTCTCCTTTTATTCGGAGTCTTGAATTGGAACGACGTCATCAGCGAGCGAGGTGCGTGGGATGTGTTCATTTGGTACGGCGGTCTGGTCAGGATGGCTGAAGCGCTCGGCGAAACGGGAATTACGAAACGTTTTGCCGAAACCGCCGCAGGTTTTACCGTCGGCTGGACGTGGTGGGCGGCGCTCGCCGTGCTCTTGCTGGTCTACTTCTACGCGCATTACGGTTTTGCGAGCATAACGGCGCACGCCACCGCGATGTACACGCCATTTCTTGTGGTCATACTGGCAGCCGGCGCTCCGCCATATCTCGCGGTGCTGTCTTTGGCCTATTTCTCGAACCTCGACGCTTCGCTTACGCACTTTGGAACCACTCCAGCCCCAATCTATTTTGGCGCCGGTTACGTGAAACAACGAACCTGGTGGAGGTTGGGACTAATCGTTTCGTTCATAACAATTCCGATTTGGACGGTCGCTGGCTTGCTCTGGTGGAAACTTTTGAAACTCTGGTGATTGACAGAGACATTGGGATTCGCAAGCAACAAGTTTCAAACAGAGTTAAAGAACCCGCGCACGAGAAAAACTACGAGCGCAACCGTCACCCTCGATATCTTTTTTGGAGTTATCCAGCCATGGCAGGTTATTCCGGAACCCCACTCGAAAAGAAACTAGGCTTCAAAGCCGGCTTCCGTGCCGCACTTGTGAATCCGCCAAAAGGATTCCGCAGTGAACTTGCGCCTTTGCCAAATGACGTAGTCATTAGTGTTGCCGCGCCAGCGAAGTCTCTTGATCTAATTCTTTTGTTCGTTGATTCACAGAAATCGTTGAAAGAAAATTTTCCTAAACTCGCCCGTAAACTCTTGCCCACTGGAATGCTTTGGATCGCCTGGCCGAAGAAAGCGTCAGGCGTAGTCACCGACCTTTCGGATAACAGTGTTCGTACCATCGGGCTCGCTGCCGGGCTGGTTGATGTAAAAGTGTGCGCAATAAACGACGTCTGGTCGGGGCTAAAGTTTGTTTATCGTCTGACAGATCGCAAGTCTGACAGAGCCTGACCTACGCCAGACGAATCTTCATTGTTCAACCGTGCAGCGGTTTGTACCCCAAACGAACTTTTTGTTTTGTGCGCCAAAGAACCAATTCGCATCACAATGCTTCGCGCGCAATTCACGAATCAAAAAATATTCTTAGGCATCGTCGCATTTTTGATTTCTCACTTAATCACCAGGTGGCGTTGAGGACTACTTATAGTAGGACCATGCGAGCGTGAGTGGAACGTATTGCGCGAAACAGATGGCGAACGCTTTGTAGAAAAAAGAAAGGTTGCTGTTTTTAAGGAGAATTTGCGAATCACAAAAAGGAATTTCGATCGAAAAAGATCTCAGCAACGATTGAGAACATTCTTTATGCGATCTCATATCCTCTCGCAATAGAGTTGTTTGCGTTCTGAAACATCAGCCGCGCGGCATCAAAGAAAAGTTTTTTGCGCAAGTTGCGCGATGGACCACCGGAGATCGAATTTAGGGTTGCAAAAAAAATTCCGATCACTATAATGCGACTCCCTCGCTGGAAGAGAATGTAGAAGCGTTGGAGTCGGATCTGATTGCGAACGTGTTTGTGGGTTACTCGCTCTTATAAATTTTTGATGACCCCCGCTGACCTGCTACGCGATTCCAATCAGATGTTGTGAGCCCCCTTCATCCCAGGTGAAGCAGCTCAAGTAGTTCGTGGCGATTTCCCTGATGCAGTAGGGTCCCTTCGTCAACAATAAAACTCAACGCCAATCTGAGGCCGGGTAAATAACTCAAACCCGGTAGGGGATACGTGTTTCTTCCGGCGCAGAATCCCAGTAACGTTTGAATTGGAGCGTTGAAATGATCGAAGAAGCTGCGGTTAACCGCAAGCACTGCCCCATTTGTTCCCATGATCTCCCCCTTTCGGAATTCGGAGTGTGCCGCGCGCGTAAAGATGGGCGCAATCTTTACTGCAAGAGCTGCATCCGTAAGAAAGTCACTGATAGTCGTCGCGCTCTCAAGGAATATCGCTCGGCCCGCAAACGATACGTCAGTCAATCTCTCCCCGATCATTCATGGTCTCAGGCAGACGGAGATTCACCGTCGTCTGCCAATTACACCCGACTTTTGAGCAAACTCTCACCGATCGAAAGGGTGAGGGAGGCGATTAGAAAGGGCGCCCGCACGCAGAGGGAGATTGCCCAGGAGACCAGGCTCGGAAAAGACGAGATTGGCGATGCTATAGCAAATTTGCTGCTCTGGACCCGCGAGATAAAGACCCAGATCGTCGATAACACGCGGCTATATTTCATTAATGAGTCGGCGGATTTACCAATTCGCGAAGAGGCACGCAATCTTCCCGAGCGCAAGGCCGACGTACCAAGTTCCTTTAGCGCGATTCAGGGTTTAATGCCCGGCAAGAATCCTGAGGGTGAAGAAGCGGAAAAACTGGGCGGATGGGTGGCAGCCTAACCAGCCACGAGGACGGAACTTAGAGCCTGTTCGACTTCTCCTGTTTACTCGAATGCTTCTAAAACCTCGCGAGCGTGCTCATCAGGTTTGACCTTTTCAAAAACCTTTTTGATCCGCCCCTTTTCATCGAGAAGAAAAGTTATCCGCTTCACGCCCATGTACGTGCGGCCCATAAACTTCTTCTCGCCATAAACCCCGTACGCGTCGGCGATTGCATGATCCGGGTCGGCCAACAGTGTGAAAGGAAGTTTATACTTGGCAGCAAACTTCTTGTGAGACGTCTCACTATCTACGGAAACACCTAGTATCTTGATGTCTCGCTTCTTATAGTCTGCGAACGCATCTCGGAATGAACACGCCTCTTTGGTGCATCCCGGTGTATCATCTTTGGGATAAAAATAAAGCACCACTTTTTGACCGCGTAGATCTTTAAGCCGGACGGTCTCGCCGTTTGCGTCTTTTGCGGTAAAGTTTGGCGCCAGAGTTCCTTCTTTAGGCATTCTTGCTACTCCAGTTTTTGCAGGATGGCTCTCCCGCTGGAAAGCACTTGTCGGGAGGGCACATCTTAAGCCAGTGACACTTACCCAGCAAGAATCGGAAAGGCCACGCACATGAAAAACAAAGCGAAGGGTAGCTACTGGATGGTCAAACAGGAGCCGGAAACCTATTCCTGGACTGACTTCGTGAGTGATGGTCGAACAGATTGGACCGGAGTCAGGAATTATCAGGCCCGCAACAACCTCCGCGAAATGAAGACAGGCGACCGCGTTCTCTTCTATCATTCGGGCAAAGAAAAAGCAGTTGTCGGCCTGGCAGAAGTCGTCAAGAGTGGCTACCCCGACCCAACGGCCGATGACGCCCAATGGGTTGCCGTCGATTTAAAACCGGTGAGAGCGCTAAAGGCTCCGGTCCCCTTGGCGGCAATTCGTTATGATCAGCGACTCAGCCAGCTCCCCTTAATCAGGCAATCGCAACTTTCCGTGATGTCGCTCTCCAAAGACGAGTTTGACATTATTATAGCGACCGGAGACGGCAAAACCAGGAAAAAATGACTGGAAACCGCAGAACTGCTCTGCGAGAAATAGATGGAGGCCCGAAATGTTTAAGCAGATCGACTATACGATGGTGGTGGTTTCAGATATGCAGCGTTCGGTGGAATTCTATCGCGACAAACTGGGAATCCCGCTGAAGTTTGAATCGCCGGACTGGACTGAGTTTCAAACTGGTGCAACAACGCTTGCATTGCATGGGGGTGGAATCGCACCAAGCGCGCCTCCGGCGGGCGACCCTTCAAAGCAAGCGGGACACTGTTCAATCGGCTTCAACGTGGAAGACGTCGACAGGATCTACGAAGAATTGAAGGGCAAAGGCATTCGCTTTGTTATGCCGCCGACACAGCGCGAGGGTGAAGGCATCCGGCTCGCCGTCGCCATTGACCCTGATGGTTTGCCGGTTTCGTTTGCACAAATGATTGCGCAAACGGCGGCCAGCTAACAAATCCCACTCTAATTGAAGATGTTTGGTTCGGAGTCGGCCGTTTCCGTAGCATTGATATGAAAGGTTATAGCATTCTCAGCGGCCGCGAAATTTGACCAGCCATTTGCCGCGTAACCAAGGCGCCATTTTGCTTTAATTCCCTGTCTGATGCGCACTGCCTGAATCGATGCTATAAACAAAGGCAGATCGTTGATGCAGATTCGTGAAAGGAGGGTGCGCGAATGCGTCTGACCGAAATGGTTTCGTGCTCTGGTTGAGCGGCTAAGCTGTCACCGAGCTTACTCGCTCAGGTGTTGAGCGGGCTACCAACACAGCCCAGGGATGAGAACGTCATAGTTGGTTTTGACAAAGCCGACGACGCCGGAGTGTATCGACTGCGCGACGACCTCGCGATCGTGCAGACAGTCGATTTTTTCACGCCCATCGTCGACGATCCTTTTGTCTATGGCCAAATCGCGGCGCTCAACTCGATTAACGACGTATGGGCGATGGCCGGTACGCCGCTGACCGCGCTGGCGATTACCTGCTTTCCCAAGAAGGGCGTTGACGTAGGGATTCTCGGCGAGATTATGCGCGGCGGGCAAGAAACTCTGAACAAGTATGGGGTCACGCTGATTGGCGGCCATAGCGTTGACAGCCAGCAAATCATGTTTGGTTATGCGGTAACCGGTGTAATTGATCCAGAGAAAATTGCCGCCAACGCCGGTGCGCGTGTGGGCGACGTTATTATTCTGACGAAACCAATTGGTACCGGTGTGATATCAACCGGAATAAAGTTGGAAAAAACGACTCCTGAAATCGCGGCTTCTTCCATCGCGACGATGTTGACGCCCGGCAAATACGCTGCCGAGGCGATGCGTGAGTTTGACGTGAAAGGCGCAACAGACGTGACCGGCTTCGCACTGCTTGGCCACGCCTGGGAAATGGCACGGGCCAGCGACGTGGAGATACTAATCGAACCCGCTAGGGTACCTTTGCTCGACGGCGCGCTGGAATTAGCGCGGGCAGGAATGTTGACCGGAGCCGACAAGACAAATCGCGATTACGTTGGCGAAGATATTGAGATTAGCGAGTCGATTGATCAAGACCTGGTCAAGTTATTCTTCGATCCGCAAACCGCAGGTGGCATGTTGATTTCCATTTCGGCTGCTCGTGCAGATGACTTGCTGGCGCGATTGCGCGAGAATTACCAGCGAGCCGACATAATCGGTTGCGTCCGTTCACGTAGTGAGCGCTCAATAGTTGTCCGGTAAAATCACATCCGCGGTCGCGTTTGGCAACGGTCAACTAGATAAAGAAAAGCCCGCGAAGCTTCCTTCGCGGGCTTTCTGCTGGAGGTGAAACCGAGTTTCGGTCCAACCACGCACGTAATTAGTCAATCGGCTCTGACGCAATCTGTGGCTGATTCTTAAGAGGGCCGACACCTTGCTTGCCTGGATGGTCCGGAATATCGATCTGAATCTGACTGACATTGTTACCGTAGTCTAATTCCGGAAGCTGATGGCAGAAGCCCAGGGAATCTTTGTTGGGGCAGGCTTCATTTCGCTCTGCGGTAAATGGTGGATTCACGGTAATGCGAATGATGTAGGTTCCTGGAGGAACCGGCAGCTGACCATCGCCTCCGTCAAGAACGAAATACTGACCACCGAGCTGCCAGACGTAAGTATCCGCCCAACCCATGCTGATTCCCTGATTGCCGGCAATGGCCGGCTCCGTCGTGGTCGCGGGAGCGCCGCAGGAGAGGTAGTTGCGCGCGTTGTTGGCTGGTCCCGGATAGGCTTGGTATTTTTCAATGTCAATCATGCAAAAGCCACGCTTGGCGGCGCGCCATACGGCGCCCGTAGCCGGGTCAATTAACTCGTAAAGGGCGTAATGGCGAAAGTGAAAGTGGCGATGACAACTAGCGTACTCATACAGCCCATCATTCGCGGCGATATGGGCGTTAGGATCGCCCAGGTTGACGTCAGCGGTGCCAATGTTCGGGGTAGAAACCGTGAAGCGCAAAAGCGTGCGCTCGCCTGGCAATACATTGCCTTCTTGCACACTACAAAAATTCGCGGGTAGATCCTCCACACGTACTACCCAGTTTTGCAAGAGCCGCTTTTGATCGACAATCAGATCAGGTTTGGCCTTTGAGCCTGCGGCCGCTCTGGCTTTATGAAGCGTAAAACTGGTGCCGACAGCCAAGACGAGAATCCCTACGAGGATAGCAATCCGCTGTTTCATTCGCGTTCTCCTTAGATTTGTTGGGTGTAAAACTGAGTCGGGTGAAACTTTTGAGGAGTTAAGTAGAATACGCGAGGGTGCGAAATGTCAATGCGAAACCTTCCCGCGGGAGGCAGACAGCTCACCATTCCCTTTGTGATTGGGTGCCGTGGCCGGGCCAGCTGCCATTCTGAAATTCCTCGTGGGGTTTTCCCGGCAGCCTCTTTGTGACTTATCATGATGACTCTGAAAGCAAGCGAAGGAAAACCACATGAGTCCCACTGGCGCTGAACTGTCTGCTATCAAGGACTTGTCCGCGATCAACGCACTCTACAGTCAGGTGCGCTCACGGACAATGCACATCGTCGCGCCGTTGGAGACCGAAGACTACGTGATCCAGACGGCGGAGTTTATGAGTCCGCCCCGCTGGCATATCGGTCACACCTCCTGGTTTTTCGAGACGCTCCTGCAAACATATCACCGCGGCTACAAGATCTATTCTGCGGACTACCTTTTCTACTTCAATTCCTACTACGAAGGTTTTGGCGCGCGCATCGAACGACCCAAACGCGGCACTCGCTCGCGACCCACAGTTAAAGCTACGATTGCTTATCGCAATCACGTCGATGAACACATGCTGGAGTTCCTCTATTCCTTGAGTGAGACGGATGCGGAAACGATCCTCCCTTTGGTCAGGCTCGGCCTCGAACACGAGATGCAGCATCAGGAGTTATTGGTTTACGACATCAAGCACCTGCTTTGTGATCAATACGACGCACCAATAAAGTCCGCACCCCTGGCGCTTGGGAACGTCGAAGGCATGGTGGAAATCGCGGGTGGATCGTTCTTATTAGGCTACGAACGCCGGGGCAGTAGCCCGACAGTTATGGAGGGCTCCGCTAGCGTCAACTACGCCTTCGCGTTCGATAACGAAAAGCCCTCGCACCAGGTGTTCCTGCAGGACTATGCACTCGACCGCGCGCTAGTCAGTAATGGCGACTATCTCGAGTTCATTAGCGACGGTGGCTACCAAGACTTTCGCTGGTGGTTTTCCGAGGGTTGGGAAGTCGTTAACCGCGAAGGTTGGCGCGCACCACTTTACTGGGAACTCCATGACGACCAGTGGATGATTCGCGACTTCGCAGGTTTGCACCCGGTCGCCAGCAAAGCGGACGAGCCAGTGTGTCACGTCAGCTTCTTCGAGGCTTCAGCTTTCGCAAAGTGGGCCGGCAAGCGTTTGCCCACGGAAGGTGAATGGGAGAAGGCTGCTACTCACAATCCAACGTCCGGCGCGCGACAAGATTTTCCCTGGGGCAACGATGCGCCTGACGCATCTAAAGCCAATCTGTTTGAGAACGGCCTCTGGGCGCCCGCGCCGATTGGCGCGTTTCCCGCCGGCGCGAACGCTTACGGCTGTCAACAAATGATCGGCGACGTTTGGCAGTGGACAACTTCGGATTACGTTCCCTACCCCGGTTTCAAATCTGAGTTTGACGAATACAACGACAAGTGGTTCGTTAACCAGAAGGTCCTGCGCGGCGGTTCGTTTGCCACGCCGCAATTGCACATCCGCTCGACCTACCGCAATTTCTTTCATGCGCATGAACGCTGGATGACCTCGGGTTTCCGCTGCGCGCAGGATGTCGGGCCGGCAGGCAGTGTGGGCTGAAGATGAAGATCTACTTTGCCGGCTCGA
>JANLYH010000053.1:0-20438 GCA_031365545.1 Pyrinomonadaceae bacterium | reverse complement strand
GCTCATCCGGTGGATCGATGAAGACAAAAAACAGGTAGAAGCAACGAACCCTGACTATGCAGCGAAACAGGCAGAGTATCTGGAATACTCAAGCCACTTCCTAAGCGCTGCTCGTTCCAAAGCTCGCACACTAGAAGCGTGGAATTGAACAGCACTTTCTATTAGAGAAACCGATTGTAAAAAAGAAGCGCCAGGGCCATGACGAACGCCGAGCCTCCGGACAACAACAGGACGAGCGGTGTTGCGCGATTCGATTGAATAGGACTGTTCTTCATTATCTCGTCGCGCATTGGTTTGTTGAGCGCTAGTAATATTTCAATCAACCCCATGAGAGACAGGAACGCTGCTAGAAGGTATCTCCACATGATTCAACCCGTGCTCCTGCCACTGTTGCCTAAGGCCGCTTCCCCCAGATCGGCGGCGGCGGTTCTTTAGTCAGCCGTTCTACCGGGCGCTCCTTCAGCATACGCAGCGCTTCGGTGACTGCGCGTTCGAGTTGCGGATCGCGACCGGCAATAACATCCTTCGGCCAGTTTTCAACGTCCACGTCAGGACCCACACCTTCGTTCTCCACTGCCCACTTGTTGTCGCGGGCGAAGAAGCCGCCGCGCGGCGCGATCATTGAACCACCATCGACAAACTGTGGCGTATCGGCCGTATGCACCAGCCCGCCCCAGGTTCGCTTCCCAACCAGCACGCCCAACTTGCGACGCTTGAACATGTAGGGCATGAGATCACCACCCGAGCCCGCCATCTCGTTAATGATCATTACCTTTGGTCCCCAGATACCCGCGGCGGGACTGGTGAAAGGATAACGATCGCCGGCAACGTTATTGAAGTAGCCGTCAAAATCGCGGCCCAACACATCGATGATGTAATCTGCCGCCGAGCCACCGCCATTGAAGCGTTCATCAACCACTACACCTTTCTTATCCTGTTGCGAGAAGTAGTAGCGATTGAAACTGTTATAGCCCCCCTGCCCGGTGTTGGGCAGATGGACGTAAGCGAGTTGGCCGTCGGATAGTTTCTCGACGAGTCTGCGGTTTGACTCGACCCACGCGCGCCCGCGCAATCCTTGCTCGTTGCCAACCGGCACGACAGTCACGTTGCGCGCGCCTTCCATGGCCGGCGTGCTGTTCACAGTCAAAGAGGTCTGCCGGCCTGATGTTCCATCGAGCAAACGATAAATATTATCGGGAGCCTTCAACTCGACGCCGTTGATCGCGAGGATGTAATCGCCCACAGCAACGTTTGCTCCCGGCGCTACCAGCGGCGCGCGTAGATCGGGATTCCAACTTTCGTTGTCGTAAATGCGGCTGACGCGATAGCGACCATTCTCGATTGTGAAGTCAGCGCCGAGTAGTCCACCTTGAACAGTGGGCACTTCCGGTATGTCGCCGCCGCGCACGTAAGAGTGTCCGATCGCGATTTCGGCGCCCATCATGTCGAGCAGGTAATTGAGATCAGCGCGATGATTAACGAAGGGAAGCAACTGCGCATACATCTGCTTCATCTTCGGCCAGTCAGAGCCGTGCATATTAGGAACGTAGAGATAGTCGCGCTCCTGGCGCCACCCTTCGTTGAAAATTTGTTGAAACTCCTGCCGCGGATCCAGATACATCCGCAGACGGACAGTTAGCCGGCCCTTGCCGGCGGCGGGTGGTTCCTTGTCGGCATCAACCAGAAACAGCGATGGCGGTTGCGGAGGTCCGGCTTGTCCAGGACCGCCGGCTACCGGAGTTCGATAAACCAGCTTGTGTCCGTCAGCACTGACATCGTAGGCAGCAACGCCGGTCACAAACGAGACCGCTTTACGATCGCTGAGACGATAGCGCCAGAGTTCGCTTCCTCTCGGGCCAGCGGTGCCCTCCTGTCCGCGCGCGGGACTCCCCTCCAGGAAAAACACATTGCCGTCAGCGCCGGCGCGCAGCTCGGAATACTGACGCTCGGGAACACCGGGCACCGAAAGAATTCTCTGCTGCAACCCGTCGAAGTCGATCTGCACCGCCACGGGCGGGCGCGGGCGCCGCGGAGTTGGCGCGGGCTGATCGCTTTGCGAGTTGTCGCTTGTTGAATCTGCGGCGGCGGGTTCCGAGCGATTTCCACGACCGCCGTCGGCGTTCGAACTCGGCGGCGCATTGCCTACGCCCTTGTCTTCATCGCTCTCGGGCAGCAGCGGACTGGCCTCGGTTTTCTTCAAGACCGCGACGTACAGTCCGAAGTTTTCGGCGTGATCGTAAGACGTCATGTCGAGCCACTGCGAACCTAAACCAAAATCTGTCGACGCGAGAAACCAGAGATACTTGCCACTCGCGTCCCACGCCGGCGCAACGGCATCTGCAAGGCCATCGGTAACCTGCTTCGTCTCGCCGGTTTCAACATTGCTGACAAAGATTGCGTGATACATGGATCGCAAGCGGCTGGCGTAGGCCACCCATTTTGAGTCGGGACTCCAAACCGGATCGAGCGTGCGGTTGGGCACCATCCACGGATCGTTGCCGACAACTTTCGCCTGACCGCTGGCTACATCCAGCACCCAAACTTTGAGATTCGTATCACTAAACAGAAGTTTCTTCGAATCGGGTGACCACGAAGCTGTGTAGTAATGGGTCGGATTCTGCAGCACAATTTCGCGCGGCGGTGTCAGGCCCTCCGGCGCTTCGATGTAGAGTCGATACTCGCCAGATTTGTCGCTGAAATAGGAAACGGACTTGCCATCGGGCGACCAGGCAGGATCGCGCTCAGCCGACCCGCTCGAGTTGGTCAGGTTGCGAACGTCGCCTTTCTCCGCCGGTATAGTGAATATTTCACCGCGGGCCTCAACCACCACGCGTTTGCCGGTCGGCGACAGCGACATGTTTGTCATGCGCGCCGTTACGTCTTTCCAATTCGGCATCATCCAGGGAAAATCGCCCGCGGCATTTATGTTGACGACGTGTTCCTTACCATTGCGCGGATCCAGCTCGTGCACATAACCGGCTTGTTCGAACACTAACGAACCGGCGCCTGAGTCCAACGCTTTAACGTCGAAGTCGGTAAACCTGGTAAGTTGCGACAACTTTTTGGTCTTCGTTTGGTATTCCCAAATGTTTGCCACGCCGTCGCGATCGGAAATGAAATAGACAGCGTCGTCGATCCAAACGGGATCGACGTCTTTCGAATCGGTCCACGCCGGCGAAACCAGATCGAAACTCTTCAGATCGACGATCCAGATAGGGCGGTTCTGGCCGCCGCGATAGTTGCGGCGCTCTTCATCCCAGGAATTGTTCATGCGGTAAGCGACGCGTGAGCCATCGGCGGAAATCTTGCCTTGATAGGCGCGTGGCAATGGCATTGGCTCTTCGATGCCACCCGTCGCAGGTACAGTCCAGAAGCGCGGTGCACCAGTTGGCGCCCACGAAGCGCGTGCCGAGGTGAACATTACTGACTTGCCGTCCGGCGTCCAGCCCTGTACTACATCGCCGCCCGGATGCCAGGTAAGTCTGCGCGGCTCGCCACCCTCAGCCGGCACAACGTAGACGTCAAGATTGCCGGCGTAGTCACCGCTAAACGCGAGCCATCTTCCATCCGGTGAAAAGTGGGGATTTGAAGTTTGACCCTGAAAACTGGTTAGTCGGCGGGCGCTGCCGCCGGCACGCGGCACAGTCCAGATATTATTTGCGTAAGCGAAAGCAATTTGCGAAGCGCTGACTGTTGGCGTGCGGAGCAAACGAGTTTGCTCATTTGGCGTTTGCGCCTCGGCGGCAAAATTCGCGCAGAGAATTGCGGCAGTCACCAGCACGGCCAGGACAATGCAGCGATAGCGATGAACCGAAGGACGACGGCCGCGACGGAGCTCCGCCACCAAACTTTGCTTCGACATGTTGTGATTCCTCCAGACAGGATGGACGATTGCTCGATTCTTGTAACATGAAGCCGCCTATCGCAGCTAGCCGAAAAATGCGAGCGCAACAAAGTCAGAACCGGGAGCGGGAGCGACCGGATGAGTGCAACGCAAGAGCTATCTCATCTTATGAGACCCGGTCGCTCCCACTCCCGGTTCCGACCATGGCTTACGAGAATTCGGAAATGAAACGATACTTCGGAGTGCTTGGCAGCCTTTGGTCGCTATTAAGCTTTTGCCCGGATTTAGCGAAACTAATTGCTGCCGGCGGCGTAGTAAACCGGACAAGCACAAGCATGGCTTTAATGAATGATTATTGATGCCCGTTAACCGCTTCTCGAACCAGTTTGGTATTCCAATAAATCGTATGGAGAATCGTATGAAGAACTCGCAAAGATCCCTGGTGGCTTCAGTACTGTTGCTGTCGATGGGCCTGGCAAGCGTGTTTGGCCAGACACGGGGCTATGATCCGGCGAACCTGGACAAGAACACCAACGCGTGCACAGATTTTTATCAATATGCCAACGGCACCTGGCTTAAGAACACTGAAATTCCGGCGGCTTACTCGTCGTGGGGCGCCTTCAACATTCTCGCCGAAAACAATCGCAAGACTCTGCACGATATTTTGGAAGAGGCCGCCAAAAAAACAAACGTCACCAAAGGCAGCAACGAGCAGAAGATTGGCGACTATTACGCCAGCTGTCTGGATGAAGCCAAGCGCGAAGCCGAAGGTATGAAACCACTCGTGCCTGAACTCACGCGCATCGACAAAATCCAGGACGTGAAGGGCGTGCAAGCAGAGATCGCCTACCTGCATCGTCACGGCATCGCGACGCTTTTCGGCTATGGTTCCTTGCCAGATCTGAAGAACAGTTCAATGGTGCTGGCATACGCCGGTCAGGGAGGCCTCAGTCTTCCTAATCGCGACTACTACACGAAGACTGACGAAAAATCAGTAGCGCTGCGAGCAGAGTTTCTTAAGCACGTTGCGAATATGTTTCAGCTAATCGGCGACAGTGCCGATCAGGCCACGAAGAACGCGCAAACTGTAATGGCGCTGCAGATGCGCCTTGCTGAAAACTCTCGCACGCCCATCCAACTGCGTGACATAACCACTCAATACCACATGATGAATCCGGCGCAGTTGAAGGAGTTGACTCCGAACTTTTCCTGGGACGACTACCGTAAGAACGCGGGAGCGCCGCAAACCGGTGATATTAACGTTGCGCATCCGGAGTTTTTCACCGCCGTCAACAAGATGATGACTGAAGTATCAGTTGCTGACTGGAAGACTTATTTGCGCTGGCACTTGATCAGCGCCGCGGCCCCCAGCCTTTCATCAAAGTTTGAGCTGGAGAACTTTAACTTTTTTGGCAAGACACTGCAGGGCCGCAAAGAACAACTGCCGCGCTGGCGTCGTTGTGTGTCAGCTACCGACGCAAGTTTGGGTGAAGCGTTGGGCCAGGTTTACGTCGCTCGCGTTTTCACCCCCGAGTCGAAGAAGCGAATGCAGACGATGGTTAACAATTTGATTGCTTCGTTCCGCGAACACTTGCAAAAAATCGACTGGATGAGCGAAGAGACGCGCAAGCAAGCCATTACTAAGCTTAATGCCTTCGGTCAAAAGATTGGCTATCCTGACAAGTGGATCGACTACTCGGCCCTTAGCGTTTCGCGCGCTTCTTACCTGGAAAACGTGATGCGCTCCAACGAGTTTGATCAAGTGCGCGACTTCAACAAGATCAACAAACCAGTTGACCGGAAAGAGTGGGGGATGACCCCGCCAACCGTTAACGCCGGTTACAACCCGTTGAATAATGACATTTCCTTTCCCGCAGGTATTCTGCGAGCACCGTTCTTCAACCCCGACGCCGACGATGCGATCAACTACGGAGCGATTGGCGCAGTTATCGGCCACGAGATAACTCACGGCTACGACGATCAGGGCGCCGAGTTTGACGCGCAGGGCAATCTGAAAAACTGGTGGACCGAGACTGACAAGAAGAGCTTCGACGAGCGTGCCAACTGCGTTGTCAGCCAGTTTGATAGCTTTGAAGTCGAGCCCGGTCTGCATATGCAGGGCAAGCTCGTCTCCGGCGAATCGATCGCGGACCTGGGTGGACTCTTCGTTGCGTATGACGCGTTCATGAAATCGCTCGAGGGTAAGCCGCATCCCGCAGACATTGACGGCTTCACGGCGGAGCAGCGGTTCTTTCTCGGTTGGGCCCAGGTTTGGGCGGAGAAGGACACGCCGGAAGTTGAGCGACTACAGGCGCAGTCTGATCCGCACCCGCTTTCGCGGTTCCGCGTCAACGGTCCGCTCTCAAACATGCCGCGGTTTGCTGAGGCGTTTCAATGCAAGGCAAGCGATGCAATGGTGCGTGAGCCGTCGAAGCGCTGCCAGATTTGGTAAACTGAGAGTCCCATACTTTTAGGGTTCCTTGCCTGCATGAATGCAGGCAGGTTCGATAATTCGCGAAACTCGATAACCAGGAGAAAGACCATGATCACTCTGAAACGTTTCTACACTTCTTCCCTCGTCCTCTTGATGCTTGTGTTTTTCGCGGCGTCACTTGCCGCGGCGCAAACCGCGCCGCAAGTTCGCCTGCCACGTCCGAGCCAGAAGGCCAGCGTAATGCAAACGATTGGCGTTACTGATGTGACGATCACTTACAGCCGTCCCGGCGTCAAAGGGAGAACGATTTGGGGTGACCCGTTGCCGGAACAGGCAAGCACGAAGGGTGAGGCGACCCTCGACGATCAAACCGCGCGGCCCAAGAACGCGCCCGTCGTGCCCTGGGGACACGTGTGGCGAACCGGTGCGAACGAAGCCACGATGTTTGAAGTGACCGATAACGTTTTGATCAACGGGCAGAAACTTGCTGCCGGGAAATATAGTCTCCACACGATTCCCACAAAAGACGAATGGACGATTGTCTTCAACGGCACAGCCAATCAGTGGGGCAGCTTCAACTACGATCCGTCCAAGGACACATTGCGCATAAAAGTGAAACCGGAATGGGGTGAGCACAGTAAGGAGTGGTTGGAGTTTTGGATTGATCCAGTTAACGCCAATTCCGCGCAAGTCAACATTCGCTGGGAGAAAGTGCGGGTGCCTTTCACCGTCGAAGTTCCCAACGTTGAAGCGGTTTGGCGCGGGAAGGCCGAAGCGCTGATGGCTGCTAACCCGACGAACGAAGCGATACCGCTACAGATCGCGGGTGGTTATGCGAATAATGACAAGTGGGACGAGGCCCTTGCCTGGGCGGATAAGTCGATCAAGTTGAAAGAAACGTTCAGAAATCTTTCGACGAAGGCCCAAATTCTTTATCTGGCCGGTCGGAAAGACGAAGCCATGGCCCTGGCGGCGAAGGCCCTCGCTAAAGGCAAGGAAGACAAAGTCGATACCGCTGCTTTTGAGAAACGTGTTGCTAATTGGAAGGCCGGCAAGATGTAGCCCGCTAACGCTGTCGAATATGAGCGTGACGGCAAGACTGGCCTCCCCGAGTAGCGATAAAATAACCAAGGCCCCCCTGTAAAATGGGGGGCTTGTTGCCTTCCCCGAACAGTTTCAGAAGTGTTATTGTTTCGTCACATCCCCGCTGGTCTAGACTCAAGTAACTTGCTTCGTTAGAGGTGACAAATATGAAGACCCCTGCATCCTTCTTCGCTCGCTCCCTGACCGTCCTCTTAATCACTTTGTTTGCAGTTTCGCCGGCGTGGGCCACTTGTGGCGGCGGCGGCGGTGGTGGTGGTGGCGGTATGTCTGGAGGAAGCGGCGGCGGCTCCGCTCCTGAAACTTACCCGGTACCGTGGAAGATTCGTGATGCAAAAACTCCGCCAGCGAAGGGACTCGTCCTTTATTGGTTCCCAGCCTCGAAAGACGAGATGACCAGATCAAGTTTGCGCATGTCGCGCACGCTCTCTCTCTATGCTTCGCAATGCATTTCGATGGAGTTGGCCGATAGCCGGATACCGAATGCAGACAAACTGCTGGGTGAATCGAAGCTGCCGGTTGCGGTAATTGCGACGCCTGATGGTAATCCGGTTACTAAAGTCGAAAACAAAGATGGCAAGCTGAAGTTGGAAGTAATCGAGAAGGTGCTTGACACCGAAGTGAAGATGCGCGGGAGCGCTCTCGATGAGCAACTGAATGCCGCCAAGGCCAAGGTTGCTGCCGGCGAAAAAGACGAGGCCATCAAACTCTTTCAAGCGGTGGCAGAACAAAAGTGCATGTTTCCCGGGAAGGCGAAAAGTGCAGCGAAGGAACTGAAAAAGTTAGGCGTAAACGAGGTTGCGAGCCTGGCTGATGGTCCTGAATACGGTGCTCCGGTTTTTGACGCACGCAAGAGCGCCCAAATCGAACGGACTATGCAACGAGGGCTCATCGCCGAAAACGCCGCGAGATATTTCGTTGCTGAAAAGCTTTACCTGCGTGCTCGCTCGATGGATCCTGCCGATCCAACGCCTCTTCGTTACCTGGGCGAACTTTATCGCCACCATATTGGTGACTGGGACAGAGCCAAGACTGCTTTCGATACAATACTCAACATGCCTGCCGACCCACTGTCGCGAGCTGTGGCATTACACGGTCTTGGCAAAATAACGATTCACGAAGGTGCGTTCAAAAAGGGACTGCACCTGATGGAACAGTCTGTTGCGGAGTATCCGCTGGCGCTTGCTTATCGCAATCTGGCTGTCTACTGGAATTCCGAGGGCGATCTGGTGCAGGGCAATGAGTATACGAAGAGGGCGTTAGCGCTCGATCCTAAAGATCCATACAACCTTGTGTTCGCCGCTGTCTTCATGGCCGCATCCGGACACAAGGAAGAAGCCTTACAGGTTGCGCGCGCGAACGTAAACTTGTTGCCGGCTTCTTACAATCTGGCGGCAATCTACGCACAGAACGGCCAGCGCGAGAAAGCCCTGGCATTTCTCAAGCGCCACTTCTATAAATACGAGCGCTTCCAGACAGTGCGCTCCAAGGAAATGATGGAAGCACGAGTGGACGCTGTGTTTGATTCGCTGCGTCACGATTCCGACTTCCTCGCGCTAACACGTGACGCTGACGGACGTTTGATGATGCCGATGAAGGGTATGCCCGCAACGCAGGCAAGTCCGAATCGGTAACGCGCGGTTCCCAGGTTAACGTTTAGAGGCGGGCTGCGGCCCGCCTCTTGATTTTTTCACAGCCGAAGGCGAAGAAATCTATTTCACGGAAGCACCCAGAACGGCATAGGCTTTTCCAATGAAGCGTCGTGCAGTTAAGTATCGCAGGTTTGCCGCATTAGGCCTGTTGCCATTTATGCTGCTCGTCTTCTCGCGAGCGGCGAACTCTCAGCCTCGCCAAGTATTATCTTCTTCATCGGAACACGTCCGACGCGATTCACGATATCCAGCACATTGGTGGAAGCCAGTCTCGAGGGAAGGCGCACCCACCTGGGAAATCCTGCCGCAGGAGGCTGGGCCGGGTGAGGTAATCCTCTCAAAACGGAATGAGCTTGGTCGGTTATCAAATTTTGCCGCCACCCCATTCACCTTCAAGGGTCAACGTTACGCGAGTCTCGAAGGCTTTTGGCAAATGATGAAGTATCCCGAAGGGCCAAAAGACTTGCGCGCCAAATTTCCCGGGCTCGCATGGAAGTACACGCGTGAGCAGGTCGGCCAACTGACGAGCTTCGACGCGAAAAATGCCGGCACGCTTGCGGAAGAGAACATGAAGAAGATGGGCATCTCCTGGGTTACATTCGCAGGCAGGCGTATTGAGTATCGATCGCAGGCGGCGGGGGAACATTACCGCTTGATTGTTGCCGCGACACGAGCGAAAGTGAAACAGAATCCAGCGGTCAGGAAAGTGCTGCTGGCGACTGGTGACCTGATTCTAAAACCTGATCACCATCAGGGTCTCAACCCGCCGCCGGCCTGGCGCTACTACGAAATACTGACTCAGATCCGCACCGAATTGCAGAAGAAGAAAGCCAACTGAATATAAGATGGGCGTTGCCAAGCTAACTGATCAAAACACGGTTGTTCCGGCTGAGAGCAAGTATGCGCGCATCGAACGCGAGCGGCGATACATCTTGCAGGATCTGCCGGAAGGTTTGACGCGCGCCAGTCCGCACGTGCAGATAACCGACAACTACCTTACGGGGACGAGGCTGCGGCTGAGAAAAGTGCGCGACCCGCTGACCAACAAGTGGGTGGTAAAGCTAACGCAAAAGTTTGCCCCCAACGCGGAAGATTTGTCGCGGACCATCATCACGAATATTTATCTCAACGCATTGGAAGTCGAAACGCTTGCGGTATCTGACGTAAACGAGATACGCAAAAACCGTTATCCGTTTACCTTCGAGGGACACGAATTTTCAGTCGACATGTTTCTTGGTGATTTGTTTGGCCTAGTCCTGGCAGAAGTGAGTTTTGAAACCGACGAGGAATTGAATAACTATCGCCAGCCACCCTTTGCGATCGCCGAAGTGACGAACAACGAACTGTTCACCGGCGGCAAGCTCTGTGAGATATCCTTTGCGGACATTAAGGATGCGATCAGGCGCAATGGTTTCGAGGGATCGCCTGAAGCGAAGTCTGCCGGTCAGGATTGAGACGGAAACTCTGATAATGATTGTGCCTTCACGAAAACAAATTTTGTTGGCCATTGCTTTGATTTCGTTTCAGCTTGTTTCCGCTTGCAAAAAAGCAGCTACGCCGAATGAAGAATCCGCAGCAGGCTCAGGCGATGTAGAGCGCTTGCATCCGGAGAGTGGGGTTGTGTCGCCAGTTCAAACCAGGTTCTTCAAGGGTTCGATCGGCAATGCACTGGATTTACAAATGAAGCTTGTTCGCGACGGAGATAAGTTAACGGGCGCATATTTCTATCAAAAGGTGGGAACAAAAATTGGCCTGCGTGGCACCGTAGACCAGGGCGGCAACATGGTCCTTGAAGAATTTGATCCCGCCGGCAAGAAAACGGGAGTGTTTAAGGGACTGTGGCAAGAGAACGGCGACGGAGTAATTGAGATTGCCGGAAACTGGATCAAGCCCAGTAGCGAAAAGCAGATACCGTTTAAGCTACTGCAGGAGCCGATAGAGTTTAGTAACGGCGTCGAGATCGTTGCGAAGCAGGTCAGAGAGAAAAACAAGAAACTAAAGTATGAGGTAGATGCTGCCTATCCGCAGTTGACCGGCTCGGTTGATCCTAACTACGAGAAGTTTAATCAAACAGTTCGTAGCCTGATCAATCGCAAGGTAAGTGATTTCAAGAAAGAGATGACGCCGACCGCGGCGGATGAACTAAACCCGGATGAGGCCCCCGCGATTGATGAGTCGTCAGGAAGCGATATTACGATCGGGTACGAGGTGGCACTTGCCAAAGACGATCTGGTCGGCGTTGAGTTTACAGTGAGTAGTTATTCCGCAGGTGCAGCGCACCCGAATTCCTACACGGAAGTGGTCAACTTCGATTTGAAAAACGGGAAGTTACTGAAACTCGCGGATCTCTTCACTCCGGGAGCGAAGTATTTGCAGGCACTCTCGACCTATTGCATTCAGGATCTCAAGAAACAGGCGAAGGAACAGGGTCAAGACGCCATGCTTGACGACGACTGGATCAAGCGAGGCGCCGGAGCGGAATTGACCAACTACGATAACTGGACAATTACCAGGAAGGGATTGGGAATCACTTTTGATCCTTATCAGGTGGCAGCGTATGCCGCCGGTCCGCAGCGTGTCGTGGTTCCTTATTCCGCACTGAAGGAGATTATCAAGCTGGATAGTCCAGTGGGGCAGTTTGTGAAGTAGCAGCAGAGCATCAGTCTGCAAGAGTGTGTTGCAGCCTTCCTTCAGCGAGGCTTTTATGGAAAGCCAGCCCAAGATATTCATCAACTATCGACGCCATGGCGATGCTCCAGGGTTTGCCCTGCGGCTATACAAAGATCTGGAAGAACGATTTGGCCGTGAGCATTTGTTCAAGGACCTTCGTAATATCGGACCAGGCGAAGACTTTGTTGAGAGCTTTAGCAAAGAGGTCGATTCCTGCCGGGTTTTTCTCGTGGTGATCGGTAAAGAGTGGCTCTCCATACTCGATCGGAAACTCGCCGAAAAGAAGCAAGACTTTGTTCATCTCGAGTTGCGCACCGCCCTCGGGCGGCGGGACCGAAACAAGCAGAGTATCTTGATTATTCCGGTGTTGGTGGATGACGCAGAGATGCCTGGCGAAGCGGATTTACCTGACGACATAAAAGGGCTGGCCGCCCTTAATGAGCACCCACTGCCTGAGGAGTATTGGGACGAGGGTGTACAGCGGCTGGTTAAGCATCTGCGAGAAGTCCTCGGAGCGCCCGGCAAGCGGGAAGCGGATGTTGCGCGCGGCGAGGGTGTGAGAACTGTTTCTGACAGGGGGCCGGAAAGTCTACCGGAAAGGTCAGAATCGAGGTCTCCAAATTTTACCTTTGGCGTAGTTGGCGGGGGCATTGGAGGACTCTTAACCGGAGCTTTAGTTGGCGCCATCTATTCTATGCAGCAGCCGACTATACCCTGGTGGAGGTTTGTTATTTCCAGTTTGGACGGCTTGGTGGTGGGGGCGATTGGAGCCGCGTTCATTAGTTACGGCATCTTGCAGGCCGCAAAACTACTAAAGGGATCGTGGTATGCGAGAATCGTTGGCGGCGCTTTGGGAGGTGCGGTTGGTGGCATACCAATGATCATTCTGGGCGGTATGATTTTTTTCTGGTCAGCAAAAGGTGAGGTCGATCCTGTGCTTAACGCGATAGGAGGAGGAGAGGTAGTGAACCCCCTGCTGATTGCGATCGCAGTTGCGGCGTCGAGCTTCTTCATCGCTCTCGGTCTCCTCGCTCCAGCGCGACACGAAATACCAATCAGCTTATTCATCGTTGCGTGCGTGGCTGTAGGCATCTTGATGCTAACTATCGGGGTTATGGCGGCAAACCTCGAAGGTCTTAAGAAACAGCTAGCGGCAAATTCCCCGTTCTTGTCGCAGGTCCTGATTTTCGGCTCACTATTCGGACTAGTGGCGGGTCTTCAAGTCAGTTTGTCTCTATTGTTTTTTGATCGTTTCTCGAGGGCGAACGCAAGCGAAGGTGAGCTCGAAATCAGAGACTGAGGGCCTAATTATGAATCGTTGGATCGGGCTATCCCTGGTTGCCGGTGGTGTTTGCCTGCTGTTGCTGGGAGGGTTGGTTTATTCCGGCGGGTTCAACTGGTTTGGGAAATTGCCGGGGGACATTCACCACGAGGGTGAGCGAGTGGAGGTTTACATTCCGATTGTATCTATGTTGTTAGTGTCGCTGGCGTTGAGCTTGATCTTTTACTTGATTCGGAGATTCTTCTAGCTGCACTATGTCGCTTCGGCAACGTCGGTGTTTGAATAGTCGGCCGCATGGGTTCGCGCGAAATAGACGGCCAGGAGCAAAGCCACAAACATGATTGCCGAGCCGGTCCAAAAGGTAATAAACAAAGAGTGGTCGCTCATGAAGTGTGGAGCGCCATCAGCCCCTTTGTAGGCAATCGCACTGTGTATCAACACAGCCGCCAGCGCCGGCCCAACCGCCCTTGCCAAACTTGCTACTGACTGAGTCACGCCGAGGACGCTTCCTTGCTCACCCGGACCCACGCTCTTCGAGGCCAGACTGGTGAGTGAGGGTGACGACAGAGAATTTCCGACTGAGAACAGGCCGCCACCAACCAGCAGAGCAATCAGCCCACCCGCCTCCGGCCCTACGAAGGGAACAGCAAACAAACTGCCGGCAAACAGAAAAGCTCCGACAACAACCAGCGGCATTTCACCGAAGCGTTTGACGAGCCGCCCAATCAAGCCACCCTGCACAATGACCGCGAGGACGCCGACGTATGCAAAGAGGTAGCCAGTGTGCTGCGCGTCGTAACCGAAGCGAAACATGGTGAACAGCGAGAAGGAAGTCGTCATGATTGAGAAGGCGACGATGAACATGAAGTAGATTACGAGTACAAAACCAAGCCGCGGGTTCCGGAGCGATTGGATTAATTGGCCCAGGCCTCGGCCTCCGGCCGCTGATACGCGGGCCGGGTGGTCGGGCGTTACTGTTTCCGGCAAAGTAAAGTAGAGCAACAGCGCGTTCGCGAAGCACAAACCGGCCGCGAAGAGAAAGGGCACGCTAATGCCCCAGTGGCTCAGTATGCCGCCGATGGCCGGGCCAAAAACAAAGCCCAGCCCAAATGCGGCGCCAATCAAGCCCATCCCTTTCGCGCGGTTTTCCGGAGTGGTGATGTCGGCAATGTAAGCCTGGGCGGTGGAAATATTTCCGCCGGTGATACCGTCAAGGATGCGTCCGACGAAAAGCAACAAGAGCGTATTCGCAAAGCCAAGAATCAAGAACCCGATGCCGGTGCCAATGATCGAGATGAGCAATACGGGCCGACGTCCGTGCTTGTCTGAAAGTCGACCCAGAATGGGCGAAAAGATCAACTGCATTACAGAGTAAGAGGCGAAGAGCAGTCCGACGGTACGAGGAGTGGCGCCAAACCGTGAGCCCTCAGCGTAGAAGGGCAACACCGGAATAACGATACCGAAGCCGACGAGGTCGATGAAGACGGTCGTGAATATGACGACCAGTGGTGAGCGTTTCATTTGCTGGTGAATGGTCAACAGTAAATCGTCAATGGTTAATCGTTGCGCAAACGTGGCGACTGCAATCTCTATTTACGATTCACCATTTACTATTTACGAATCTCTACCTTCTTCGGCCGCTTGAAAGACCGCGATCGATTGATGCCAGACCGCCCCCGGAAATCATCAGTGCCACCGCCATCGCGAGTAGGGCCAGCGGATATTCGTACCCGCCTTTGCTGGCGAAGAAGCCGGCCGGCCAAAGAACCGCAATGATGGCTGTCAGCATAGTGCAGACAAGCAAGAACGCTCCAACCCGCGTGAGTAATCCAAGAAAAACCAGTATGGCTCCCAGAAGCTCCGAGATTGCCGCCGCACCCCACCAGAGCCAGGCGGGTCGCATAAAACCAAACGGCGCGGGACCTGAATGTACGAAGGTATTCAGCCCCGGTCCACCAAAGATGCCGAAGACTTTTCCGGCGCCATGCACAAAAAAGATTGCCGCTAAAGCTAATCTTATTGGGATCGCCGCAAATGATGACGACGTCGAAATTATTTTTCTAAACATGGCAGAAAAGCCTTTCGCGTTGGAAAATGTCAGAGCGTCCTCAGATATTAACAGAACCGAAGGGCGAACGGGGGAGTGGAACGGCAAAGCACAAGTGGTAAGAGCAAAGTTAGTAAGGGGGTTGCAAAAGAGTCTCGCTGACAGCGACACAGATGTCCAGTTACGACCGAGTAGGCTTGTTTGTAGCTCGTCGAAGTTCTTCGTAGTAACATGGTTTCCCAATGAAGCGGCTACACGTTAAGCGATATTTCGGGTGGTGCTTATGCGTCCTCAGCCTGACGTTGGTGCTCGTGGCGGCGGCGGGCTCCGGAGCGGCTCAAGACAAGTTGCCTGTCACAACCCCGGAGATCACCTTCACTGTTTCCGTGCCGAAGCCACACACGCACGTGCTGGACGTTGAATTCCGAATCAGGCGCGGGGCCAGCGATCCGGTTGCAAGCGAAGAGTTGCTGGTGCTGCCGGTCTGGACGCCCGGTTCCTACCTGGTACGCGAGTTTGAACGCCACGTGCAGGACTTCGTTGCGACTGACGCGAAGGGGCAGTCACTTAGCTGGGAGAAGCTCAACAAAGATACGTGGCGGATCATGACGAATGGAGCGCGCGACTGGCGCGCGACTTATCGCGTTTACTGCAACGAGCTGTCCGTGAGGACGAGTGAAGTCAATTCCAGCCACGCATTTTGGAATAATGCCACGCTGCTGATGTATCCCGCCGGTTTTTTGCACGCTCCTGCTACGCTGCACATACTAACGCCGCAGCCGTGGCAGGTGGCGACGGGATTGCCGCCGGTGCCGGGCCAAAAGAATACGTTTCGCGCAGAGAATTTCGATGTTCTCTACGACTCGCCGGTCGAAGTAAGCAACTTCAAAACAATCTTGTTTGAAGTCAAGGGGGTGCCGCACCGGATCGTGATCGACGGCGAGGGAAGTTACGATCCGGAGCGGATGCGCGCAGATGTAAAGAAGATTGTCGAGACCGAAGTAGAGCTGATGGGCGGCGACATTCCCTATCACGATTACACGTTCATTCTCCATTTGCGATCGAATACGGGTGGCGGTCTGGAGCACTTAAACTCCACCGCGCTCGGCTATCCGCGTTTTGGGTTTGGACCAGAACCGAAGGAACGAACTGAGGGAGTGAATTCAGCGAGTCCGAACGCGCCAACTCCGCGGACGTATCGGGGATTTCTCTCCCTGGTGGCCCACGAATTCTTTCATCTTTGGAACGTTAAGCGAATACGTCCGGACGCACTCGGGCCTTTTGATTACACGCGCGAGAACTACACACGGTCGCTCTGGGTGGCGGAGGGCGTCACGGACTACTACGCCAGGGTCGTCTTGCGGCGTGCGGGTTTGATTTCTGACAAAGAGTTTTTGAAGGAGAGCGCGAAGTCGATACAAACGTTGCAGAACACGCCAGGTCGCCTGGTGATGAGCGCCGAAGACTCGAGCTTTGACAGTTGGATTAAGTATTACCGGCAAGACGAGAATTCTGTTAACTCGCAAGTGGACTATTATACTAAAGGCGCGATTCTGGGCTTGTTGCTGGATTTGGAGATTCGCAGACGAAGCGCGGGAGCCAAGTCTCTCGACGACGTGATGCGTTATCTGTATACGGAGTTTTACAAAAAGGACCGCAACTACTCACCCGCAGATTTTCAGACAGCCTGCGAGTTAATGGCCGGATCCAGTTTGCAGCAGTTTTTTGAGAAATATGTTCGCGGTCGCGAAGAGCTTGATTACGATGCCGCGCTGACAGCGGCGGGTCTGCGGTTAGACACGACAGCAGCGTTCGACGGAAGCGTCGCCCTTAACAAGGCATACCTCGGGGCGGATTTGTCACAAGAAGGAGAGCGGCTTCTGGTCAGACGCGTCTACGAAGGTTCACCCGCTTACCAGCAGGGCTTGAATGCCGGCGATCAGATTGTCGCCATAAACAACATGCGTGCGAGCAAGGAGTTTGTTGAGGCGCGAATGGCTGAAAAACGCCCCGGAGAATTAGTTGTCTTAACAATTTTTCGGGCGGACGATTTGAGCGTGCTGCTAATCAAACTCGACGGACGAGTCGACGCAAACTTCCGTATTTTGCCCGCAGACAAGCCATCCGCTGAGCAGAAGCGAATCTATCAATCATGGCTGAGTGCACCACTGGTAAACTAGATGCCGCTTTTGTTAATTAAATCTGATGCGGCACGTTATGGCTTGCCCACAACGCACTATACGATCGAACGAGAGTAGAGCCAATTTCTGAATGCCTGACAACTATCAGCACATCAAATTCAGGATCGACGATCGCGTCGGCCGCATTACCTTTGCCAGGCCGCCGGTAAATATTTTCAACATTGCGATGATGGCCGAGATCAACGAGGCGCTCACTGAGTGTGGACGCCAGCGAGACCTGGCCGCGATCGTCTTTGACGCAGCGGCCGACTGTCGCGCTTTTAGCGCCGGGGTTGCCGTCGAAGAACATGTCGAAGATACCATCTTTCAAATGCTTGATTCTTTCCATGCAATTTTTCTGAACCTCGAGCAAATCGCCCGGCCGAGTATTGCCGTAGTTGATGGGGCAGCGCTCGGCGGCGGCTGCGAACTGGTTGCCGCTTGCGATATCGTTATCGCCAGCGAGCGGGCGCGGTTCGGGCAACCGGAGATCAACCTGGGAGTATTTCCGCCGGTAGCTGCGATATTGCTGCCGCAGGTTATTGGCGATAAGCGGGCCCGCGAGCTAATCCTTACAGGCGAACTCATTGACGCGGCCGAAGCAATGCGTCTCGGCTTGGTGAATTACGTTTTACCGGACAACGAGCTTGAACAGAAAACATCTGAACTACTCTCCAGGTTTCGCAATCTTTCAACAGCCGCACTCGGGCTCACCAAACAAGCGATCGACCTCGGTCGCGGGCGTACATTGGGACCGTTATTGAAGGAAGTGGAGCGCTTGTATCTCGACGAACTAATGAAGACTTATGATGCGACTGAAGGCATCAATGCTTTTGTAGAGAAGCGCAAGCCTGAATGGCGTCACCGCTGACCCGGTATTGGTGCCAACCAGAGACCGCGAAATGATGACGGTAAAGAACACCCTCTCAAAAAAACTCCGCAGTTATCGTGATATCTGCGAACGCCGGGCGAATCGTCGGTGCCTGGTAGCAGGTCTGACTTTGATCCTGTTGCCATTTATTCTGCTCATCGTGAGTGGTGGTGGCAGCTTCGAGACTTTCGCCCAGAAGCGACGAACACAGAGCCCGCAAGAAGACGTTTCATTGACCAGCCATTCACGAGATACCTTGTCTCCGGAAGCGCGGGAGATGGTTGAACTCGCTAGCGGTATTGTTTGCAAGGAACGTGTGCGCGACCCAAAAGGCAGCGTTCCGATTGACGATATGCAAGCGCGACCATCACTTCCGGTGCAAAGCCCTGAAGCAGTGGCCGGTGCTCAGCGCGCGCAACGTCTGCTGCCGACCGCCAAGAGCCTGGTGATAGTTTCGCTCCGACGGCTTGCCCGGGACTACGGCTTCAGCAATCAGAAGGGCTACAACGCGAGACTGAAAAAGGCCGTCGCGCACGTGGAGACAGTTAGAAGTATTCGCCCAGACATGGATTCGCGAGACAATGCCTCGGTATTTCTCAGGAACCCACACACAATTGTTTTCGGTACGATCTTCCTGGCCGGACTACCCTCGGATGAGGGAATCGTCAGCGTGCTGTCCCATGAATTAGTGCATATCGCTGATGGATCTGACGACGACCTCAGTTTTCTTTTCCGGGCGGTAGGAAATCGCGGCTCCAAGCTTACGGGCATGCAAATTCACGATCAAAGAGCCGAGGAGTTGACCTGCGACCTGGTCGGAACTATGGCGGCCCGTTCTTATGTTTCGAGTTCGCCCGGCTATGAGCCTTTACCGAGAAGGATATCGCGTTCGCTGGAACATAATTGTGTTAACCAGGACGAGGGCGATGACGATCATCTTTCACCGCGAAACACGATTCGAGCGCTACTAGCTCTTGATCCCGTTCTCTCACGGCAACTCGTCTACGGCCGTTAGGCGGACGAAGCACCAGTCGTTTGACGGTCGTTGACATTATTGTTGACGCATTTCTATTATCGCTGTCACGAAGCGGTAACTCAGAGGCATTTATCGAATTGACCGAAACTCTCCGGACGAAACATTCTTCTAAATGGGTGAGGAAACACCGCGCCACGAAAGTTTCCACCACGCTAGAATTATTCAAACGTAAAAATAAAAAAACATCTCTCTTAATTGTCACCATTCTGGCGACGCTAAGTTCCGCCTGCACCTCGTGCAGTTCAATCGTGTCGCGACAGGACGTGCGGCCGCTGGTCTTGCGTGACGTTCCCGCGCAACGGCTTGCCTACAAGTTTGAGGCTGATGTAGCGCTGCCACCCGAAATCAAGAACGAAGACGCTGACGATAAGATTGAAGCGATTCAAATTGACTTCAACACCCGCCGGCAAAACGATGCGTTGGTGCGAACGGTGCGTTCCGCAGACGGTCAGCGGGCCCTCGTTCTATATGGAGTTGCCGACGAGCCCAGCCAGGAATTTCACATCGATCTCTATTCGGCAGACGGCAGGTTTTTGCGAAACTTAACGCCGCCCGACCTCGCTTGCGTGTTTCCGGAAACCGTAGCCTGGTCACCGGATGGCAACTTCATCACCTTCATTGCACACAAGGGTGTGAAACCGACGCCCTCGCCGACACCTCCAGGCGCGAGCGCGCCGGAAGCACCGGAAGCGGTAACAGGCGAAGCTACTCCATTGCCCTCCGTAGCCCCGGCGTTTGCCGCGATAGCACTCTTCAATACCGAGCAGATCTACATTTGCAATCGTGATGGCTACGATCTGAGGCCCCTGACTTCGCGCGAAGGATTGATCTATTTCTACGCAGCCTGGGCGCCGGACAATCACGCGCTGGTCGCGATGGCTTGCAAGGAAAGTGAATGGGACGCGCGCGAAAAGCAATTCAGACTGGCAACGGGACGTCCGCGCTTGCTGACGCTTGATGGTAAGGAGCGCCTGCTTGACGACGAGTTGACAGAAGCGTTGCCGGTTTGGTGTCCCGATTCGTCGAAAGTCGCCGCCGGCTACGACTCAGACCTTATGATTTATGATGCCGCCACCGCCAAGCCGACGCAGGCCCGGATCAGGTTGCGCGAGCCGTTAATTACTGCTTCGAGGATTTACCAGGAGAAGAGTTTGAGTGGCAAGCAGCGCGGGGACGTCGATAACAGTGGCAAGTCAGTGCAAAGCGCCACCGAGTCTGATACTCCGGCATCTCTCAATCCGGCCATTCGCTTGGAATGGGCGAGTCCGGAAAAGCTTTTCTTCGAAACCGCCTATGTCAGACTCATGCCAGGCGATCCCAT
>JANLYH010000045.1:0-34839 GCA_031365545.1 Pyrinomonadaceae bacterium | reverse complement strand
CGCGCGGCTGATCGATGTCTGTCGCGACAACGCCTTCGACATTCCGTCCTTCTGCTACTACTCCGATCTCGCTTTGCAAGCCTCGTGTCGGATGTGTTTAGTGCGCATCGAGAAGATGCCGAAACTCCAAACCTCCTGCACTATCATCTGCACTGACGGAATGGTTGTAACCACTGCGAGCGATGAGATTGAAAAAGCCCAGCGCTCGATGCTCGAGTTTCTACTCGCCAACCACCCGCTCGATTGCCCGGTTTGCGATCGCGGCGGCGAGTGTGAGTTGCAGGAGATGACGTTTGATTGGGGCGGTCTGGAAGAACGCTTTACCGAGAAGAAAAATTACCAGCCTGAGCGATATCTTTCGCCAATGGTCGCAAACGATCCGCAGCGCTGCATCCTTTGTAAACGCTGCACCCGCGTTTGCGATGAATGGATGGGCGAAGACGCTATTGAAGCAGGCGGACGCGGCGCAAACACCGTCATCGGCACTTACGGCGGCTGGCTCGATTGCTCGCAGTGTGGCAACTGTATCGAAGTCTGTCCGACCGGAACTTTGCTGGATGGAACCTACCGTCACCAGGCGCGCCCGTGGGAGTTGACGCAGACTAAGTCTACCTGCACGTATTGTTCTGATGGTTGCCAGATGTCGCTTGGTTCGCGCGGCGATGACTTGATGCGAATCGTGGCGCGCGATCGCTACGTCAACGGACTCAACGGCGAGTTTCTCTGCATCAAAGGGCGCTTCGGCCATCCCTTCGTAAACCACGAAACTCGCATCCGCACGCCCATGATTCGCTACAAGAAGGGTGGCAAGCTCATTCCGGCTACTTGGGATGAAGCGGTCATTCACGTCGCTAAAAAGCTCGACGCGATGGTCGATGAACACGGACCGGACGCGCTGGGCGTAGCTGGTAGTCCGCGCCTTACTAACGAAGCTAACTACCTGCTGTACAAATTTGCGACGGAGTTAGTTGGGACCAGCAATTACACAGTACTCGACACCTGCGACCTGAAACCCTTCTTCTCGAACCTCGGGACCTCGTTGGCGACCCATCGCGACATTCGTTACGCCAAAACAATCCTGCTTATCGGCGGCGAGCCTGAAGAATTACAACCGCTGACCGGGAAACAAATTCGTCAGGCGGTTCGCAATGGCGGTGCAAAGTTACTCGTCGTCAACAGCATTCCGATCAGGTTGACTGAGCAGGCAGCGCAGTTCATTCATATTCGACCCGGGACTGAAGATGCGGCCGTGCTGGCCCTTGCTGACAAAGCCAACGACGCGCTGGCCGCCGCGAAACTTGGAATTGAAAGCAGCGAGCTGGAAAGCTTGAGACAGGTGATTGCGGACACGCAAGGCGATCTGGTCGTCATGTTCTCCACCGACCTAAGCCCAACGGCGCAAGTGGTCATGGCGCAATTGCCTTATGCATTACGCGCCGAAGGGCGTCGCGTATTACTTCATCCGCTGCCGCTCTACAACAACAGCGTCGGTGCACACGATATGGGTCTGAGCAACGGTGCTCTCAGCGCTACGCAAATGCTCGACGCCGCCGGCGAAGAGATTCGCGCGATCTACCTCGCTGGAAGTTTCCTTCCGGAACACCTGCACGGTCGCCAGGAGGCGCTTGGTAAATTGGACTTCCTCGTGGTTCAAGAGCTTTTTGAAACTGAAACCACGGCTTTCGCCGACGTCGTATTTCCCGCAGCTTCGTTCGCCGAGATCGACGGCACGTTTACGAACAACGACGGTTTTGTGCAGCGCGTGCGTCAATCTATTCCGCCTGTCCAACAGTCGAAAGCCGATTGGATTATCACGGCTCAACTGGCTACTGAGCTGGGAATGAATTTTGGTTTTGAAATGTCAGCCAGTGCGGTCTTCAATGAGATTGCAGAACAGATTCCGGCGTACGCAGGCCTTCGTTATCCGGTGCTCAAGGATGAATCAAACCCGGTACAGGCCAGGTACAAAATTGCGGAACAGCGTGATCTCGCGCCGGAATTGAGCCAACTGCGCGATGCGGTCGAGGCTATGTCGGGGACTGAAGAAAAGCTGGGGGTTACACCAAGGGTCGGCCACGAGCTATTCAAGCTCGGCACGTTAACGGACAAGGTGCCACAGTTTCACTTGCTGGCGGAAGGTAATCCGCGGCCCGAGACCGTCAGAGTTTCGCCCCTGTATCAGATTGTTGGAAGATCGTAAATCGTAAATAGAAGAGCGCGACGCAGGTTCTTACAACCTCTGTTTTCGATTGACGATTTACGATTCACTAAGAACATGGACTGGAACAACCAATACATCCACTCGGTAGTGCTCATCGTGGCAATTACGGTCGCCTTTCTGACCATCATGCTGCTGGTGGCCGCAACCGTGCTCGCCGAGCGGCGCGTGCTGGCGCTCATCCAGGGGCGGCTGGGGCCAAACCGCGTGGGCTTTGGCGGCGTGCTTCAGCCGTTTGCTGACTTCATCAAAACAATGATGAAGGAAGATCTGGTTCCCGATCAGTCAACGAAATTTGTTTTCATGCTGGCCCCGATGATTGCGGTAGTCACCGCGATCATGGCGATCATCGTTTACCCCTTCGGCCCGGTGATCACCCTACCCTTCCTCGGCAGCTTTCCCTTGCGCATCGCCCAATTCGACGTGGCTTTGCTTTATGTGCTGGGCGTCACTTCGGTGGGCGTTTATGGCATCGCTCTGGCTGGGTGGTCGTCAAACAACAAATACAGCTTGATGGGCGGACTCCGTTCGTCGGCACAGATGATCTCTTACGAACTCGCGCTGGGCTTGTCGCTCATCGGCGTCATCCTGCTCTCGGGCACGCTGGATATCTACCGGATTGTTGAGCAACAGTCGGGCTGGTTCGGTATGAACTGGAACATCTTTTACCAGCCGCTCGGCTTTATTCTCTATCTCATCGCGGCGATTGCGGAAACAAATCGCGTGCCTTTTGACTTGCCGGAAGCCGAAACGGAACTGGTGGCCGGCTTTCACACGGAATACAGCTCGATTAAGTTTCTGCTTTTCTTCAATGCCGAATACATCAACATGATCACGGTATCGATGCTCGCGACCACGCTGTTTCTGGGTGGTTGGAACGGCCCGGGCGTGGCGCAGATCCCGCTGCTGGGAGTGGTGTATTTCTTCGCAAAGATATTGTTTTTTCTCTTTCTGTATATCTGGCTGCGCGGTACGTTGCCGCGGTTTCGTTTCGATCAACTAATGGACTTCGGTTGGAAGGTTTTGTTGCCGGCAGCCATTCTTAACATCGTGCTGACGGCGACGTTTCAGTTTTTATTTATGAAGTGAGGAACGTTTCGAGTTCCGAGTTGCAAGTTCAAGTTAGTGGAGAAGAACTCGAAACACGAAACTTGAAACTTGAAACTAGAGATTAGATGAGCACCCTGCTTTTTATTGTTTTCGCGGGAATAGCGATTGGTTGTGCCATCGCCATGGTCTCGCAAAGTAATCCGCTCTACAGCGCGATTTCGCTGATTGGCGTTTTCGTTTCGCTGGCGTCGATTTACGTGACCCTCGCTGCCCCGTTTATCGCTGCTGTGCAGGTGATCGTTTACGCCGGAGCGATCATGGTGCTGGTGATCTTTGTGATAATGCTGCTGAACGTAGAGCAGCTCGAGCCACGTCGCAAACGGTTGAAGTTTCTGGTGCCTTTGGCTATTGGCATGGCCGCGCTACTGCTAGCCGAAACTGCTTTCATCCTCTATTCGGTGCAATCCCCCGAGCGAGCTGGAGGCAATCTCTCAAATGTGGGCCTGACGCATTCGATTGGCGAGGGGTTGTTCACCCGGTATCTGCTGCCATTTGAAGTCACGTCCGTACTGCTGCTGATGGCAATCGTGGGTGCAATGTCCCTGGCCCGGCGCACGGCTATTTTGTCGGCTACCGCGCGGGTCGTTCCCGGAGCGCAGGTGCTGGCAGCACACACGCTGGATCCCAGAGCTATCGGAAACCTGCGAGCAGTTGAGTCGGAGACTACTGATGAAGCCGCGCAACTTATGGGCGTCGAGATTGCCTCAGACGACAAAGGACGGGACTAACTATGGGACCGCAACTTTCCTGGTATCTCGCGCTGTCCGCCGTCCTGTTTACGATCGGCGCGGTCGGCGTGATTATCAAGCGAAACGTGATCGCGATGTTCATGTGCATTGAGCTGATGCTCAACGCGGTGAATCTAAGCTTTGTCGCCTTCTCGAGTTACTTCCAGGACGTCACTGGGCAGCTTTTTGTTTTTATAGTTATGACGGTGGCCGCGGCCGAAGCCGCGGTCGGACTCGGCATCATCATCACGATCTTCCGCACTCGGGAATCGCTCGACGTGGATGACGCCAACATCTTGAAGCTCTGATCATTGTTCATAAACATCTGGGTTAATGGAAAACAGTCTTCTAAGTGTGATCATCTTCGCGCCGCTGGCGGGCGCCGCCGTCAACTGGCTGGTTGGCCGTCGTCTGCGCAACGAAAAGCTCATCGGTTTGATTGCCTGCGGCTCTGTTGGCATTTCCACCCTTGTCGCGTTTTATCTCGCCTTTAAATCCGGCGGCGCGCTACGCTCCACCGAACCCATCTTCAACCACCTCTGGACGTGGATCCAGGTTGGCAAGTTTCGGGCAGACTTCGGCCTGGCGATGGATCGCCTCAGCGGCACCTACGCGTTATTCATCACCTTCGTTGGGTTCCTGATTCACGTCTTTGCGGTTGGCTACATGCATAGGGACAAGGGGTTCTATCGTTTCTTTGCGTACCTCAACCTGTTCATGTTTTCGATGCTGACGCTGGTGCTGGCCGACAACTTCCTGCTGATGTTCGTGGGCTGGGAAGGCGTGGGTCTCTGTTCTTACCTTCTGATCGGCTTCTACACTGATCGCAAAGAAGCTGGCGACGCGGCGAAGAAAGCATTCATCACGAATCGCGTGGGTGATTGGGGTTTCGTGATGGGAATCATGCTGCTCTTCTTTATTACCTCAGGCCACGGGAACGCCTCCATAAGTTTCTTCACTCTGCCAACAACCGGAGTTATCAGCGCGTTTGAGGTAGTCAAGTCGATACCGGTTGACGCCTTCACCTGGAAAGTAATTTTCACCGGCGGCCTTACATCTGTTGCCGTTCTACTGTTCATCGGCGCTGCCGGAAAGAGTGCGCAGATTCCGCTCTACGTTTGGCTGCCGGACGCGATGGCCGGACCAACGCCGGTTTCCGCATTGATCCACGCGGCGACGATGGTCACTGCCGGCGTCTACATGATCGTTCGTTGTTCAGAGATTTATGTGCACGCTCCCACCGCGATGTTCATCGTGGCAGTTATTGGGGCGGCGACCGCTTTGTTTGCCGCTACGATCGGCCTGGCCCAAAACGACATCAAGAAGGTATTGGCCTACTCGACAATCTCGCAACTAGGCTACATGTTTCTGGCTTGTGGTCTGGGCGCCTTTACCGCAGCGATATTTCACGTCATCACCCACGCGTTCTTCAAAGCATTGCTCTTCCTTGGTTCCGGATCGGTAATTCACGGCATGCATGACGAGCAGGACATGCGCCGCATGGGCGGACTGAAGAAGTATATGCCCATCACCTTTGCCACCATGCTCACGGGCTGGCTGGCAATTTCCGGAATACCAATCTTCGCCGGCTTCTTTTCGAAGGACGAGATTCTTTGGAAGACGTGGAGCGCAGGAACCTTCGCTTTGCCCAGTCCGCTGTGGAGCAAATTGCTTTGGGCCATTGGCGCGCTGACGGCACTGCTCACGGCCGTTTACATGACGCGGATGATGGTGATGACGTTCTGGGGCCGTGAACGGTTTCGCGAAGTGCATGCCGCGGATGACCACAGCGCCGCTCCCGACGATGCCCAGGCGCATGGCGTGCATGAGCCGCACGAATCTCCCTGGTTGATGACCGTGCCGCTTATTGTGTTGGCAGTGCTGTCCACTGTGGGCGGCCTGATTGGCGTGCCCTATGCGCTCAGTTCCATTTTTGGCGGGCATCCGGAGAATTACATTGAGCGCACTTTGGATCCAGTTGTCGCACCACTCCCTGGCAGCGCTACTACTGAACCCGGGAGCGAAATCACCTGGCTGTCACCGAAACCGCAGGCCATCGATGGGGCTCCGGCTTTTGTGTCATTCGAAGAACCAAATCAGGGCGAGAACCACGGTTCGCGTGAAGAGCTGCGCGAGGAGCGCTTACTGGCCGCGCTGTCAGTGGTTATTGCCTTGCTAGGCATCGGAGCCGGCTGGTTGATCTTTAGGAAGCGACCATTGCTTCAATTGCCGCGACTGCTGGAAAACAAGTACTACGTCGACGAGATCTACGACGCAACGATTATCAATCCGATCAAGGTCGGTTCTCGCGAGGGACTTTGGCAGCTCTTTGACGTCGGCGTAATCGATGGTTTCCTACATTCGCTCGGGGACGCAGTGACCGACACCGGCAAAGTAGTTCGTCATTTGCAAGCCGGCTTCGTACGCGGTTACGCGGCGATCATTTTGCTCGGCGCGTTGGCGGTCGTCGGCGTCTTTGCTTATTACGGGGTTCATGCTTTACGGCTCGTACCATAGTTCTTATTTCTCTGCGTTTATGCGGCAACACTTACTAACCATCATTATCCTGCTTCCGGTCACCGGCGCGCTGGCAACGGTCGGGTATAGCCTGCTGCCAGGAAAGCTTGAATCAGGCTACAAGTGGATTGCGCTTGTTTTCAGCGTGATTGATTTTGCGCTGTCGCTATTGCTGATCGGCGGCCTGGCCGTGGGCTCGCACGAGTTTCGTTTCGTTGAAGACGTGCTTTGGATTGGTTCAATCGGTGCTCACTATCATATCGGTGTCGATGGCATCAGCCTCTGGCTTGTGCTGCTGACCACGCTGCTGATGCCGATTGCGGTCCTCTCGAGTTGGACAGCAATTCAGAAGCGACAACTTTCGTATTACATGTTTCTGCTGTTGCTATTGAGTGCCATGATTGGCGTCTTTGTTTCGCTCGACCTGCTGCTCTTCTACCTCTTCTTTGAAGCTTCGCTCGTGCCGATGTTTTTCTTGATTGGAATATGGGGCGGCGAACGCCGAGTTTATGCGGCAATAAAGTTCTTCATCTATACCTCGGTTGGCAGTCTGTTAATGCTGGTCGGCATTATCACGCTCTACTATTTGTTTGGCACCTTCGATTACACGTTGATACTCACAGCAATGAATAACGGCGAACTCCTTGGTGAGCGCACTGAGTTCTGGCTATTCCTCGCTTTTGCCTTGGCCTTTTGTATCAAGATACCGCTCTTCCCGCTACACACCTGGCTGCCGGACGCACATACGGAAGCGCCCACTGCGGGCTCCGTGATTCTGGCCGGCGTGCTTCTGAAGATGGGAACCTACGGCCTGTTGCGCTTCAACCTCGGCCTCTTCCCCGGCATGGCGCGAAAGTTTGCGCCGGTCATGATCACGTTGGCGGTGATCGGGATTATCTACGGCGCCCTGGTGGCGATGGTGCAGCCCGACGTTAAAAGACTCGTCGCCTATTCCTCAGTCAGTCACATGGGATTTGTGGTGTTGGGTCTCTTCTCGTTTACCGAGATTGGGATGCAGGGCGCGCTTTATCAAATGCTCAGTCACGGTGTTTCCACCGGAGCGCTTTTTCTTTTCGTCGGCTTCATCTACGAACGCAGACACACGCGTCAGATCAGCGACTTCGGTGGGTTGGCCACGCCGATGCCGTGGTTTGCCACGCTGTTTGTAATCGCATCACTCTCATCGATCGGGCTGCCATTCCTAAACGGGTTCGTCGGCGAGTTTCTGATAATGCTTGGCAGTTGGACCTCAACCGCAGTTTCTCGCCCCTGGGTAGTTACCATGCTGGCTGGGACTGGGGTGATTTGGGCGGCCGTCTATATGCTCTGGATGTTACAGCGCGTCGTGTTTGGGAAGGTAACAAAGTCGGAGAACGCAAGCCTTCCGGATCTAAACGCGCGCGAGCTGGGCTTGCTGCTGCCGCTGCTCGCACTGATGCTGTTTATGGGAGTCTACCCGCGCGTATTTCTTGATAGATCGCAAGCCAGCATAGTCGAGGTAAGGTCGCGCCTCGTCGCGTCGCCGGCTGGCGGCACATTTGCCGCTATGCTGCCGGAGCAAAGGGAGCAAGTTGGCCCAGCCCGCGAGGCGGGCGAGAGCATACAGCCTGGGGTGAAGCGAAGCGAAACCCCAGGGTTGTTAAAGTGAAAGCTGCCAGCCCGCAAAGCGGGCGACAGCTGTTCAATGTGAGTAGTCACCACACTGGGTCTATCGCACGCTCGACTGTTTTACTTCCGCTATCCTGGGGTTCCGCTTCGCTTCACCCCAGGCTTTATGCTCTCACCCGCGTCGCGGGTTTTGCATTGACTTAAGCTACATATGAATTTGTTTGCCTTCCAATACGCAATTCCAGACGTCAACCTTTGGCTGATCCTGCCGGAGTTGATTGTTTGCATCGTTGGTGTCGTAGTCATGCTAATCGACGCGCTGGCGAAGCCGACGCAACGCTGGATCACCGGAGGTCTCTCGATCGCCGGATTGCTCGCGGCGGCTGGCGCTTCAACCTGGCTGTGCCTCTCATGGCGCGGGGTAAGTGAAGCATTTAACGGCATGATCGTCCTGGACAAACTCCGTCTTGGCTTTACCTTCGTCTTCCTCGTTGTGTCCGTCCTGACAATTCTGGTCTCGATGGTTTGGGTCGAGAATGAGCAGCTTCCGGCAGGTGAGTTTCATTCGCTCTTGATGTTTGCGACTGCGGGCATGATGTTCATGGCCTCGGCGGGCGATCTGGTGATGGTTTTCCTCGGGTTGGAAATACTCTCCATAGCGACCTACGTCATGTGTGGTTTTCGACGAACCGACGTGCGTTCCAACGAGTCGTCTATGAAGTATTTCATCCTCGGATCCTTTTCGTCGGCTTTTCTGCTTTACGGAATCGCTTTGATCTACGGCGCCACTTCCACTGTGGCCGGACTACCCGGCACTACGAACATTGCCGAGATCGCGAGGAGATTGCCCACTGCGCAGTTTCCGCTGTTGCTCTTCGGCGGCGCGGCAATGCTGCTGGTCGGCTTCGGTTTCAAGATTGCCACCGCGCCTTTTCATGTTTGGACGCCGGATGTTTACGAAGGCGCGCCTACTCCGGTTACCGCGTTCATGGCTGCCGGACCAAAGGCGGCCGGCTTCGCTTCGTTCATGCGCGTCTTTCTAATAGCGTTTCCTTTCGTCGTCGCCTCTACGAACAAGACTGTGGCTGGACAAATCCACGGGGCCTGGCTAGCAGTCCTCTTTGTGCTGGCGATCCTTACAATGACTGTAGGCAACGTCGTTGCCATCGCGCAGAACAACGTAAAGCGCATGCTCGCCTATTCCTCGATAGCTCATGCCGGCTACGCGCTGGTAGGGTTTATCGCAGCCGGTGCCTCCTCCGACATCGAACATCGCAACGCGGCTATTGCCGCAGTCATTTTCTATCTTCTGACTTACGCGGTGATGAATCTTGGCGCCTTTGCCGTAGTGCAACTCATCGCGCGTGGCGGCGATCGGCGCACAGAAGTGGAAGACTACAACGGTATTGGTTTCCAGTCGCCGTGGCTTGCTTTCGCCTTATCATTGTTCCTGCTTAGTCTGCTGGGCATGCCGCTGACCGCCGGCTTCATTGGTAAAGTTTTGGTTTTTCGCGCCGCGCTTGATCAGCACTACTACGGGTTGGTCGTGATTGGCGTTCTGAACACCGCGGTCTCGGCCTATTATTATTTGCGCCTCATCATCGTCATGTTTTTCCGGGACAGAACTACCGCGTGGAGCGCGCCACCGATACCTGCAAGCATCGGCCTGGCCCTCGTGCTCACAGTTCTTGGCGTCTTATATCTTGGTCTGTTTCCCGGCCGGGTCATCAATGCGCTCCAGATGAAACCAGCGGTCTCCGTTTCGCAGCGATAATGCATTTCACAACATGACTGCCGCAGAATATGCCGCAAAGGTGAAATCCGACCTCGGTGACACCTGGCTGTCCCACATTTATAGCCAGCGCGTCCGCAGCAAGCCCTCACGCTCCTACAGCTTCGCGGGCCTGAAATCCCGTGGCCGCGTGGATATCCAGCACAGCTTGTTGGGGGTGGAACTAAAAATCGGAAGGAAACGTTTGCTTTGTCCGGACCTGGCTACGGCGCGCTACCTTGCCGTTTTCGCCCGTGCCGGCTGCGAACACGTTGCCGTGCCTTACGACATTACGAGCATTTCTCGATTGGCCGACGAACTGGAATCTTCCTGGCACCGCATGCTGCTTCTGGTCGACCATCATGCCGCCGGAATGTCCGACGCCTTCAAAGCTCGCATCGCCCGTCTATTGATCGACCAAATAAGAATTGAGATTTCGGAACTCGGGGCCGGTGCTGCAATGCCGGAGTTTAAGAAGAGTACGACTCAACGCACGTAATCATAGTTCCGACACGATCAAGACTGTCGACTTGCGTTACAACAAAGTTCGAAGTTTAATAGTGCACAGCATGATTGAAGAGCCGCGGGAATCCCAAATCGAAGAGTCAATGCCGGTCGAAGCCGTCAGCACTCTTCCCTTTCCTTACAACCAACAGACGTTCTGTCGTTACGAACCCATCGAAAAGCAGATCGATAAAGTGCGCGTGCTGGTAGTTGA
The DNA here is from genome assembly GCA_031365545.1 of Pyrinomonadaceae bacterium. Taxonomy (GTDB): domain Bacteria; phylum Acidobacteriota; class Blastocatellia; order Pyrinomonadales; family Pyrinomonadaceae; genus PSRF01. The sequence goes on along the minus strand of JANLYH010000045.1, from coordinate 24,169 downwards.
TTGTTTGCTACGCGACGAAGACGACCTTTCGGATGTTGCCAGGACTGAATGGGGCAGCGCGGCGGCTATCGAAATCAAACGCGAGCGACGCATCGCCAAAATGGCGATGGAGAATATCGAAAGCAATGTGGAGCGCCTCGTAAAAGACCCGGACACTCATACTACGCCCCTGGCCTCTATCGCGGTGGCAGCCAAACAGTATAAGCCTGACGCGATTGTACTAAGCGGCACCCTGCGCGACTTTGATTATTACAATCCGGTGGTGCTTGAGACCTTTGCTGAGTTTATTCGCTCCACTACTACGCCGGTGCTGGCAATTTGCGGCGGGCACCAGCTGGTTGGACTCAGCTTTGGCGCTCGGGTGATGACCCTCGATCGGCTCGAGCAACATGAGCAGCGTCAAAACCGGCCGTTGGAATATCAATACCGTTTCATCCGCATTACTGAGCCGCAGGATCCAATCTTCCGCGACACTAACAATCCTTCATCAGGGCTCTGGAGCGACGCCGCGCAATACGCGCGCGTGCTGCGGGTTTGGCAGAACCACGGGCTGCAACTTGATCGGGTGCCCGAGGGTTTTGACTTGCTCGCCACCTCATACCTTTGCCGCAATCAAATGATGGTTAAGCGCAATGAGGGCCAGCTTATTTATACCGTGCAGTTTCACCTGGAAAAGTCTTTCGAAGACTGGAACAAGAGCCGCACACGCTGGGAACACCAAAACGAGTCGCGAGACGGTCGTGTCCTCTTTGAAAACTTTCTTAAGCTTGCACTGGCGCACCAGCCAACCAATTCATAGTTTCTTAATCGCAAGTCTAATAGCGAAACGCGGGCATTGTTGTGCAACCCAGCGTGCTCCGCGCGCTCATGGATCATGAAGCCGGAAGCGTTAACACAAGAATCCGTCGCTCGGGCCGCAAGACTGCTAGCCAGGCGCGACCAGGATCTAGCCGGCATTCTTCAGCGGCTCGGTCCTCCGCCTCTTTGGGCGCGTCCGCCGGGCTTTTCCACCCTCATCCAGATCATCCTCGAGCAACAAGTGTCGCTCGCATCCGCCGCTTCCCTATTTGCTCGTCTGAAACGCAATGTTGTTCCTTTGCGGCCGGCGCGCATGCTCGAACTAGGTGAAACTAACTTGAAGTCGTCAGGGCTTACGCGTCAGAAGACTTCCTACTGTTTGGATCTCGCTCAATCGCTGACCGATAAGCGCCTGCAACTATCGCGGCTACCATTGCTGAGCGACGCTGACGTGAGAACCGCACTAACACAGGTCAAAGGTCTAGGAAACTGGAGCGCGGACGTTTACTTGCTGATGGTTCTGCTGCGGCCTGACGTCTTCCCCGCCAACGACCTGGCGCTGGTTAGCGCAGTTACGGAAGTTAAGCAACTGCAATCCCGGCCCAACTCGAATCAACTTGAAGAGATAGCGGAGGCGTGGCGACCATATCGCTCAGTAGCAGCAAGGATGTTGTGGCAGTCTTATCTGGCGAAGCGCGGAAAATAGCCGCTGGAGTGGAGCGCTGCGCGCCGCAAAATAGAAATGCGGGCGGGACGCCCGCGGTCCCAGTAGAGATCTCGCGCAGTCCCGCTCAACTTCGTGCACTTCCGCGTTTATCCGCGGCAGGTCTCACTTCGATATGGTCGAGGTTGAGGTAATCGGAGCGGGAATCGTAAAGTCAGTAGTAACCGGTACGTGCTCCATGGTCAATTCAATCAGCCGATCGACAACGGCTTTCAGGTCTTTGGTCTCGCCGTAAACGCGGAGCTGTTCTTCAGCCGAAGTTTTCCGTTCGAGGATCGTGTGGATATGCTCAATCTCTTTGCGTGAACCCAACTCATCAACCACGTCGTCAACGAAGTCCAGGAGTTCGAGAATCAAATCGCGCGTAGGTACTTCCTTCTGCTTACCGAAATCGATCATCTTGCCATCTATTCCCCAGCGCACCGCCCGCCACTTGTTTTCCTGGATCAGCATGCGCCGGTATAAGCGGAAACCCAGGTTCTTCTCGATGAGCTTAGTAAGCTTGGCGACGATGGCCTGGAAGAGCGCGGCAATTGCAACCGTATCGTCGACACGCGTGGGAATGTCGCAGATGCGAAACTCGAGGGTGGGAAAAATCGGATGCGGGCGCAGGTCCCACCAAATCTTCTTGCCATCGTTGATACACCCGGTATGTACCAGCAATTCGACGTAACGTTGAAAACTTCCATAGGAGTCGAAATGGTCGGGTATGTCAGTACGCGGAAACTGTTTGAAGACTTCTGAGCGATATGATTTCAGTCCGGTATTATGTCCCATCCAGAATGGCGATGAAGTAGTCAGGGCCAGCACGTGCGGCAGAAAATAGCGCGCGGCATTCATGATGTGAATACGACGCTCGAGGTCTGCGACGCCGACGTGAACATGTAAACCAAAAATCAAAAGCGAACGGGCGACATTTTGCAGCTCCTGCACCAACAGTGCGTATCGTTCGTCTTCGTAGATTTTTTGATCTTGCCAGTGTGAAAAAGGGTGTGTCGAAGCAGCTACGATTGCCAGTCCGGATTTGCCGGCAAGGCCGGAGATGATGCTACGCAAACGGGTGATGTCGGCCCGTGCCTCCTGAATGTTTTTGCAAACCCCGGTGCCGACCTCGATCATCGACTGAATCATCTCGGGTTTTATCTGTTCGCCAAGCAGCATCTTTCCTTCTTCAAGAAACTCGGACACGTGCGAACGCAACTCACGCGTTTGAGGGTCGACAATTTGAAATTCTTCCTCAATCCCTAGCGTGAATTGATCAAACATAAAATCAGGCTTCCTTTCATGAAGCTGGCTCAATCGTTAAGGCGGTCTTGAATCGTGCGCCAATCAGGCGTTAGCTTCCCCACAAACTCGTGGCGCAAGTGTTTGATTGCGCTGGCCGGTGAATGCACCGGACTATAAAGATCGAAATGCACAAACCACTTTCGTGGCTCTCCTTCTACGTAAAGGAAATGCAGCACGGCGTCAGCCCGGCCCTTTTCGTAAAAGCCTGCCGTCGTATCTTTGTGATTAGCCAGAAAACTCGTGAAGTCTTTCCGGCCTTTCAATGTAGCTTCGATGAAGGGCCAGGCGGAGAAGCCGATGCCCACGCCACCTTCACCGTAAACGTTATCTATTTTTTTGATAACGCTCCAAAGGCTCTTCGCCTGCAGGCGGTCTGTCAGGATCAAGAGCGTCTGTTGCTTGTCTACCGGGCAGCTGTTGAAAGCAGCTTCGTCACTGGTTGCTCCCCAAAGTCCCGCTAGTTTTCCTGTCAGAGCTTCGCGCACATTAGCGGGAAGATCCTGCCACAGAAGCAGGTCGACCTTCACCCTGGATTTAGTCACTTCCCAACTCGCTCTCAATTAACTGGCAAATCTCGTCCGACAAGCTTTGGAAGCGGAGACCCACGCCGCGCCCGGGGTCACAGTAAACCACTTCCGCATTTGCGACGATCTGGCGGCCGTTACCGAACGGGATACGAACCATGAGATTGGCGCCCACCGGCAAGTTTGCCTGCGTATTCATGTAAAAGCCGCCAACGCTGATGTCCTTTGTGCTGGCGACCCCGGTCGCGTCCTTGCCGTCGAAGAAGACGTCGACGATCAATCTGGTGCGGTCGGCGGTCCGCCGTTCATCCGTTCCATCAAGGCTCTCATCCAACTCATCAATCACCAAAAGAATCTCCTCAACCCCAAATCATGTCTCCGCTCATTGTACATGTTTTTCCAGCTACTTCTTTTCGCTGAATATGAATGTGGGAACCATGCCGCCGCCGGAGCTTACATTAGCGAGTTCAGTACCAGAAAGCCGGGTAAAGGCTGACTTGACCTTGCCATTGAACAACAGCGGGTCGAGGTCGACAAGTTGCTCCGTGAATTCAATGCGGCCGTCAGCCGTTAAGGCCGGGAATACCTCGCGCGCCGTCGGCACTCGTTCCTGTACGAGGTAGTCGCCATTTGCGAGCCCTGCCGCTAACGCCGAATCCCATGCCGCTGCATCGCTATTCCAGCCAATAGTAATGCCGTGCCCGCCGTAATCATCATTTGGCTTCAGCACAAGTTTGTTGCTGTTGGCTCTGATGTAATCCAGTAGATCGATTTCCTTTCCGAGGTAATCGCTCTTCTCTGCTCGCACCAGCCGCGTCCAGGGGACGTGATTGCGAATGGCTTCCTGCTCGGCGGCGCTAAATAAAGGCGCCCGCCGCTCATCAGTCAACACTGCAAACAGGGCCTTCTTGTGAATTAGTTTGGAGCGAAAACTGTTTACCATGCAGATTGCGCCGCCACGATAGGCGTCAACCAGGGCCGGGTACTCAGCCATGATTGGAAGATATTCATTAACTAGCAGCCGCTTGTAAACGATGTCGACATGGAAATCTCCAGTCTGTAGCCGGCCATCAACAAATTCCAGCTCTTCCGGCGTACAAATAATTGTAGGGTAACCCTCGCGCTCAAAAAATTCTTTGAATAGCTCAAACTCGCTTTGGGTTGGTCTATTCCCAAGATCGACAATAGCTATCTTCGGAACCGCATCAGCTTTACGGCCGAGGAACTCTTCGTATGAATCGAGCAAAACTTCCAACATGTAGCGGCTGCCGTAAAGCGGGCGCAGGTTATAGGTTTCGCCAAACTTCTTCATTACCGGCAACCTTGAGAAAATTTCATAGGCCGCGTCCACATAGGCTATCCCAGCCGGACTTTCGCCGTTGAGTTCAACAAAGCTGTAAGCGTCGTCGGTAAGAAACGAGTCGAGCCGAGCTGTAGGAGAAACCGCGCGGTAACCGGGATCGATGCTGATTAGGTCACGCTCGATCTCCGTCAGACCGAGATCAACCACGATGGAGGGATCGTCAATGGCCGCGTCTTTCACTTTTTGAATTGCCGACCAGACCGTTTCACAGACTTTGACAATACGCGTGAAATCGGTTTCGCTGACGAAGTGCGGGCGCAGGTACGGTGAAAGCCGGCGGCCGCCAAAGATTAGTTTCGATTTCTCGAGCCCTTCATCAAGCATCGCCCGCGAAGACTCAGCGAGCGTCGCGTCGTGAAGTAAATCGTGATAACGCGAAACTGCCGTATGCAACATAGGCGTCAACAGTGATTCTTTAGTTGAGATAAACGACTCCGACAAACTGTAAGCTTGGCCGGACAAAGGTACTACAGCAGGGGGTTAGAGTACCACAGCCTTGCAGATGCCGACTATCGAGGGGCAAAGAGATAGTGGTTCAGTGTGGTATCAGGAATCTTGCCGATTATGAAAGGGAAAAAAGCCGGGGAGCAGCTCCGGACAAATAAAGAACCGAGAGCGGTAGCGACCGGGTTCGTGAAACCCCAAGGTCGTGTGAAGTGTGACCGAGACGCGGTCGTTACGCTCCTGGTTCCGTGTTCGTTTATGGCTTTTTCGACTCGTGTTCGTGAATTGAATATTGGAGGTCTAAGATAACTTTTTCCTTATTCCGGACTACCACACAACTAGACCGGGCTGCTGGTGTCCTAGGGACAGTCACGACCCCGGTACCTGAATAAACAGGCTGTCCATCGATCGATTCAATTACGTCCCCTGGTCTAAGACCGGCTTTAAAAGCGTCGGTTTCCGGCTGAACTGAAACAACCAACAAGCCTCCGATCGAGCCAAAACGTGACGCCACTCTCGGTTTCAAAGCAATAGCTTCGATGCCTTCTCCCAAGAGTGAACTCCGCTTCATAAACTCCGGAAACGGCGTTGCCATCATTCTCCGCGGAAAGAACGGATCTGGCGACTCACTGAGCATTATCTCCAATGCTTCCGAAACCTCTTTATCAGGACGAGCGATTGTAAAGCGCACCGCACTCTCCGGAACGGCTTCGTCCAGCAATGACGTAAAATCTTCGGCGTTTCGGACCGAGCCATTGTTGACGGCGAGAATCACATCGCCTGCCTTAAGGTTCGCCTGCGCTGCGGGACTGCCAGGAGCCACTTGCGTAAGTAGAATGCCCTGACGCTTCTCCGTCAGTGCGCGGGCGCGTTCGACTTCCCAACCACCGCGCAGAATTCGTTCGAGTGAAACCGTTCCAATCGGTTCGCCTCGAATTCCCAGCCAGGGCCGGGGCACGCTCGCCTGGCGTGCAATTACTCTCCTGGCCGCCATGCGAACCAAACTCAAGGGCACTATCGTCGCCTCACCACCCTCGACCCCATCCACAATTCCGAGCGTTTCGTTGTTTTCGCTGATCGCGACGCCACCAATATTGGCCGGCGAGAACCTCGCAGACCTCACTCTGATCCGCGCAATCCCGCCTGACGGAGAACGCGTTACACTAACGACGAAGCATTCCGTTTCCCCGATGCGAATGTACATCGGACTCCGCGGGCCCCCCTCTGCGCCGGGCGCAGGCTGCGGCCCGATAACCCGGAGTCGCTGCCCCACGTTTATCTTTTCCTCTTTCGCTGTGGCATCGACCGGCACACTGCCATTGGTTAGAGTGATCAGCGAAAGTCCCGTCAGACCATCGAGGCCGATGTAACGCCCGGAAATGCGTTTCCCCTCTCCGGTAATGATCCGCAGATCGGCAGACTCCAGGACATCTTTTCCAAAGTTAAAGTCCGCGATGTCGGGAACTTCGAGGGCAGACATGCGCGGAAGCGCGACAGCTGCAGCACGCGGTGTTTCTTTGTCGGCCGGCGGGGTTGTCGCTGCTGGCCTCGGTGGACGCGGTGTTCTCGGCAGCGCAAATGGCATTGGCGGCGGCATCTCTGCCTCCGCTTCCGGCAGCCAGGCTGCGATGGTTCGTCCATCATCAAGAGCGAGCCCGGCAATTACATTCGTATGAACTTCTCCGGCCAGTTGAAAAGCCTGATCGAGTCTCTCAATTATCTCAACTTGTTCTTTGGAGCGTACCAGGAGACGAAAAACTTTTATTCCGTTGAGCGTGTGAAGGATCGTCACCACCTGAGGAGCGGGCGGCTTGTTTTCAAGGACCACTCGGTTGACAGTAGTCGCCGTGCTGACCTTACGCGGTTGTGGCGCAGGAGCCGCCGTCTGCGCAGCCAGCGGCGCGCTGACCAAGCCGGTCAGAAAAAGACTCGGTAATACAAGGGCGAATGAACGAAATCTGCTTGGTGTTCTCATTGCTCTAAAAGTCTTCCTTGCTAAACCCTGTTCAGGCGTCTTCAACTACCAGGAGCCCCTTGCCGAGGCCATCAAAGGCGCCGGGTTCTGCGAAATAGTTCGTTCCGATCCGAAACTGACCGTCGGTAAGGAGATTGTTCGCGAAGCCCCACGCCCGTCATCTACCGAGACCTTCAGCGACTGGTAGGAAGCGTTGATGGGGAAAGACGCGGTCGGATAAGTTTCTGCCAAACGGTCGTCATGCTTCAGCAACGCCGCCGGTGTGCTGCTACTATCTCGAGTTGCGAAGCGATTGCCGCCCTGATAAGCCGCCACTTCGTTTCGGGTCCCACGATTCCTTGGGCCTCGATCCGAGGGCCGGGATACCGTCTCAACTCCATTTGACCCACCATTCGTCACCGTAGCGACCTGATCCGATCCCACAGTTCCACTCGGCGGGACTACAGCTTGAACCGACTTCGCTTCAGCCGACGCCGACTTCGGCGCTTCCTGTTTGCTGGCAATCGGATTAACTGCAGGGGTTCTGAAGCTCAAAAAAGCAATTACGGAAACAATCACCAAGAGCATTTGGCCGCCAACCGCCACCGGGCCCACGCCAAGTGAAAACTCGGACAGATGCCAGGCACGCGCCCCGCCGGGCTTCTCGGCGGCCAACCGGGCCCGCAAGCGAAAATCAAAATCGCCGGGCGCTGCAACAGTCCCAAGGCTAGAGACCAGCTCCTGCAATCTCGTTTGCTGTTGCGCAAGCGTTTCACACGCAGGGCAACCCTGGATGTGGGAGACTGCAGCCAGGCCCAGCAAGTCTGCCGAGCCCGCTTCTTCAATCTCCCGCTGAATGTTTTGGCAGTTGGTATTTCTCATGGTATTCCTCAGAGATAAGCTGTCATCTTCTCTCGCAAAAACCCCCGCGCGCGGCTAATGCGAGACTTGATCGTCCCTTCGCTTGTTTCCAAAATGCGCGAGATGTCCTCGTAACTCTTCCCCTCGACGTCGCGAAGAATCAGCGGCGCCCGATACTTATCCGGCAAGGTGCTGATCGCTCGCTGCACCGCCTTGCGCCGTTCGGTATCTACCAGTTCCCTGTCCGGCAACGGCTTCAGATCCGGTGGATTAAACTCTACGGGCTCACCACCGTCGCGAGATTGGAAAAACCCCGTGAGGGAAACTAACTTGCGTCGTTTCCGCTTCCGCAGTTCGCTAATCGCAAGATTTGTCGCGATTCGATAGATGTATGTCGAGAAGGCGTAAGTCGTTTGGTAACGTTCTGCCGCGCGGTAAACTCTTACAAATGTTTCCTGCGCCAGGTCGACCGCTCCGTCGTAATCGTTTGTCATGCGATAGATGTAATTCGTAATCGGGTTGCGATAACGTCCTACCAACTCCGCAAACGCATCCTCGTCGCCGATGCGCGTGGCCTCAAGTAGCGCGTGGTCGGAGGTCCGGTCAGCGACCACCTCTTGCCGCAACGCTGCGGAGAAATTCATATCGATCGTAGTTAGTGTGTCCATCTGGGCAGGTAGGCTCTCACACCGCTGACGAGTTTCCTTTGTTTTGGTTATCGCTCCGCAGTTCAGCGACTTAAACCTTGTAAACGGGCCCGCTACCGAAACCCTATTATACCCATGACCGTAGCCGCCCGCAGTCTATACACGCTTGATTCCGGGAGAGGTTCCGAAAGAGTGGAAGAAAACCGGGGAACAGAATGGGCAAATCTATGGGAAGACTACAAAAGATTCGGCTGGGTTGAAATAGGCTCTGAGAAAGAGCCCTCAGCGAGGTTGCTTGGACGAACAAACCCGCACATCAGGCCTGTGGGCTTTTGAAGAGCGCATCGTCAAGCTTGACGCCATAGGTGACGTTCAGAATCCGGGTCTCCTGGACTTGCTTGCCATCCTCAAATAGGACGGTGCGGTAAAAAACGAGTGTGCCTTGGGCATACCGGTAATCCATGAACTTCCGCGAGTACTTCAATGGAGTTGAACTGCCAAGGGCAGGCTCTTCATATTCCAGCCATAGTACGTGAAGAGTCTTGGCGCTGATGTAGTAGCGCGTGGACTGCTTGTCCTTATCAGTTACATCCAGGACGTAGAGGTCCAGTCCCTTCTGCTTGTCTTTCCCGATAAGATTGAGTGTCGAACCGTTTTCTTTGTACCGCAAAAGGTTATCGATGCTGTGACGATGTTGCGCAAGAAAAGTGTCTGCCGCGTCCTGCCGCGGAGTGAACGAAGATCCGTTGATGATGCCAAACAATTGTCCACTGCCATAGATTAAAGAATACTCGAGCGTCGGCATCTTTTGGTCTAACCGAATCTTGTCTTTGTCCATGCTGTCGCCGCGCACGAAGCGCCGCTCGTAGGAGGCTTCTTCCTTCTTTTCCAAGTCGCACGTGGGCTTACAAATGCGGCCTCGCTCGACACCGTTTCGGCGTATTTTTGCCAGCAGGTCTCGGCCCCCGTAAAGGAAAACTGCCGACTCGGCGATTTGCTCCGCGGTAAAGACTTTCGGACTCTTTGGATCAATCTTCTCAGGCTTTTGCGGACTTGCAGGTTTCGGCGTGGGGGTCGGAGTTGGTTGTTGAGCAAAGACATTGCTGCTCTGGCTCGCAACGCAACCAATGAGACACGCGAAAATAAATGCGGAGGTTGTAACTAAGCGGCGCAAGAAATATTTCTCCTGTGAAAAACTATTGAAATAGTTGCTATCGCGAAACGGGGAAAGCAGGTCAGTCGAGCGTGCGAATTGTAGCACAGCACGGCTGAAGCTACGGTGCGACCAACTCGATTGATGCGCATTTGAGGGCGGTCAGATGCCTGAAGGGGAGCCGATTGGCTGGCGAGTTCGACGCGCCGCAATAACGCCGCTAGGATCTGGAGCTGCGCAGAGATCTTGTTTGGACGCAGAGCCATCCGCCACTTATCTTAGTCACGCCCTAAGGGACACTACCGGTTCGGTTGCCAAATTGACTTTCATTCCGGTTAAATCGTACTCTCCTTGGTTTTCAAAACCCGGCGTTTCTGTTCTGTAGTCACCAGGATTAGCAGCAGTGCCGTTTAGGCCCAGACTTAATGCTCAGAAGGATAGGTGAGTTATGAAGAGAGTAGGGATATTGGTTGGCCGGGAGAAAACGTTTCCCGAGGCCCTGATTAAGAAGATCAATGAACGCGGCCAGGGCGAAGTAAGCGCTGATTACATCAAGCTTGGTGGCATCCGCCACGATGCTCCGCCTCAATACGATTTAATCATCGATCGCATATCTCACGAAGTTCCCTTCTACCGGGCCACGCTGAAGCGCATGGCGCTCGAAGGGACAATAATCATCAACAATCCTTTCTGGTGGTCGGCCGACGACAAGTTCTTTAACTATTCGTTGGCCCCAAAGCTAGGAGTCGCTGTTCCCAAGACCGTTTTGTTACCGCAAAAGGATTACATAACGGGGATCGTCAGCGAGAGCCTGAGAAACCTGGAGTTTCCGCTCGACTGGCAAGCTATCGTTGATTACGTCGGCTTCCCCTCGTTTCTGAAACCATTCGATGGCGGCGGCTGGAAAAACGTCTCCAAAGTTAATTCGCTCGAGGAATTGTGGAAGGAATACGATCAGACGGGCACGCTGTGCATGACCTTGCAGGAAGGCATCGATTTCGATCAGTTTGTGCGCTGCTATTGCGTGGGCCAGGAAGAAGTAATGATCATGGCCTACGACCCGCGAAAGGCATATCTCTCTGGAGAGCAATATGTTCACAATCCAGACTACCTTGCGCCGGAGTTGGCAGCGCGCGTTAATCACGACGTACGCACGTTGTGCACAGCTCTGGGTTACGATCTCAACACGGTAGAATTTGCTATCAAGGACGGCATTCCTTACGCGATAGATTTCATGAATCCGGCGCCGGATGCGGAGCTGGCCTCAGTCGGCGAGTTTTACCACAACTGGATAACTAATGCGGTTACAGATCTTGTTTTCAAACGCCTGAGCGAAACGCGTGAGCCGCAACGCTACCGCTGGGACGCGCTAATCAGTCCGCAGCCAACGCTAATTAGTAGCAAGAACAAAGAGGCGAAGGCCGCGACGACAGGCGCAAAATCCTCCGCACGTAAGGCTCCATCGCCTCGTTCCAAGACCACTTAGTGTTTCAGGTTGAGTTTAAGGATGCAGAGTAAGGCAGCGGCAATCGCCTCTGCCTTTTTTGCAATTAGGTTGCTAATCGCGGCGATCGTCGCTTGCCGAGCAGTTTGATGGCTCCGAGACTTGAGATCCAGGCTATCAGCGATGATGAAGCCAAATACCAGCAGGGTCCCGCCAGGGCTTCATCAAAATACGGAAGAACTAATGCAACCAGAATGCTGCCGTTCGTAACTCGCGCCGCAAGTCGCCGCACCTTGAGAGAATGCTGGAGCCAATTCATGCGTCGCAGTTCGGCAGCAAGGTAGTCGTCGTCGTCGCTGAGCCGGGCATAATAGTCTGCTTCCCTTATCGCATGTCGTGAGAGCGCCTTGTCTGCCGCCGAACTCGCAGCATCGCGATAGCGGTGGATAACGTGCGCCAGCTTTCCCTCGCGCAATGCCAGATTAGCCAGACCCAGATGCGCGCGAAAGTTTTGCGGCTCCGACTCTAATGCCCGCTGAAAGCTATGCTGCGCTCGGACTGTTTCGCCCCATTCCAGAAAGCTCTCGCCAACCAACGTCAACAAACCAGGATCACTTTCTGCCCGCATCGCGGAAAGCCGCAAAGCGGCCCGAGCCCGGGAAAGCAGTTTCGGATCGCTCAAGCTGCTGGCTTGGGAACGCAATAGCCGCGCAAACTGAAAGATCAGCCGTCCGTCTTTAGGAATAACGATCAACGCGCGCCGAAAGGCTTCGCGCGCCTCATTCAAGCGGCCGGCGATTCGCAGTTTATTCCCTAATTGGCCCAACAGCACGGCGCGTTTCCCATCAAGAGCGTCACTGGGCGACTGCTGCTTGCCGCCGCCAAGTTTAAAATCGAGAGTTGCACCATCGAGGATATCCGCTGAGGCAAGTTGCAGGGACTTAACTTCGCTATTAAGCGGCTTGGGCTCGCACAGGTAATCGCGCAATTCTATCGTCCGCAGATCAAGCTTGTCCTCATGAATCAGTGGAAACAAATGACGAACCATCGCGCGATAGCTCTGCCCGCCCGAAGCAAAAGCAAAATCAAGGTGCTTGCCGACAATCTGCGTTTGATAGCGATAACGAACCCGGCCGCTGCGCCTGAGGGTTCGCACAGCCTGGGTTTCGACCTTCTCAAACTCCGCTACGCTGAGTTCCGTTTTTCGTCCAGTCATATGCCTCGCAAGAAACGGTATGGGCCCGCGACGTGTGAGAAAGTGCCCGTCAAACTCAATGCGATCCTTAAACGCCAGAATGGGAATGATCAGCCAGGCAATACCGAGTGTTACCAGCGCGAGCAAGTCTCTTTCGGAGCGCAGCAAGAGCGCCGAACTGAAAGTCAAAACGCTGGCGGCGGCAAAGTAGGAACCGGGTGAGACCCGCACACTCGCGAGGCGTAATCCCTTCCGTGGCCGCTCTCGTTCGCGAGCAACCTCAGAGAGCGCCTGCAGTGTTTCGATTTGGTCAGCGTTGTTCATCTTTTTTGCGGGGATATCTCCGGGCACGCGATGGGCACGTCCAGGGAGAATGTGCCTCCTCGCTGTCTTCCTGGCTCAGTGTAGCGTAAATCAGCAAACTGAACGAGAGTCTGGCTCGCGCAATCTGCACCCACTATTTTGACCACCGGGAAACGCGCAAAGCCAAGAAACACCACCGCGCGACTATCCGCTGATGCGATCGCAAGCAGGTCGGCTGCTGGGCCCGTGGGTTTCTCGTAACGAGTAACAGTTGCAGGTGGCACCGAGGCGCCAAGCAAAGATAAATTGTACTTGTAGGTCGCTCGCTCAGTCTCGAAGACGCAAACCCAGTCTACAGGATCCGCTACCGTGGGCATTGCTGCCACTTTGATTACCCGTTCAGCGCGGCTCTTGGCCATTTCCGCAGACAACAATTCCGCTTTATGGAGCGCTACCGTATGAATAGCGGCAAGTCCAGCACAGTAGATCGTCACGCTGATAAGCGCGGCAATCGCCACCTTCGCTCCGAGTCGTGCGCCGGTCCTTTGACGATAAAGAATAACAAGGGCAATCAAGGCAAGTATCCAAAGAGAGCGCAGCAACATCGCGTGCGGATGCCCACCTTGTTCGGCTGCGCCTCGCAGGACCAGGTAAGTGGGAACCATAGCGACTGCGACCCAGGTGATTAGGCGAGTGCGGGTCTGCGACGTAAGTAGAAAGGCGCTGCCGCCCAGCATGATCCAGAAAAACGGGTCGATGACGAAAGCAAAATCGCCATAGGACCATTTGGGGTTCCATGGCAACAGAAATCGCATGCCGTAGTTATTCGTCCAGTCGAGCAGCGGATGCGTTGCGGTAGTTAGAACTGAGGCTAGTAGTAGTCCCGGCAACTTGACCCGCGGCTCTCGATGTTTTAATTGAGCGGCAATCCGATCGGCAAAATAGAAAAGGAGCGGCAGTGCAAATGCCAACACTGCCGCGCCAACGATTGAATGAGTAATGCCACGATGATGTTGGAGAAAAGCCCAACGCCCTCGAACAATGAGTACGACGAGATCAATATCGGGAGCATTGGCTGCGAGGATACAAAGCGTAGTCGCGCCCGGAGAGAGTTTTTCCAGGCCCGCCTTCGCCGCAGTCAGTCCTACCAGTGAATGAGTAAGATTGTCCATCGACGAATGACGGGATGGCTGCGCTTGCGCTTGGGCCCTGTCAGCAGAACCGGGCGCCCGCTGCCAACATCAGAACGGCAGGTCGGAGCTGGGCGCTTCGGGTGTTAGTTTGGCGTAGCGATCCGGGTCGAGCTTTTGGAGTTTCCCATTGGCATCGCGGGCCGCGGCATTCGGCGGTAGAGATGTTCCATCTGAGTCTTTCGCTTTGCGTGAGGCTTCGACGAGATTGAAAAGCAAGTCCGCTGCCTCTTTCTTTTTGCCCTGCTTTTCGTAAACCGCCGCCAGCCGGAGATTAGCAGTATCCGGTGTGATTACAATGCTGTTCTGTGCTGCCAATTCCGAATAGAGCTTCGCGGCTTCATCGAGTTTCGCGTCACCTTCTTTCGCCTGCGCAAGCGCAAACTTCGCCAGGACTGCACTCTCCGCAACACTGCTCTTGCTAACTTCCGCAAGCTGCGTCATCGCTTTTTCGCGGTCGAGATATAAAAGGTTGGTGGCGATGAAATACTGGGCTTCCGTCTTATACGGATCGCCATACTTTGCGGCAACTTTTTGAAACTCTGCAATCGCCTTTTCGGCACGTTCCTGGTTAGTTGCATAGGTTGGCGGAGGTGCGCCGGGAGCCGGTTCTGCAGTGGCGACTGGCGCAATCGAAATGGCGATGGCCCGTCCCAGCGCGCGGCGGGCCTCGTCAGCCTTGCGATTACTCCATTTCAAGTAAACACCCACCAGCACTGCGACCAGAACGATGCCTGCCAGCCCATAGAGTAGGGCTTTTCCCCGACCTTCCAGGCGGTCGGCGGCTTTGTCAAAAATTTTGCCGGCAGTGTCCCGAAATTTGTCATGCTGCAGTTCCCGGGCGCGCTTCTTGTTGTATTTGGCCATTCGTTCTTTCTCGCAAGTCCTTATAGTGACAGCGTTCTTAAAGGTGTATGATTATCGAAACACTCACTGTAAAGGCCGCTCGGAAATCTTGTCAAGCAGGGTGTTTGTATACTGTTGCAGCCGCTGAAAAGGGGGCCGGCGGCCAAAGAGGAAGATCTAAAACAGTGATAGAGAATTCGTCGGGAACAAATGGAGTGCGTAGGGTGTCTAAACGCACAACTGCCCTACCTAAGGTTTTGAATGGGCAGGAATGGTCAGCTACTCCGATTCCGTCCCCAGGGGAAACCACGTGAGCTACGGGGAGCCAATAGCGCTCCGGCAAATGGAGTTAGAGCAGGCTGGCAACGCCGCCGTTATGGAGCCGTGCGATTTGCGGCCGCGGGCCGAGGCGGAGTTCATTGAAAGATTGAAGCGGGGGGAAGCTACAGCTTTTGAAGAGCTGGTGGCAGCGCGATCAGGCGAAGTCTACGGCTTGCTTTTCCGAATGACGGAAAGCAGCGATGAAGCCCGCGATTTAACGCAGGAGACTTTCCTGCGAGCGTTCCAAAGCATCGGTAGCTTCCGCGGCGAGGCCGACTTAAGGACTTGGATCTATCGCATCGCCATTAACCAGGCTAGAAACCGCTGGCGTTGGTGGCGCAGAAGACGCCGCGACAGCACCTTTTCACTCGACGCGACTCAGGGTGAAAGCGGTCACACAGTTATGGCGACGCTGGCTGAGTCGTCAGCAAACCCGGAGCAACAGACTTTGGCACACGAGCGAGAGTCAGCTCTAAGATCGGCACTACATAGAGTGGGCCGCGCATATCGCGAAACAGTTATCCTGCGGGACATTGAAGGCTTTAGCTATGAGGAGATTGCCACAACTCTGGGAATCAATGTTGGAACGGTCAAATCACGATTGGCGCGTGGCCGCCAGGAATTACGAGAGAAGCTCGAAGGTTCTTTGTAAAAGTTAGGATCTTGCAGGATGGCCGACCCGCCCCGGCTCACTACAAACTCGGTGCCAAATGGGTCGAAGTGAGAATACGGCCGGACCAGACGGAAAGTAACTCGAAGATGAAAAGCGAATTTGAAACGTGGCCAGCAACACCCGTTAAAGCGTCGCTCGAATCAACGGATTTACTTTACGCCGAAGCCAGCCGGAGTTGCTCTTCTGGAGCAGCCGGGGTCGGCCGGCCATCCAAAAGCAAGAGATCAGAGGGCAGAGATCAGAAGTCAGCGCGGATAGGCTCGCGCCGGCATTTCATCTCTGACCTCTGACTTCTGATCTCTGGCCTCTGAACTATTATGAATTGCGAAGAAACGACAGAACTGCTTTCACCGTTTATCGATGACGCTTTGCCGCCGGCATCGAGTGCCAGTGTCGACGAACATCTTGATGACTGCCCGGTTTGCCGCGCGCACGCCGCGCAGTTTCGTTCTCTTAGTCGCAACCTGAGACAGATCGCCCGCCCGGATCCGCCCATAGACTTAGCTTCATCGATAAATGCAGTTCTGCTGATAGAGGCCGCAGCCAAGCGCCAATCGCCGGAACGCTCCGCCGCCGAACGCTTGTCACGATGGCTTGAACCTCGCCTGATGCCGTATGGTGTCGGCTCTTTCGC
This sequence comes from Pyrinomonadaceae bacterium, assembly GCA_031365545.1. Classification (GTDB taxonomy): domain Bacteria; phylum Acidobacteriota; class Blastocatellia; order Pyrinomonadales; family Pyrinomonadaceae; genus PSRF01. Next base: position 7,808 of record JANLYH010000045.1, on the reverse strand, counting down.
TTCGGTGGTTCTGTTTGCGGCTGTATTCATCGCGCTCAGTCCACACTTTATGGCGCTGCAGTCGGCCTCAAGACAATTGAGCACTGTGCTGGTCTTTCGGCCAAGTCCGGGTTACGACCTGAATCAGCCGGTAAGCTCCGAGGATTTTTCCAATCGTCGCGCTCCGTTTGCGGAGCAGTCACCCAGCCTCAATCCCGGAGGCGCACTGGCAGCGCTTACAAGCTCGTATGCACAGCCACGCGCGCATCAGGAAGGTGACGACATGATCGTGGTCGCGGACGTGTTCAGCAATGGCTCGGCGTCGCTGGCCGACGTAGTGCAAGCCCCACGAGATCGTCAGATGCTTGCTGACTTCGAAGTTGCTTTAAGGCAAAGCGCCGCGTTTGTGCCGGCGTCTCTTGATCGGCGTCCCGATACGATGCGCGTTGTCTTCACCGTGCAGAAAGTAGATGTTCGGGAACGAAGTTTTTAGCATCCCGTTCACCTCACAATTTGCTACTCATTCAAAGCTACACAAACACGGAACCGGGAGCCGTAACGACCGGGTCCTTGTAACCCTAAGCTCGTCTGAAGTGGCACCGGGACCCGGTCGCTACGGCTCCCGGTTCTGTATTTGTGCCGAACTGCTCCTCAGTTTTGTTCCCTGTCATAGTCGGCAAGGTTCGTTAATACCAAACTGAACTAATACCTGCAGATCACCTCGCTTGACGCACCGCACTTCGCGTGTTAGTTTGCGGCTTAACCCGTTTTATTCGTAACTTTGATGCTCATCGGACTTTCCGATTAGTCTGAAAGACACGCGTGACAGCCGTCGCTCCAGAACTTAAACAAACGCCGCTCAATTCCGTTCATCGCAGCATGGGCGGCCGCATGGTCGATTTTGGCGGCTGGGACATGCCGGTCCAGTACCCGGCGGGCACAATCGAAGAGCATCTGCGAACGCGCCAACACGCCGGACTGTTTGACGTTTCGCACATGGGAGAGATTGACGTGCGCGGCGCTGAGGCGATTGCCCTCGTCAACTATCTGGTTTCAAACGACGCAACGAAACTAAGCGACGGTCAAGCTCAGTATTCGGCGCTCACCACGCCCGCCGGAACAGTCGTAGACGACTTGCTTGTCTATCGCATTGCCGACGATCACCTGTTGTTAGTGGTAAACGCAGGAACCACAGAAAAAGACTGGGACTGGATCAACTCGCACCGGCAAGGCGATGGCGCATCGCTCAAGAACGTGAGTGCAGAGTATTGTCAGTTGGCAATTCAGGGTCCAGATGCCCTCAGCATTCTCCAGAAGCTAACTGATTTGCCGCTTGCTGCTATCAAGTATTACCACTTCATCGAGGGACAGGTAGACGCGATTCCGGCGCTGGTGTCGCGCACCGGTTACACCGGAGAAGACGGTTTTGAAATTTACGCAGACGCGAGTAAGGCCGAACACATCTGGAATAGGGTTCTTGATGCTGGCAACTATGGCAGCCCCACCGGCGTACTTCCCTGCGGCCTGGCCGCGCGCAATACCCTTCGGCTGGAAGCGGGCATGGCGCTTTACGGGCATGAGATCGATGAAGAAACGACGCTAATCGAGGCGAATCTGGGCTGGATCTGCAAACTTAATAAAGGCGAATTCATCGGTCGCGACGTGCTGGCCAAACAAAAGGAGACCGGCGTTAGTCGACGCCTGGTCGGATTTGAAGTTACCGAACGAGGGATCGCGCGCGACGGACAGGACGTGTTGATTGGCGGGGCCATCGTTGGCAAGGTCACGTCAGGCAGTCCGGCGCCTTATTTGAAAAAGAACATCGGCATGGCCTACGTCCCAACAGAAGCGGCAAACCAAGGACAGGAAATTAAGATCGACGTTCGCGGCAAGTTGGTAGGCGCGCAAATTGTGGAGACACCTTTTTACAAGCGAGAGAAAACTCAATAACAGACTGCGGAGGCACAATGGCTAACATCCCTGACGATTTACACTACAGCAAAGATCACGAATGGGTTCGCGTGGAAGGAAACGTTGCCATCGTCGGGATTACCGATTACGCGCAGGACTCGCTTGGCGACGTCGTTTACGTCGAACTGCCGAAAGTTGGCGATGAGTTTGCCGCCAATGAATCCTTTGGCTCCGTCGAATCAGTAAAGGCAGTCTCGGAAGTATTTTCTCCCGTATCCGGCGAAATTGTTGGCACTAACGACGCGCTCGCCGACGCGCCTGAGAAAGTCAATACGGATCCGTATGGCGAAGGCTGGATGATTCGCGTGCAACTCGCGAACGCAGGGGAGGTAGATAGCATGTTGACTGCCGCCGAGTATGAAGATTTCACGAAAGCCGAGGCGGAGTAAAACTTGCGCTACATTCCTAACTCGCCCGAAGAGCGGACCGAGATGCTTCATCAGGTCGGCCTGAATTCGGCGGCCGAACTGTTTGATTCGATTCCTAAAGAATTACGCTTATCGCGGGAACTCAACACCACTCCGGCGCTTTCTGAGATTGAGTTGCTCGCTGGTTTCGACCGGCTCGCCACTCACAATACCGGAGCGCGGCCGATCAGTTTCCTCGGCGCCGGCGCTTATCAACACTACATCCCGACCGTAGTCGACCACATTATTTCGCGCTCGGAGTTTTTTACTGCCTACACGCCTTATCAGCCAGAGATAGCCCAGGGCACGCTGCAAGCTATCTTTGAGTTTCAAACACTCGTCTGCCAGTTGACCGGAATGGAGGTGGCCAACGCCTCGATGTATGACGGTTCAACCGCGCTGGCTGAAGCGGTGTTGATGGCGGAACGAGTTACCAGGCGATCGAAGGTGGTTGCCTGTGGTGCGATTCATCCTGAGTATTTGGAAGTCATCACCACCTACGTCCAGCATGCAGGCATTGAACTGCAACACGCTGCGCTGGATTCCAAAACGGGTCAGACGTCAGGCGTTGCAACCTTACTCGACGATAAAACTGCTGCGCTGGTGGTTCAGTCGCCAAACTTTTTCGGCTGTATCGAAGACGTTGCCGCGCTGGCAGAAAAGGCGCACGCAGTGGGCGCGCTGCTAATCGTTTCAGTTACCGAGGCGATCTCCCTGGGTTTACTTCGATCGCCCGGCGCCTGTGGGGCGGACATCGTTGTTGCCGAGGGCCAATCGTTTGGTGTGCCGCTATCGTTTGGTGGGCCTTACGTCGGGCTGTTTGCGACGCGCGAGAAATATGCGAGGCAGATCCCCGGACGTTTGGTTGGAGAAGCGTTTGACAAGCAAGGCCGCCGCGGTTTTGTCTTGACGCTGGCCACGCGCGAGCAACATATACGGCGCGAGAAAGCCACTTCGAACATTTGCACTAACGAAGGACTGATTGCGTTGGCGTCGACTGTCTACCTGGAAACGATGGGACGGCGCGGCTTGCAGGAAGTTGCCCAGCAGTGTGCGCAGAAGACAGCTTACGCAGCGCGCGAGATTGGCGCACTAAGCGGCTATTCAATTCCCTTCACTGGTCCACGTTTCAATGAATTTGTAGTGCGCGCGCCGGCAGATGCGAAGCAATTGCTTGCGCGTTTGGCGTCCGAAAATAGCATCACTGCCGGTCTGGCGCTGTCTCGTTATTTTCCCGATCGACCGAATGAGTTTCTCGTTTGCGTCACGGAGTTGAACTCACGCACGCAGATTGACGCGCTGGTTGAAGCGCTTGCCTCTCAAACGTCATAACAACAATTAATGAACTCCAACATCACAAAAGTTACAACTCATACTAACCCAAACGAAGCGCTCATTTTTGAACGCTCGCAGCCGGGACGCATCGGTTATCGTCTACCGCCGCTTGACGTGGATGAACAGCCGATTGGCGAGCTGGTGCCAAAGCAGTTTCTCAGAGATGACGATCTCGAGGGCGTGCCTGAGGTCAGCGAAGTTGACGTAATCCGCCACTTCGTTCGCATGTCTATGTGGAACTACTCGATCGATCAGGGAATGTATCCGCTCGGCTCCTGCACGATGAAATACAATTCTCGTTTGAATGAAAAGGTCGCGCGCATCGCGGGATTCGCTGGTCTGCATCCGCTGACCGAAGCCGCCGATGCTCAGGGCGCGCTTCAGGTGATTTATGAGTTACAGGAAGATCTGGCGGAGATAACCGGCCTACCTGCCATCTCGCTGCAACCTGCCGCCGGTGCTCACGGCGAAATGACCGGCGTGATGCTTATTCGCGCTTACATCGACGCGCGCGACGGCGAAGGCGGTTCCGCTAAACGTCGTACGATGCTGATTCCAGACTCGGCACACGGTACCAATCCGGCGTCGGCCCATCTCTCCGGCTTTTCCGTAAAGACCATTCGGTCAACTGCAGAAGGCTTGACCGACCTGGATCATCTCCGCGAGCTTTGCGCCGGCGGTGATGTTGCCGGGCTCATGTTGACCAACCCAAACACGCTCGGCCTTTTTGAAAGAAACATCCAGGAGATTTGCCGGACAGTGCATAACGCCGGCGGCCTGGTTTACATGGACGGCGCTAATATGAACGCGCTCGTCGGGGTTGCGCGTCCCGGCGACATGGGTGTGGACGTGATCCATCTCAACCTGCACAAGACTTTCTCCACTCCCCACGGCGGCGGCGGCCCCGGCTGTGGTCCGTGTTGCTGCACGAAGGAACTCGAACCGTTTCTTCCGGTACCGCGCATTGTTAAGGAAGGCGATGAGTTTAAAGTTGACTTCAACTACCCGCAGTCAATTGGCCGCGTAAAGGCTTTCTTCGGCAACTACGGAATGATGTTGCGAGCCCTGGCTTACATTCAAACTCACGGTAACGACGGTTTGCGCGAAGCGACTGAAGCCGCAGTGCTCAACGCGCGTTACATTGCGCACGGTCTCACCAGCGATTACGACAAACCTTTCGACGCTCCGCCGATGCATGAGGTCGTCTTCACCGACAAACGACAGAGCCGTAAAGGCGTCCACACGCTCGACATCGCCAAGCGCTTGATCGATTACGGCTTCCATCCAATGACGATTTACTTTCCCCTAATCGTTCAGGGAGCAATGTTGATCGAACCAACCGAATCGGTTGGCAGGCAGGAACTGGATCAGTTTATCGAAGCGATGCAGTCCATCGCGCGGGAAGCTGTCGAAACACCAGATCTCGTTCTCAACGCTCCTCACGACACGCGCATCGGGCGTCTCGACGAAGCCGCCGCGGCCCGCAAACCTGTGCTTCGCTGGAAACCAAACGCTCGCGCAGACGCAGCACAGTGACCAGCTCACACTGAACCATCTTACACACGTTCCCATTTGCGATTTCTCTTCGCAGTACTTCCGAATCGATTCGCAGCGCAGGATTTTCCTGCTAGTAAAGGCGTCACCTCGGTAGTACAATTCGCGCGCTGATAAGACGTAAGCGTTTGCCTGTTGATTGATCTTGCATCCAGACTGAGAAGACCTTGCTTTCGTGTTCGGCGATCTGACTAAAACCAGTAGATCTTGGAAGTTCGGCACCTGCCCAGGGATTAATGCCGGAAGAATCCTTCGACAAGCTTCTTGAACAAATTAACTCCCGCGACCCGGAAGAAGCGTGGGGTATATTCCTTGATGAGTACGCTGCTGCGATCCTCCAGGTCGTTCGGCACGTCGAACACGATGCCGACTCTGTTCCCGATTGCTTTCAGTTTGTTTGTGAACACCTGAGCGCGAACTCCTTCCGCAGGTTACGAAAGTTTCGTCCCCAGGGTCCCGCAGTCTTTTCCACCTGGTTGCGCGCTGTCGTGCGAAACCTGTGTTTGGATTGGCGTCGCAAGCAGTTTGGCAGGCATCGCTTTTTCAAGTCTATCTCCCGGCTTTCAGTTTTTGACCAGCAGGCATTTCGTCACCTTTACGAACAGCGGCTCTCTTTTGACGAGACGTTTCAAACGCTCCGTTCAGTTTATCCCGACCTCACGCACGCCCGCCTCGCTGAAAGCAGCGCGCGAATCGAGGAAGAGTTAACAACGAAGCAGCGCCGGTTGCTTGAGGCTCGCTTTTCCCGGCAAACGACGCAGACGGGCGCAAGTCTCGATGAGATCGCCAATGCTAATGCGAATGTTTCCGATCCGGCGCCGGATCCCGAAGCCCAGGCCCTTTTTAAGGAAAGGGTGAGAGCTCTCAGGCGAGCAGTTAGTCGCCTGCCGCAGCGCGAACGACTCCTCTTACGACTGCGCTTCGAACAAGAGTTAACGCTGGAGCAGGTAGCAAAACTACTTGATCTCGGCAACGCGCAAAGAGTTGAAAGACAAATTAGAGCTGTACTGGAAACTTTGCGTGAAGAGTTGAAGTAGTCAATCAGCCTGCGGAAAAACGATGCGACTGTCCGTGAAAGACTGACAGGGGGCAGTTCCAGATGGAAGATACAGAGATTAAGAAATTGCTGCAGCTCAAAGGCGGGCAGGCCGGACGGCGCGGCTGGCGTTGTGCTGACGAAATGAAACTGGCGGCGTACGTGGCTCAACGTCTCAGCGATCCGGCCAGCAAGTCTATTGAAGCGCACGTAGCTGGTTGCGATTTCTGTCTCGGACAAGTTGCTTTCCTTGCCCAATCTGCGGAGTGGGTAAGTTCAGAAGAAGTGCCGGCTCACTTGCTGTCACGAGCGCGAAAGCTAGTGACTCGCGAGCCGCTCCAGCCTGGTAACCCCGGCTGGCGCTGGGCTGTATCCGCTGCCGCCGTTGCCTGTTTCGCTCTCATTTTTGTGCTTGTCGCTTTACAACTGCGGAAACAACCGCCCGTTTCTACAAGCTCTGGCCCGCTCGTTGCCCGGCAGACTTCGCCGGAGCTAGTCAGTCCTCCACGGATAACCGTCGCACCGGCAACCTTGCCTTTGGAGTCGACGCGACCAACGCCTACACCAAAGACGAGCGTTACTCATCCGCCCGCGCCGGTGGTGCGCGGCAAGACTGTTGAAGATCTGCTTCCCAAATTGATTTCGCCCCGGGATAACGCGGTCGTGCGGCGCGCAGATTTGGAGTTTCGCTGGGAGCCGGTGTCCGACGCGATCTTCTATGACGTTCGGATCATGTCGGCCGAGGGTGATCTCGTCTTCGCGGGGCAGACCGAAAACACCACCCTGAAGCCTGAATCCAGTGCGTCCCTGGTGCCGGGCAGGAAATACTTTGGGACCGTCCGCGCGCATCTACGCCAGGGTAAGGCGGCAAAGTCGCGGCTCATAAGCTTTAAGCTCGCCGAACAATAGAGTTGAGCGCTATGAAGCTGCCGCTCCTGGGGAACTCAAAGCGTAGCTTTTGTTAGGAATAGGATCAGCGTGCTGAAGACACTTTTACGAGCGTCTGTTGTCTTGTTGACCGGCCAGTTGTTTTTGGCCGGAATCGCAATTGCTCAAACGCCCGCAGCAAGCACTTCGCCATCCAGCGTTCCGCCATCGGCGGCGATAGAAACTGCCGGCGACATTTTAGCTCGCGCTAAGCAGTTGTATTTCGATGAAGGCGCCCGCGTGGCGCTTCCGGAGTTTGAGAAGGCGCTGGCGCGCTTTCGTGAACAGCGGGATGCAAAAGGCGAGGCTATCACGCTCGGTTTGATCGGCAATTGTTATAAGAAATTCGGCGAGCATGCGAAGGGGCTCGATTATCTGCAACGTGCCTTAACGATGAAGCGCGCACTGGGCGACCATGCGGAGGAAGGCAAGACTCTCAGCCATCTTGGTCTGCTCTATTGGGACATGGGCCAGTATCCGCAGGCGATTGAACACCTCACCCAGGCCATTGCGATTGGCAATCAACTCAGCGACCGGACTCTGGAAGCTTCGGCGCGCAACAATCTGGGGCTGGTGTACGATGATCTCGGCGACTATCG
>JANLYH010000030.1:0-89258 GCA_031365545.1 Pyrinomonadaceae bacterium | reverse complement strand
CATGGGCGGATAGACATTTTCATCGGAGCCGGTGACTTGGTGCCCACGCGCCTGCAGCATTCCTGCCAACGCGGCCATCGCCGTTCCGCAAATTCCAATCAGGTGATAGTGCATGTTGATTATTGAACGCCTGAGCGAGATTCGCGCATCATACGGCAGCCATTATCGTGCGAAGTATCCGAATCGCTACTGTTCCCGGTTTTGTATTAGTCGACCCCACAAACATTTATCAAAGCAACGCGAAAACAGAACGGATAGCGGTAGCGACCTGATCGTTACTACAACGCTCCGCCTCGAGCCTAACTCACGGCCGAGCCACGCAGCAGTTGACGAAAACAACCCCAGAATGTTCTCTCCGCAATCCCTTCCGGATGAATCAACAACGCATGCAAAAGGTCTCTGGCCGCCGCGCTTCGTTTTCCTGCTCTACTCGCCGCAAACGACTGCCGCAACAAGCGAGTCGCTGCGCACCAACGACGGGCGGCGCCCGCCAGCTTCGGTTCGTAGATTTCGGCAATCTGATCAAACTCGCTATCGAACAACCCGCCTTCCGCAACAGTCTTGCTCGTCGGATGGAGGCGATAGGCGGCTAGAGTTACGGGCAAATGCTGACACTCGTGGCCAGCAAGCAGCAGGCGAACATACAACTCGTGATCGAAGCAATAGCGCCAGCGATCGTCGAATCCGTCGCGCAACAGCTCCCGCTTCCAAAACATTCCAGGTTGCGGCGCCTTGTAAGCCCAGGAAAGCGCATGCGCCGCTGATTCAGGAATAATGGCCGAAACCACCACGTCCTCCTGCCCTTCACCAAACATCAGCGTGTCGCCGCACAGCCAATCGCATTCCGGGTGATCACGGAAATAATCCATCACTGCCGCAAAAGCACCGGGTAGATAAAAGTCATCACTATTGATATAGGCGACGAAGTCGCCGGTGGCCTGAGCCAATCCTTTGTTCAGCGCATGCGCCTGCCCGCGATCCTTTTCGCTCACCCAAAATGCCAGCTGATCTTCATATTTGTGAATTACTTCGACGCTCGCATCGGTGCTGCCGCCGTCGATGACGATGAATTCCAGCGACTCGTATTTCTGTTGCAGGACGGAAAGTATTGTCTCTTCCAAGTACTGCGCCTGATTAAAGGAAGGTGTGACAATCGAGAGCTTCGGTAGAGTCAATCTTGCAGTCTCCGCAGGAGGACTTTTGCGCGTCGTCAAAAGTTTAACCTAAAGGTAGTTGCCTGAGCTAACAACGCAATAAAATCAGGATGGGCGGGGAGGTCAGGTAATTCAGCTCGCCTTCCTTTATTGCTTGCGGGAGCCTCGTCCACTCAAACCAATCACCGCATCATTACCCTTGAAGGTGTTGTAATTCGAAGTGCCCAGCTCGACAATGTTTCTCGAAATTTGGCTGAAGTCGTGAATGTTAGCCGGGTCGTTCCACAACTTGTTGTCAAGAAATTGATTGTTCGAAGAATCCACTATGCGGATCGGCTCCGACGAACCTGAACCACAGCTCGACAACTGGTTTCTATTGACAGTGATCTTCGAGCTTCCGTAGTCAACCAGGATGCAGTAAGTGCCGCGCCGCAGAAGGTTGTTTTCTATCAGCGTATTTTGCGCACCGCGAACGAGAATTAGCCCGCCCGAGATGTGGTTGTAAGGGTCTTTCAGATTCGCGCCGTAGACCGTGTTCTTTGAAACTTCGACACCAGCGAACGGGTTTGCCTGATTTAGATTGTTGATTGCGATCCCGTGCAGGCCCTTGGCGCCACTCGCATCAATGACGGTATTGGACATGTCGATCAGGTTGCTCACGATTTTAACGTTTAATATTCTGTCCCCCACATTCGGCTCAATATCAATCGGAACTACCCCGGGGCCGTTGGCCAAACCTGGCGCTCTAATAATGTTGTCGATGACCTGCACGTTGCTCGAATTGACGATGGCGATGTTCTGAGACGCGACGGTAGTCAAAAGATTCCTGGCAATGATTACATTGTCGGCATAGTTACCCATGCTCGAACCCCCGCCCGTTTGAATGCCGATCGTACGGGTTGCTTCCAACCAATTATTTGTGACGCTGCAATTGTGGCAGTTCGCAAGCGCGATGGTCTGCGACACTGAATCAAAATCTGAGCGCGCACCGCGGAAGTGACATCCCTTGATAACTAGATTCTGTGCGAGGGTGCCGTTGAGAGAATCCAGAGAAGTACCGTTATAGGCAGCTACTATGGTGAAAGGCTTAACCCCGCCGTCGCCATTCTTGCCGGTGGATTCTTCCAGAACGGCATCCAGTGAGTCGCAGCTGAGGGAAGAGTTATCTTTTAACCGAATGACGGGGCCATTGTTTGTCGCCTTGTAATTGCCGGAGCTAATCCGGAGCGTATGGTTCGAGGAAATAATTATGGGGGTCGAGATCGTGCCCCCTCCGCTCAGCAAAATCTCACCTTTAGTGGTCCCGAGCTTCGCATCGCAAGCGTTGATTTTCGCGCCCACGTCGTTGCCTGGCATTTGCGACGCCAAACAAGCGCTACCAGCTGTCGGCTGGGCGCGCGGCCGAGTTTGAACCAGGTGGGCACCCGGTAACTCCAAAACGGCTGCGGCGAAAAAGACCAGCAACGTTGTGAATAGCGAAAATCTCATATCAATCCTTCCAGAACCCAATTAAGGGTGTGCAGCCTCAGACATCACCGGCCACTGTGCAATCGAGATGCCAAGCATACTTGTTTTTGATTTAATTGTCGGCTGGGGGATTAAGATGCTGAAGTTGTCACCTGATCGCCTTCGCTGATGACAAGATCGCGGGGCTCTTTACCTTCATACCACTTGATCGTCTTGCGCAGGCCTTCCTCGAGTGAAGTGTGTGACTGGAACCCAAACTTCTCGTAAGCGCGCGAAACGTCCAACGAGCGACGCGGCTGACCATCGGGTTTATCGCTCTGCCAACGAATTTCACCTTCGAATCGGGTTAGGCGTGCAATCAATTGTAATAGTTCCGAGATCTTGATCTCGCTGCCGCTGCCGATGTTGACGGGCTCGCTTTCGTTATATTGGGCCGCCGCGCGCAGTATGCCGTCGGCGCAATCGGACACGTAGAGAAACTCACGCGAGGCGTTGCCTGTGCCCCATGCATCGACAAACGGCGCACCGTCTTCACGGGCTTCGATACACTTACGAATAAGAGCAGGAATAACATGCGAGGTTTCGAGATCGAAATTGTCACCGGGGCCATAAAGGTTCGCGGGCAGCAGAAAAATGGAATTGAAGCCGTATTGCTCCCGATAGCTTTGGGATTGGACCAGCATCATCTTCTTAGCCAGCCCATACGGCGCGTTTGTTTCTTCCGGGTAGCCGTTCCATAGATCGTCTTCGCGGAAAGGCGTTGGGGTGAACTTTGGATAAGCGCAAACTGTTCCCGTCGCGACAAACTTCCGCACCTCATGGAGCCTTGCCTGTTCGATAAGCTGCACGCCCATCATCAGGTTTTCGTAAAAAAACTTTCCCGGATTCTTTTGGTTAGCGCCGATGCCACCTACAACTGCCGCAAGATGTATCACCAGGTCGGGCCGTGTTTCGGCAAACAGGCGTTTGATATCAGCGCCTTCGATCAGATTGTAGTCGGCGCTGCGCGGTACAAATACTTCTACGTCCGTCAAGGCACGCAAACGCTCAACGATAAATCGTCCGAGGAAACCCGCGCCGCCGGTGACTACAACACGCTTATAAGGAAAACTCTCCCCCGTTGACTCGTTCATCAAATTCTTACTCATCACTCTTGATCACTCATTACCCGTTACTGTTTTAGTGCCGATTCCGCCGTATCAGTATCCCCGAAGACTTCGTGTTCACTGCGACCGACCGTCGCTACATCGGCGTCGACCATTATTTGGACCAGCTCCTTGAATGTCACCTTGGGAGTCCAGCCAAGTTCGCGCGCGGCTTTTGACGCGTCACCAATCAACAGGTCTACTTCCGCTGGTCGCAGGTATTTCGGATCGAGTTCGACATAATCGTGCCAATCAAGATTGACGTGAGAGAAGGATTCACTCAAAAAGTCCTCGACCGAGTGGGTCGCTCCGGTAGCAATAACGTAATCCTCGGGCTTCTCTTGTTGCAGCATCAACCACATTGCTTCCACGTATTCCCTGGCGTAGCCCCAGTCGCGTTTAGCGTCAAGGTTTCCGAGATAAAGCTTCTTCTGTTGGCCTGCCTTGATCCGCGCCACGGCGCGAGTGATCTTTCGCGTAACGAAAGTTTCGCCCCGTCGCGGACTCTCGTGGTTGAAGAGGATGCCGCAGCAGGCAAAGAGATCGTATGACTCCCGATAATTAACTGTGGCCCAGTGGGCATAGACTTTGGCCACGCCATAAGGGCTGCGGGGATGAAATGGTGTGTCCTCCCGCTGCGGTACCTCATGAACTTTGCCAAACATCTCCGAGCTGCTTGCCTGGTAAAACTTCGATTTGCTACCGGACTCACGAATCGCCTCAAGAATGCGAATCGTGCTCAGGCCGGTGACGTCCGCAGTGTATTCCGGAATATCAAAACTGACTCTAACGTGGCTCTGCGCCGCCAGGTGGTAAACCTCGTCGGGCTGAATTCGATAAAGGAGTTTAATGAGATTTGTGGAGTCGGCAATATCGCCGTAGTGCAAAAAAAGCCGCACGCCGTTTATGTGCGGATCTTTATACAGATGATCGATGCGGCCGGTATTAAATGTCGAGGCGCGGCGAATGATGCCGTGCACTTCGTAGCCCTTGCTAAGCAGTAGTTCGGCCAGATAACTGCCGTCCTGCCCTGTGATTCCAGTGATTAAAGCCTTTGGCAAAATTACTTTTCCTTTATTAGTTTTTGGCGCTGAAAATTAGATTACCGGCGCTTGGGTCTTGAGCCACTCGATCGTGCGCGCTACCCCTGTCTCGAGTTTGACTGTGGGATGCCAAGCGGTTTCGTTCATCAGTCGGGACGAATCCAGAATACTAACAGGTACATCGTAACCGCGCGCCGGGAGAAAACGAATTTCCGGAATACCTCCAAGCTGAATACGAATCATATCAATGATCTCCAGCACCGAATGAGATTCTCCGCTGGAGACATTGAAGATGTTCTGGCCCCCGGTATAGTTCACTAACGCCACGGTGGCACTTACGAGGTCGTCCACATAGAGGTAGTCGCGCCGAACTTCGCCGCTTCCCCATATTTCCAGAGGCTCGCCCCGTAAAGCTCGTTCCGCAAGCACGCCAACCAGTCCCTGTCCAATCTTTAATCGCTGGCCGGGGCCGTAAACATTTGAAGGGCGCACGAGACAATAATCAATACCCGCTATCAAACTGTACATCATAGTATATTTTTCGATAGCCAGCTTTGTGATGCCATAGGAACTTATCGGATCGGTAGGATGATTCTCGTCAATCGGGATTGCCTGCGGAATTCCGTAGACTGTGCCACCGGAAGAGCAGTAAATGATTTTCTTAACTTCTGTTTCCGACACTCGCCGCAACCAATTGACCGTCGACACAACGTTGCTGTCAAGATCGTACCCCGGATCAATCATTGACGATCCAGGAACGGTGGTGTGGACCAAATGGATGACGATGTTTGCATCGGCGATGGCGTTGATTACGTCCTCGGGACGTGCCATATCTCCCTGGATAACTTCAACCTTGCTCCCGAAGTCTTCAATTAACGACTGAGAAGCATAAAGTTTGTCGAAGATCCTCACGCGGTGATTGCAAGCAACCAGTTTGCGGCAGATGTGGCTGCCCATAAAACCGAGCCCGCCCAGAACAACTACCGGGGCTCTATCTACCGTTCGATTGCTGGTTGAATTTGTAGTCAATTTGCGTTTTCGCGTTGCAGCAGCGTCTGATAGTAGCCGATTAGATTGGTCACATACTTATCCACGTCGAAGTATTCGAACACCGTGCGTCTGGCTGCATCGGAAAGCCTTGCGTGTAAATCCGCATCGCAGGCCAGCTCAGCGAGACGTGCCATAAACTGGTCATATTTGCCTGGCTCGCAAAGAAAGCCGTTGACCCCGTCTCTTATAGCCTCGGGCTGACCTCCCACCCGCGAGCTTATCACAGGGACTCCGCACGCCAGCGCGTTCAGGCAAGTCAGTGACAAATTATCCGCCGCGGTAGGGTAAAGCAGTACGTCGGAAAAATTCAACGCCATAGCTAAGTCGTGAGGATTGCTTAGAAACGGAAGATTTGTTATCGGCAGATTTTCCGTGGCCCACTCTTTAGCGAGTTCGCTGCCATGCCCCACAATCAAAACAGAGAAACGTTCTGGGTAACGGTCAGCCAATGATTGCATTGGTTCCAGGATACGCAGCAGCCCCTTCCGTTTCTCACCGGTATAACTATGGAGCAGAGCAACGACAAACCGCGGCGTTGGTTTTAGTCCGAGCGCCGCCGCGCAGGCCGCACGATCGAGAGGCCGAAATACTTGCGTGTCAATGCCGTAGTTAATTGTTTCTATCGGACGCTGGCCGACAAAGGTTGAGGCATAGTGTTTAGACAGGTAGTTAGTGTGGACTAAAAGGTTGAACCTCGACTTTTTAACTGCGGCCTTTTTCATCGCCAGCAGGGTGGGGGTGGTATCTCGACTTAACCCTGGGTAGGGTAACGAAAGCTGGGGACACTCTCCGCAACTGTCACGATAACGTTCGCAGCCGAGGGTGTAGGGACAATACCCGGTAGACAGGAACTCATCTACGGGAGACAACACAACCAGCCTCTTGCGACTGGCCCTGGCCAACAGCGGGATGGAGATAAAGTGGCCGTGCAGGTTGTGGAAGTGCCAGATTGGCGCCTCCTTGATCCAGGGTTGCGAGCCGAGCGCAGCAGTCGAGGGAAAGAAAATGTTATTGCGACCGGTGGCCCGGCGCAATATGTATTCGAGACGACGTTCGAAAGGGAAGCGAGGAAAGTCGTGTACATACGGGGCGTCAGTAAAGTGGTCCATGACATACAGCCTAGCTTCCACTCCGCGTTGAATGAGTCCGGCCACGGTAGAATTAATCAACGACTCGGCGCCACTGCTCTGATCAGAGTAGTTAAAGAAGGCCACCCGCAGCGGTGTCTGGCTTTTTCTCTCGCTTAGTTTAATCTTTGGACCACCGTAATCAATGTCACAGATTATCTGCAGCGGGCCCCACCGGCTGGATTCCTGCTCCATGACGATTCAGCAAAATTAGACAGATCTTTTTTAAGCTAACAAGTCTTTCGACGCACTAAGGACGCCATTTGAATAGAGGTGATAACGTCTGCTTACCAGCTCGCGGAAAACTCCCGGGAAACGCTTAAGTTTGGCTTTGGGTAAATTGGCACGCACTTCATAGTGTTTTAGCCGGCCCTCGAGTTGCGCCAGTGCCGCTTCGCATTCATAGATCTGCCGCCTGGCCGATAGTTGCTGATGGACCTTTCTTACTACGGTAATCAAGTCGCAATAAGAGTTTGACCGGTGCAGGGCCGCCGCCAACGTGTCGGGGGGGCCAGGCGCTGGTTCTTCCAAAGCATCCACAACGGCAGGGGCGCCAATCTGTTGTCCGGGGTGTTGCCTGTACTTGATGAGAGGTTCATCAACCCAGACAACTTTGGCGACGGCGGCAATCATAAGGGCGATCCAACCGTCGTGAATCATAGGCAAGTCTTCCGGAATCGGGACAAATAAATCGCGAAGGTTATTTCTAAAAGCCATCGTGCTGCCAGTGACAGTCCACCCGGGCAACAAAACCTCCAGCGCGCGGTTATCGCTAATAAGTTTCATCTTCGTGCGGTCAAAACCATTTCGCTCCCACATCGTCTGCCCCAGGGATTGCAAGTGCTCATTTACGATCTCAGCATCTGAAAACACCATACCGGCGGCGGGATTTTCTACAAAGACTTTTTCAATCGCGGCCAGCTTGTGTGAAAGCCAAATATCATCCTGATCGGCCAGGGCCACGACCTCGCCCGCGCAAAGGGAAATCGCGCGCTCGAAATTTTTTGTCGAGCCAAGGTTTTTGTCGTTAATGTGGAGCCGGACGGGGAAACTCGCCGAGTTGCTGAATTGCCGAATCAAAGAGACGCTTTCATCAGTCGAGCAATCGTCGCAGATTATCAATTCATCGGGTGGTCGGGTTTGCGTCGCGATGCTATCGAGTTGCTCCCGCAGGTAGCGCGCTCCGTTATGCGTGCACATCGCCACCGAAATCTTCATCGCTATGAAGCGCCTTTCTTCTCCGTGGTGCGGGTGATTACGAAACGCTGGATGGCGATCGATCCGCCAACCGCGTCACAGCGGAGACGTCGGCTTCAACCATTTCGTCTACCAGTTGCTGAAATGTATGCCCTGGTTTCCAGCCAAGCACTCGCCGCGCCTTGGCGGCGTCGCCCATCAGCAGATCAACTTCTGCCGGGCGATAGAATTGTTCGTCTGTCTGCACATAGTCGCGGTAGTCGAGTCCAACTTTGTTGAAGGCCCACTCGCAAAATTCGCGCACGGTGTGCGTTTCCCCAGTGGCAATGACGTAGTCGTCCGCCTCGGGTTGCTGCAGCATCAGGTACATCGCCCTGACGTAGTCGGCTGCGTGACCCCAATCGCGCTTTGCGTCCAGGTTGCCGAGGCGCAATTCAGTCGCGAGGCCCCCTTTGATGCGAGCCACCGTCGAAGTAATTTTGCGCGTAACAAACTCGTAGCCGCGGCGCGGCGATTCGTGGTTGAAGAGAATTCCGCTGACGCAAAACATGCCGTAAGCCTCTCGGTAGTTGCGCGTCAGATCGAAACCAGCAACTTTGCTTATCCCATAAGGCGAACGAGGGTGGAAAGGCGTGTCCTCGTTTTGTGGGGTCTCCCGGACTTTGCCAAACATTTCGGACGACCCGGCGAAATAAAAGCGACAAGCAGGCTGCAACTCACGCAGGGCCGCGAGCATGTAGTGGGTGCCGTTGATGTTGGTGTTCATCGTCGAGAAGCCGTCCGCAAACGATTCGGCTACGAAGCTCTGTGCGGCCAGGTGATAACACTCGTCGAAGTTGTGTTTCGATAGGACGTGAAAGATCGATGGGTAACTCTCAAGACTTGCGGGATGCAACGTCACCCGATCGAGCAAGTGCTCGAGGCGAGTGAATCGTCGAGTCGGGTCCTCGAGCGCGACGCGTCGAACCAGACCGTGAACCTCATAGCCGAGATCTAGTAACTGCTCAGCCAAATAGCTTCCGTCCTGTCCAGTAATGCCCGTGATTAAGGCCTTCTTACTCATAGCTGCAGCCCTCGGCAAAACTTGAGAGTCTTTATCATCATTGTCCAACCTTTCAACACCATGTGGATCGCGGACGTCAGTTACGTCCTTCCCTGATATGCTCGAGGCGTTCTTTAATTATCCGGCCTACCGCCGTCGGCGAAAACTCTGAGTCTATAGTTTCCTGGGCACGCCTGCCTATTATTTTCGCCAGTTCGGCGTCCTCAACAATTCTTTTCATCCAGTAAGCGGCCTGTTCGATATCAGGCTCGGCCCAGTGCTGGTAAGACTTATAAGGGCCGTAATCCCGGCCTAGTGTGACTAACTCATAATCAATAGCAATGGAATTATCGGGCGTCATGTAGTCAGTATTGCCAGACCAGTTAGTTATTATCGCGGGCTTACCGACGCTCATCGCTTCGGCGGGCCCGAGGCCGAATCCTTCGGAGTGATGCAGCGAGACAAAGCAGTCAGAAACTCTAATCAGCGAACTCACTTCATCGCGATCCATAACTCGGTCAAGGACGATTACATTGTCCTGGCCAGTGGTCTCTTCCAGGAGTCTCTGAAGGAGGGGTTGCGCGTAGTCAGGATTGAGGAATTTTAGAATGAGCGTTACGTTCGGGTCGGCGTTTGCAAAAGCTTGTTTGAAGGCGCCTAGCGCGCCGAGCGGGTTCTTCCTCTCGAGCACGCTATTCGTGTCAAACATCGCGAGGAAGAGATACCGTCGCTCCGGCAGGCCCAGCTCGCTTTTGGAGAAATGTCTGCCCTGGCTTAGTCCCACGACCGGGGGGACGCGCACCACCGGTACCGGAGACTTGCGGGAGATAGCATCTCTTATGAATTGGGACGCGGCCCACACTTCATCGGTAAACTCAAACTCGCTCAACCATTCATCTGGGATCTCCGGCAACTCCCAATACCAGTTACCGATCACATATCGTTTACCGAGTACCCTGGTCGGAACTTGTGTCCGCAAACTGGAATTGTCTGGATTAACACACGCGACAGTAATGTCGTAGCTTGAGTCGCGAACCTCCTTATGAGTCCAGGAAAGATCTCCCTGCCGGGAATCGCTGCCAAGCTGAACGTTGAGGACGTTGAACGGTATATTCGCCGACTCAAACGCGGACGCCATCCCCCGCGCGGCCGCTCCGAGGCCCATTTCGGCCCTGATGTAACCTACCAGATTCACACCCTGAGGAATTCCCAACTGTCGCTTTGTGGTACGCAGTTTTAAACGAAAGCGTCGCTTGGTGCGAAGCAGTCGCTTCAATTTGGCTTGGCGTAATCGTTGGTGAATGACTACCTTGAGTAGAGACGGAACCAGCGAGGCAAGGGCACGCTTTACCTTTCGAATCTTTGAGGAATAGTCCAACCGCCGGAAACCCCCGTTGTCTTTTCAACGCGCCGAAACCTTAGAGCCACTTGGCAAAACAGCACTCATGTCTGGCTTCTGAACGGTAATTGCCGCGCCTGTAGGAGATCCGCCTGATTGGCCCCGTCCGTTAAGCTACCGCGCGGAAACTTCTTCATGTAGTCAATCGCTTCTTCGATCTCGCCGAAAACGAATGCGTTTTCAGCGGGAGGCTTGATTCTGAAATGACGAGCGAGAAAAAGCCAAGAGGACTTGGTCCATCGGCCTGTCATGGTTGCCTTGAACGTCGAGCGGAGTTTGCCCCAGACTGCCTTTGGCGAACCCAGCTTGCGCACTAGTGCAGGTATCGAACGGTCCGGTCGCAGCCCGTTACTTGCGTCTTCCAAACCATGCGCCTCCAGCAAAGCGCGCCACTCCGCCTGCAACTGCGGATCGGTGACCTCGTTGATCTCAAAAGCGTTTACCCGCAGATAATTCTGAATGGGTACGTCAAAAAAGCGCGGGCTCTTTGTCTCCCGTTTGAAGATTAAGTATTCGTTGAAGACGGCGTTGATGGCGGTCATTAGCTGGGGAATCGGTGTCGCGTAGTTTCTGATCGCATTGTCGACCGGCAAGTTAGCTATGAAGTCAATATAGTCTGAGGTCATCTCGCCGCGCGTTGTGCTGGCGCCGTTGCTGCGGTCGAGCGCGTAATGAAAGATAGGCGACTTGTCGTAGAAAAGAATTGACTCTTCCATCTCCAGGCAGCGGCAGCAGAAACTGAAGTCGGGGGCGATCGAGGCAAACACGCTGCCGAAGCGCTGGCGCATCCGATCCAATAGCTCGCGCGGAACGATACAGTTAAGCATCCTTGGCAGCCCGTTGTGGAAGATAGCTTGCGAGTACAGATAGGAAAGTCGGAGTGTTTTGACTTCCAATAGCCTTCCTGTGTACTCATACTGTTCGACTCGGATCGGCCGCCTGTCGTCTACGATCTTATCGTGGTTGTAACTAATAACTTTGTTGCTGTACACCGAGGCACGCTCCAAAACTTCCTTGAGCGCTAGCGGCTTGAACATCATGCGGTCGGTCAAATAGAGAAAGTGGCTTGCGTCATACGTTTCGAGCGCGTGATCAATAGCCCACTCCCAATGATCTGACATGGAGAGCGGTTCAGGCGGTTTCACGTAACGCAGCTTGGGATCATCGAGCTCGGCGCAGTATTCCTCCAGTTCTTGTAGCTCGCTCGTTGCGGTGGAATTGTCGGAGACCATCACCCTTACGTCGCAGCCGGGCTGGTCAAGCACGGAACGGATGGCGCGCTTCGCAAGGTCAGCGCGATTCCTGGTCGGAATCACCACCACCGTGAGTTGGTAATCCTTTGCACTGCTCATACTTCTACCCGCTGGAATATCCACATTGCCTTGTGCCGGGCAATCGAGGCATCTGTTTACTCGACGCGCTTGATAAATGCTAAGGGCCAGTAAGTCACTCGTTCGGCAAGATTGCTTTCGTTGAAGAGAAAAGCGGGCTCCTCGATAGTAAACTCCGGATTCAATTCAACAAATTCGAGCGCAGCCTGTCGCGGATTGTTCCAGGCCCAGTCTGGTTGTGTGCGCGGCGCGCCCACGACTTGTTCCATAATGCCGTCCATCGCCACGATATACGACCCCGGTCCCACCAGCTTTGAATAGGCGTGCAACTCGCCGAGCACGTGCTCTTTCGTGTGGCATGAATCGAGCAAGACCAGGACTTTCTCGTTGGGACGGATTTGAGTCCCCACTTTTTCCACGACGCCTGGATCGATCGAGCTGCCTTCGATCAAAGTGATGAATGACGAGAGCGGGTGTTCTTCAATTGCCTTGCGGTTGGGTGGCCGGATTTCGATGTCAATACCAATCACGCGGCCTCGATCCATCGCTTTGCACAAGCTGGCGTAAAAGATCAGCGACCCTCCGTGAGCCACGCCAGTTTCGACTATCACGTCGGGACCGACGGAATGAATAACTTCCTGCAGGCGGATCATGTCCTCAGGCAGTTGAATGATCGGGCGACCCAGCCACGTGAAGGTGTAAACATACTTGTTATCCCAGCCGGCGCGGAGCCAAATATCGGAGATAATCTTAAAGGCTTCGGGCGTGTCTAACCTATATTGAGTCGTTAGGCCTCCCTCTTCAACACTGACCGTACCCTGCTCAATATCAACCTTGATCATGCGGAGATTCCTTCATCCTTGTAGAGCTTTATCAAATCAGGCAGGTCGCTCAACACCCGCGAGGGGGTGAAATCAAACTCTGTCTGCATGCGTTCGATGTTTATCCGTGGGAAGCTCACGGTCGGAGCCGCCGGTGAAAACTCGACAGCGCAATCCGTCAAGCTTCGCAAACCTTCGGCCAGTTCACTATTTGAAACATTCACGCCGCTCGCGAGATTATAAATTCGTTCGCTCCCCCTGGTGGCAATCTGGATTAAACCGTCCACGACATCGTTTACGCTAACATAATCCTTGGCGGAAGCGGCCGATGTTTGCAGCACGAGCTTCCTGCCGGTGACGGCATCCCGGATGATCGTGGACAGAAAATTCGCGGAAGCAAAGTCGCCGCCATAGACGTTTGAAATTCGAGCCACGCGTGTGTGGCGGCCGCAGTTCAGGGTTATGGATTCGCCCATAGCCTTGGAGATGTTGTACAGATCGCTCGGGTTGAGCGGCGCTACCCGCAACGTGCTCTCCTCAGTAGTTGAACCCTCCCCGGCGTTGTAGAGGCGTGTCGAAGACAGGTAGAGCAGCGAGTCAAAGTCGCAGCCGCGCAGGATTTCCTGGAGCTTGCAGACGTGGGCTTCAACAGTATCAAGCGGTCTTGATCTGAAATCCGCCGTCAGTCCAATGCAATAGATCACGTCCCCAAGATGTTTACCCGCAAGATCCTCATCACGCCCGGGCGCGTATCGCTCCAGGTTCAATTCCCCCAGTCTTTCGTTCAGGCGGTGACCGATGAAGCCCGACGCGCCCAGCACCGTGATCATTCTTCGATCATTGGCAGTCGGTGAATCGGTATCGTCTGGGAAGCGGCTTGTCATTATGAACCCTCAGGGACTTTTCGGCGTGCATCTAAGTCACTTCTGAATACTCGGACTGTCCGCGGCGAGCAGAGATTCACGCTTACGGTCGATACTCCGGATACGCGCCGTCTCTTTCGTTGAGAATCACTCTTTCTACTTCAGGCCAACCGATGTCGAAGGTCGAATCGTTCCAACGCACCCCGCCGCAACTTGCCGGTTCGTAGTGTGCGGAGACCTGGTAGAAGACTTCGGTGTCGTTTTCGAGAGTCTGGAAGCCGTGCGCGAAGCCTTCCGGAACGTAGAGCATCAGTCGATTCTTTGCAGTCAACTCCTCTGCGATCCATTGCTTGTAGGTAGGCGAGTCGGGGCGCAGATCGATCATTGCGTCGAAAATCGCACCCTGCGTGCAGCGCACTAATTTTGCCTGCGCGTATGGAGCTGACTGGAAATGCATCCCTCTAATTGTGTGCTTCTTCTTGTTGAAGGAAATATTGCATTCGACCATGCGAGGATTAATCCCGTGGGCCTCAAACTCCTTATCCGAAAAGCTGCGCGCAAAGAATCCGCGTTCATCCTCAAACTTTTCCGGCTCGATTACAAAGGCGCCTTTGAGTTTCGTTTCTCTGAAAATAATTCCCATGTTTAGTTCAACCGTGACTTAAGAAATTGGCGCGTTTTGAATGCGCTTTAGACCACCTTAACCGAAGGAATGGGAATGATAAAACGCCCGCCCCGGCGGCGGTATTCCGACTGCTGCTGCAGAATCTCTTCGGCAAAATTCCAAGTCAGCAGCAATACGTAGTCTGGCACGTCAGCGAGTAACTTCTCTGGCGCGTGAATGGGCAGGTGCGTGCCAGGCGTGTAATAGCCCTGCTTAACCGTGCTGCGATCCACTACGTAGTCGAGCGTCTCTTGTCCTATGCCGAAGTAGTTTAAGAGCGTGCTGCCCTTAGCCGAAGCCCCATAGACTGCTATTCGTTTGCCCTGCGCTTTCAGTTCGCGCAGGAGCTTAAGGAGTTCGCCGCGCAAGTGCTCAACCTTGCCGCCGAAGCCGAGATAAAAGCTGAGTTCGGCAACACCCCAGGCTGTTTCCTCCTGAAGCAGGCGGGCTGCGGACGACTCGTTGCTAATTGAGTCTTTCTGGCCGGCTTTGTCATGGCCCGCGTAGACCCGCAGTGTTCCGCCATGAATTGGCAGGCGCTCCACTTCATGAATGCGAAGGCCGTGGCGACTGAAGAGCCGGTCGAGGGCAGTCAGCGAGAAGTAACTCAAGTGCTCATGATAGATGGTATCAAACTCGCACCGGTCGATCATCTCCTTGACATAAGGCACCTCGACGACTGCGACACCATCGTCCTTCAAGAGCCGGCTGAGGCTGCGGATGAACCCATTAAGATCGGCCACGTGCGCCAGTACGTTGTTGGCATGAATCACGTCTGCCAGGCGGCCTTCGGCGCGCAGACGCTCGCCAAGCTCCTCGCCAAAGAAGTCGCAGATGGTAGGAATACCTCGCTCCTGTTCAGCGATTTGCGCGATATTTACAGCCGGCTCGATGCCAAGCACGGGTACGCCCGCGCGCTTGTAATATTGCAGAAGATAACCATCATTGCTGGCAATTTCGACGACGAGGCTTTCCGGACCAAGGCCGCGGGAGCTTACCAGTTGTGCGGCGATGGCTTCTGCGTGGCGCAGCATGGTGTCGGAGAACGATGAGAGGTAGAAGTATTCGCGGAAGAGCTTTTCCGGCGGCACGGTTTCCGTAATTTGCACCAGCGAACAACTGGGACAAAACGCCAGGTCAAGTGGATACGTTTGCTCCGGCGCGGCGATCTGATCTTCGGTCAGGAGCGCGTTTGCGAGCGGTGTGCGTCCGAGCGACAGCACGTTTTCGAGATGCCTGTGGTCACATGACCGGCAGGCAGACGGTTGCCTGTCAATCATCTGATCTCTGTCCCAAGAAATTCCTTGTACCACTCGATCGTCAAACGCAGACCGTCGTCCAAAGTGAAGAGCGGACTCCAGCCAAGCAGCCGGCGGGCCTTATCCGCGCTCAAGTATTGGTGACGGATTTCGTTAACTGCTTCGTTGCGGACTTCCGGCTCAACGTCAGAGCCCATCGACTTCAGGATGCGTTCGACTAACTCGAGCACCGTCACTTGAATTTCGTTGGAGAAGTTAAACGCCTGGCCGTGCAGCGATGCGTCTGTGGCCATTAGTTCAGCCAGCAACATATTGGCGGCCGCGCCGTCCTCGGCATAGAAATAGTCGCGGACAAATTTCCCATCCGAGCGAATCACCGGGCGCTGCCCGCGCAGCACTGAACGGATTGTGCCGGGGACAATCCGGTTCCAGTTAAGATCGCCGCCGCCGTAGAAATTGCCGCAGCGTGTAACAGCCACCGGCAGACCGTAGGTGCCGGCGTAAGTCTGTGCGATCAAATCAGCGCAGGATTTGCTAACGTCGTAAGGATGATTCCCCATGAGCGGCGCGTCTTCGCTATAAGGAAGTTGTTCGTGTTCGCCATAGGCTTTGTCCGACGAGGCAACGACGATTTGCTTTACGGACGGGCTGCGGCGGCAGGCTTCGAGAAGCGACCACGTGCCGGCGATGTTGGTTTCGAAGGTTGAGACCGGATTGCGATTGGCGATGCCGACAATAGTCTGCGCCGCCAGATGAATCACGGTATCGATCTCATATTCGCCGAGGGCGCGCTCGAGCGTTGGTTGATCGCGCACATCGCCGCGCACAACCTTCACGCGGTCTAGCAGGTTCGCTCGCACCAGCTCACTTTGCGGCACCCAGTCGCGCACTAGGCAGGTCACATCGGCGCCAGCTTGCAGCAGCCGGCGCACGAGCCAACTGCCAAGCAGCCCACTTCCACCAGTGACAAAAGTAGGACGGTCCTGCCAGAACTGTTTGTTTGCTGAATTCGCTAAGGCCATATTTTCCAGGGAGCGCTGCCGCTGCGCCACAGATTCTCCAATAGTCTCACTTCGCGCATTGTGTCCATACACTGCCAGAAGGCTTCATGGCGATAGGCTACCAGCTGTTTGTCCGAAGCCAAATTCTCGAGGGCATCGGCTTCCAGGCTGCTGTCGTCGCCTTCCAGGTAATCAAACACTGCGGGCTCAAACACCATAAAGCCACCGTTGATCCAGCCTTCTCCGATTTGCGGTTTCTCCGTAAACTCAGACACCAGATCTCCGTCAAAGATTAGACCGCCGAAACGTGCCGGGGGCCTCACTGCCGTTACCGTCGCGATGCGGCCATGCGACCTGTGAAACTGGAGCAGCTGCGACAGATCGACATTGCTCACCCCGTCTCCGTAGGTGACCATGAATGTTCCATCTTTCAGCCACGCTTCGAGGCGCTTGAGGCGGCCACCGGTGTTTGTCTCTTGCCCCGTGTTTTTTAGGTGGACCACCCAATCCTCACAATCAGTATCCTGGGTGTCAACTACCCCTTTCGAAAGATCCACGGTCATGTTTCCACTCAGGGAACAATAATCCAGGAAGAACCGCTTGATGAGTTCCCCGCGATACCCCAACGCTATGAAAAATTCGTTGCAGCCATGATGCGCGTAATGCTTCATGATGTGCCAGAGAATCGGACGACCGCCGATTTCGACCATAGGCTTCGGCTTGATCTCCGTTTCCTCAGCCAAGCGAGTACCGAGTCCGCCTGCCAGAATAACGACCTTCACAGTGTGTTACCTCCCGAAGGCGACGAGGAATTAGAAGGGGTATGTTGGGATGTCCAGTTTAGCAAAGGTCTCACAATGCCAGGCATCGGCCCGGCGTAGTCACCGCGCGCCGAATCCCCATCGAGACTGTCAATGATTTGAAAGGCGACGACATCTCGCTCAAAGAAGTGGACTGTTACCGGATCCATCGTGCTAATCGCAGCGCTGATCACTAAAGTGCCTTCGGAAAGAGCGTTCCCCGGAATCCAGGCGGTGCTCACATACCGTCCCGTCGGGCGCGGCCGCCGTCGCCACTCTGAGTCATGTTCGAGGATAATGAAAGCACAAACACCTTCCTCGTTGATGAAGTGATAATTGGGCACGAGCACGTGACCGGCCTCAAGCACTTCGAACTCCATTTCGAGGCCGACCGGCTCACGAATATCAATCGACTCGCAGGTCTTGCCATCTTCCGTGCGCACTCGAATCCCGCAAAGACGAACGACCTCATTACCAGGTGCTGCAGTTATGTCCGGCCACTCGCGCGCGGCATTGGTTCCCATGCCAGATCCGAGATACATGCGGACAGCTTCGTGTGATGGTCCATCAAAAGCCACTCGACCGGCTTCGATCAGGATAGTTCGCGGACATATTCGCGTTATGGCCGGCATATTATGAGAGACAAAAACCACCGTTCGGCCTGCCTGCGTGACGTCTTGCATCTTGTCCAGGCACTTGCGTTGAAAACTGGCGTCGCCAACCGCGAGCACTTCATCGACTAAAAGGATTTCCGGATCCAAATGTGCCGCCACCGCGAAGGCCAGCCGCAAATACATGCCGCTGGAGTAACGCTTGACAGGTGTGTCGATGAATTTTTCAATCTCTGAGAAGGCTACAATCTCGTCGAACTTCCGGCGGATCTCAGCTTTGGGCATACCCAGTATCGCGCCGTTCAAATAGATATTTTCACGGCCGCTTAATTCAGGATGAAAACCGGTGCCAACCTCGAGCAAGCTGGCGATGCGTCCGTAAAGTTCTACGCGGCCCGAGGATGGCTCAGTAATATGGGCGAGCACTTTAAGCAGCGTTGATTTGCCCGCTCCGTTGCGCCCGATAATTCCTACTACCTCGCCGGCGCCAACTTCGAAGCTGACGTCCCGCAGCGCCCAGAGACTGTTATCCGATGCCGTTTGATTTGACTTGAATCGTCTCAGGGGTGCCCGCACCACGCCCGCTAAGGTCTCGCGCAGCGTAACAAACGAATTCTGACCGGCGCCGAGTTGATATTGCTTGGCAACGTTAGTGGCTTTGATAATCGGCTTCATTTCAATTAAATGATGTCGGCGAAACTCTTCTCCATTTTCCGAAACGTGACGCTCGAATAGATCAGCATTCCGAGCGTGATGGCGGCGGAGATCCCCAGCGTAGTCCACTTGAATGGCTGCCCCAGGAGTGCGGAGCGGAAACCATCAACGATTCCCGTTACGGGATTCAATGAATAAAGGAGTTGCCACCTTTCAGGAACGACACTGGACGGGTAAGCGATTGGAGAAAGAAACATCCAAATCTGCATCATAAACGGCACTGCAAAACGCACGTCGCGGTATTTTACGTTCAAGGCTGAAAGCCACATTCCCACGCCTAAGGCCAACAACAGAACGAGAAGTGTCGGTATCGGAAGAAGCAATATGTTGAGACTCAAGCTGACGCGATAGTAAAACGTGAGCGGCAGCAGCATTACAAAAGCAACCGCGAAATCTACAAAGCCGGCCCCCACGGCAGCCGCCGGAATCAGCGCGCGGGGAAAATAGACCTTGGTGATCAGGTTCGCACTCCCGACTACGCTGTTCCCGCTGGTTGTTACCGCGTTGGCGAAAAAAATCCAGGGCAAGAGTGCTGCATAAGCAAAAATAGGATAAGGGAAGCCATCGGATTTAATCCCAGCCACTCTGCTAAAAATCAGCGTGAATATGAGCATCGTGAACACAGGCTGGATGATCGCCCAAGTCGCACCGAGGGCCGTCTGCTTGTAACGGATTTTCACGTCACGCCAGATTAGAAAATAAAGCAGCTCACGATAGGTCCACAGTTCGCGGAGGTTGAGCGCGCTCCAGGAACCGCTCGGCTGAATAATAGCCACTGGCTCGTCTGGTAGTTTTTGCATTACTTCTCGCGAGGGCTGGGCGGTGTGGGTGGGAGATATTGGCTCGAAAACGCTCGCACTGTCACTGCTTATCGTACCCATCAAATCTCAACTTGTTGATTAGTTTTATGAATCCTGGAACCTACTGACACTGGCCGGCGCGCAGGATCTCACACCGCAAAGTCGAATTATTAGAACGGCCTGTGAAAAGATTTTCAGTCTAGCTACTGGGACAAAAGTCGTCAAGCGAGGCTTTTACCAATGGTGGCCTGGAGTCAACCTTGCTTAACGCGCCAGTCCGCGCGCCTCGCGGAAGCAACCTAACCAAAACTCGTTAACAACACTTCGCGGAGGGAGGGGGTTCTTCAAAAAATTCCCCGCCCGTTTCCTGGTGAGGCGACGGGCGGGGATTCTGGAGGTTGGCCTGGTTCAATCGGCGACCTTAATTGATGGTTACCAAACCGCCATTCGGGGCCGTGGTGACACCGTTGCCATCGAGCCTGTTTTGGCCGTCCGTCTTGACTGTCCCAGTTAGGCCATACGAGGTGCCATTGTTAAGAATCTGATTACTCAACGACCGAATGACCGCA
Organism: Pyrinomonadaceae bacterium; assembly: GCA_031365545.1. Taxonomy (GTDB): domain Bacteria; phylum Acidobacteriota; class Blastocatellia; order Pyrinomonadales; family Pyrinomonadaceae; genus PSRF01. Next base: position 69,201 of record JANLYH010000030.1, on the reverse strand, counting down.
CCGCCAATCGACGTGTTCAGAGCAATGCCATTATTGTGAGCCAGCACGCAGTCCTGAACATTGATGGTAGCGCCGGAAGCTGATGCTTTTACGCCGTCTCCAGTGTTCGAGGCAATGCGGGAGTGCGTGATCGTGACAAAGCCGTTGGTGCTGGCTTCCACGCCCGTCGTATTACCTTCAAAGTTGCAATTTCTAATGTTCGCAACCGCGAAGCCGGCGGTGGTAGTTACCCTCATCCCGGTAATGTTCTTGTGAACCACCGTATCGCTGACGTTAACGGTGACGCCATCAGAGTCAGCCACCCTGATACCGACCCCGGTGGTCGATCCGGTTCCCGTGGTGCCGTCGATTACGCAGTCCTCGATCCAGACGTTGGTGGCAGCAAGAACGCTGATTCCGTTGGTACCTGTGGAAGCACCGTTAATATCGAGTGAACGTAGGCGGACTGCTTTCCGCACGTCATTCACATCGGTGATGTTAACGATTATACCGTTTGTGGCTGAACTAAGAATTCCGCCAAAGCCAGCACCGTGAGTTCCATTGATGGAAATGGATTTTGTGATCGTGACCGTGCCGAAGCCGCCTGGATCGAGACAATCAATCTCGCCGTCTTTGGCGGTTTTCGAGATGGCGCCTGCGAAAGTTTTGCAGGGAGCGGTGCGGCTGCACGGATTCAAGTCGTCGCCAACTCCGGACACCCAAGTGCGGGTCTGCGCCTGAGTGGCGATAGCCAAAGCCAACGTGAAGCAAATTACTAAAAGCGCCTTGATCGTGGGGTGAAAATTGGTCATTTCCGATTCTCCTTAAAGATTTGGTTCTTGAGGTAAGCGCGGACCCTCCCGCCTACCCGAGTTTTGTGAGACCGACTGGAACAAACTTGTTTCAGAATATCGGGCCTTTGCGATAAACGGCGCGTGGTGCTTGGGCGCGCCGATTTTTTTACGTCATTCTTCCGATAAAGTCAATAAAAAGCGGGAGAACTTGCGAGTCGATTTCAGCCGGAACCGCCAATCGAAACAAGCGAGCTCGGCAAAAAAGTTCCCCGCCCGCTTCGATTAAGAGGCGGACGGGGGAGGGCTGGTGTTTTCTAGCCGAGACTACTGCTTGGTAATGACGCCGTTTGGCGCCACGCCGCCCCCGTTGCCCGAAACTCTGTTTTCGGCGTCTGAGGCGATTGTCGCACCGGCCGCGATTAGGAAGCTGCTGCCATTATTGTAGACCTTGTTAGAGGCAGCGCGGATTGTTGTGCCTGAGAGCGAGGCATTCGCAGCTGCACCAGTGTTGTGTGCCATCACACTTTCCGAGACGTTTATGGTGGCGCCGGTGCCTGATGTCTTAACAGCATCGCCGGCATTTGACGATATGACTGAGCCATTGATTGTAGCGAAGGCGTTAGCCTGGGCATCCACGCCAGTGGTGTTGTGCTCAATGTGGCTGTTGCTGATGTTGGCGACCGCGAAACCAGACGTCGCCGACAACCTAACTCCAGTAGCATTCTTGTGAATGTAGCTATCACTGACGTAGAGGGTGCCGCCGCCACTGCCGAACGTGGCATTGATCCCATTCCCGGTGCTGCCATCGATTACGCAATCTTCGACGTGTACCTGGGTGCCGCCAAGTGTTGAAGTGGAAATGCTAATGCCGTTAGTGCCGGTGCTGGCCCCGTTAAAATCGATGGAACGAATGCGGACTGTTTTGCGCACGTCCAAGGGGTCGGTAATGTTAATGATCATCCCGTTGGTCAAGCTGTGGAGGATCCCGCCAAAGCCTGAACCGTGCGTGCCGTTAATATATATCGATTTGGTGATCGTCACAGCGCCAAAGCCGCCGGGGTCGAGCACGCTAATCTCACCGTCTTTGGCAGTTTTCGAGATAGCACCGGCAAATGTCTTGCAAGGCGCGGTACGGCTGCAGGGATTTACGTCGTCGCCGACCCCGGATACCCAGGTGCGAGTAGCTTGAGCCTGAGCGGCCGAAGCTAAAGCCAACGTGAAGCAGACCACTAACAGCGCCTTCATGGAAGGGTAAAACTTAGTCATTTAGGTTCTCCTTAGAAAAGTGAATTTTGCAGGTAAAGCCTAGAATTCTTTGCGAGGATTGTCGAGCCACAGTTCAGAGTATGGCTGACTGGCCTGTCCGGTCGTCCGGCGTCAGATTGTTCGACTACTAAAATCAAACGATTCTGACGGCCGGACGATGGACAATATTGCGGTTTATTGCCCGCAGTCAGCTGCGGTGTTGTTGGTGATAGTCCAAGTCGCGTCAACGCCGCAGGTGACGACCGCCGATAGGAAGCAGCCATCCTGATCCTCACCAATAACTTTGAGTTGTTGCTGGTCGCACGAAACATTACTCAGAGTAAACGAGTGACCAGGTGCGATTCCATTACCGCCGGATTGGTCACCGGTCCAATCGTCCGCGTTAGCGTGCGACAGGTAGACGTAGCGAATCGTACGGGTGGAATTGTTCACGATATTTATCGAGTTTGACGACCGCGCGCTGGAAAGCAATGGCAGGGCTGCCAAGGTACCTAACGCGGTGCATAAAATAACAAGACGGCAAAGCTTACGCATAGTATGTGAGTTCCTCATTCCTGCTCCTCTCGAAAACCTTTGGAGGTGGCGGACGGCCCGAAACCGCCCGCCAGTTTGGTTAACAACCAAAGCCGACCGGCTTAGGGACAAGTGCCATTCACGGTGTACTGGACTCCACTATCCACCGGCGTCTCGCCCGCATTGTGGAGCACCGTAACCTTGGCCGTGACCCTCGTTGTGTTATAGCCGTCACTGACCTTGAAGGTGATCGTGTAGACGCGACCGTTGCTGTTGCCTTCACGCTCGGAGCGCAATTGAACAGACTTGCAATTGGCGGCAATGACGATGTCATTGAACGTATTACCGTCGCCATTACCGTTCTCGGCCTCGTCACTGGTTACCTTCTCAATCACCACGTCGCTCACACCTAGCCCGGTATCGCAACTATCGCTCACGCTTGAGACGAAGTCCGTCACCTGGAAAGTGTGGTAAGCATGATTTGGTGGCCACATCGCGGGCGTTTGGCCATTGAGCGTGATCGTCGGCGCGATCGTGTCTCGCACTATTACCGTCCTTGTCACCGGCGTCGCAGCATTGCCTGAAGCGTCGCTAGCGTTGTAGGTAATCGTGTAACTGCCAACTGTGTTGACGATGACAGTTCCCGACGCTGTGGCGGCAAAACTGCCACCGCAATTGTCGCTTGCTGTTGCTCCAAGTTCAGGATAGGAGGTATGGCACTCGACATATTGCGGGTTGGCTCCGGTGAGCGTGATCGTCGGGGCGGTGGTGTCATTGACCGTAAAGACCACAGCATCGGTGCTGTGATTGCCTGCGCCGTCCGTACCTGTCACGGTCACCGTAGTTGGGCCAAGGCCGACCATAGTTCCGGCCGCTGGGCTTTGGCTGAAGGTGATCGAACCGGAAGTACTGCAATTGTCTGTAGCGGTGCTTCCGGCTGCGTAGTTCGGAACCGCTGCCAGGCAGCTTGCATCTGCTGAAGCTGAACTATCAGCAGGCGCTGTGACTACGGGCGCGGTGGTGTCATTGACTGTGAACGTCGTGGTCGCAGTCGCGGTGTTGCCGGCGCCATCATTATTGCTGGAGCCGTCATTCGCTGTCAGCGTAATCGTATGGGGTCCCAGTCCGACCATAGTTCCGGGCGCTGGGCTCTGGGTTACGCTAATTACCACCCTTCCGATGCAGTTCTCAGTATCGCTGTCGCATGCGCAATTATCCGCAACGTTCGCCGGGCCGGTCAGATCAGGTATTGCAGCCTGACAGCTGGCATCGGCTGATACCGGCGCCGGTGTAGAAATCGTGATGGTTGGTGGCACGACGTCGTCCACGGTTACCGTCTGCGTACATGATGCACTGCCGAGCCGGTGTGCCTCCTCAACATCCGAAATTGGGAAGGGTCCTGCGATGTCGTGCGAGTACGCAGTCCAGGTGACAGTAGTGACACCTGCCGGGAACGGATCATCAGTAGTCTTCCGCGTACAGTTGTCGCCGTTGACATCGCAATTGTACATGGCTCTGCCGTCGCTGCGGGTGCCAATGACCGTTACGTTGGCGCCGCCGCTAGTGCTCGGCGTGCCCAGGGTCACCGTCCGCTCGCAGTTGCTGTTCGCAGTTACTTCCTGGCTGGCTGGGCAACTGATGGTTGGCGGATTGGTACCGCTATCTGTGACGGTGACGGTAAAGCTACAGCTACCGCCGTTAGTTGCCGAGGTGACATTAACCGTAGTTGTTCCTACCGGGAAGAATGAGCCGGATAAGGGACTGGCAGTGACTGCGCCGCAATCACCCGAGGGCTCGGCCGAAGCGAAGGTCACGCGAGCTCCGCGCACTGAGCTCTCAGTGGTGTTAGCTGTGGCGTTAAGGTTGGCGGGGCAAACGAGTGTGCAAGTCGTGGCTGCTCCGTTGCTGTTAATCGTGAATTCACCACTGGCGGAATTGTCCGCGGGGTGCAACTCAGCCGTCGGACCTGGCGGGTCGCTGGCAACTGAGGCCGAATAACTCGTCACCGTAGGCGACGCTACGCCGTTGGTGTGATAAACCGCGGTAAAGTTGACCTGCGCACCTTTAGCCAAGCTGGCGGCAGTACAATCGGAACCCGTACATGTAAACCCCCCCGAGTTTGGTCCCAGCGAGACAAAGGTGGTGACGGCAGGGACAACATCCGTCAAGTGAATATTTTGTGCCGCATCGGGGCCCTGGTTCGCAACCGTGATCGTAAAGCTCACGTTAGAATTGTCGTTGACCTGTGCGGGGCCAGATTTATAAACCGTCAGATCCGCAGTCGGAGCGGCCGGATCGTGAATCGTAAAGAAGGTCACGGCAACCGGCGCGAAGTCAGTATCGACGCTCTCAACTCTCCAGGTGCCTTTGTTGTCGAGGGTCTGGCCGGCAATCACCGTAGTAGGCGTTATGGTTAAGGTGTCGGATATCGTGGCGCTGTTAATGAAAGTCTCACGCGCGAGGCGGCCGTCAGTGTGGCCCCAGATTAGGCGCTCATTGGCGCCCAACGGCGCGTTCGCAACCACCACGCAGACATCTTCGCCGAAATTAAAGTCGGTCTTAGGGACTGTGCAACCTGGCGCGGCGTAGGTGCCTATTGACTCTACTGGCGGGGGTGGCGGAGGAAACGGACTCAAAAGGCTCGCGGGCAGCAGGCTCGACAACGCCATACGCTGCATTAGAAAGCTCTCCAAACTTTTCGTCGCTTTGCCCGAAGCCTGAAGCGCGGGCCGTCGCGCCGCAGTCGGCGCAGTAGTGCGCGCGGCAGCGGTTTTAGTTGTAATGGAGGATTTCGAGAACGAACCGGTCGTGATAATTACAGTAAAGATAGCCAGGGAAGCTAACAAGACACTAAAGCGGGCGAGCAACTTCAAAAATTTAGGGGTCTTCATATCTTGATCCTTTTCACCGGTGGAACTGACTTTGGGTGAACCTGGCACGTACTCTGGAAAGTTCGGCCAGCGAAGAGTGTGTTAGCAGGAGGGACGCAGTTCGCCCTCAAGATCTCGTGAGTCCGAACAGCTATGGCTCCGGAAGGTTGCGACAGCTTCTGGCCGCCCGGATGAACGGCCAGAAGCTATTCCGGACCCACGATCTCGCTACTTCTGAAGCGTGACCGCAATCGCCGCTCCATCACTGGTGTTTCCGAGGAAACGATTGTTACCAGAAGAGCGGAGGTTGGCAGGAGGAGCCGCACTCGCGACCGCCGTCGTATTGTTTTCCAGGGTCGAGCTCGACAAATTAAGAACGCCACTAGCCCCAACGTTTATGGCTGTCGGGTTATTGTTCAAGAGACAGTTCTCAATACTCGCGGTTGCGCCACCACTTCCAGAGATGTTTATCCCGGTGCTGCTATTCAAGCTAACCGAGGAATCTCGAATGCTGACAAAGGCATTATTGCCGATGACGATACCCGTTGGCAGGCCCTCGACACTCACACGGTCCAATACGCCAGCGACAAAACCTGTGGTGGTCTGGATCGAGATCCCGGTAACAGAGCAGTTCCTGATACTGGTGTTCTTGACGAAAATGTTCTTGCTGCCAGCCGTCAAGTTAACGTTTATGCCGGTCTGCATACCCGTGAATGTGCAGTTTTCGACGAATACCTTGCCGCCGGACGTGAAGTTGACACCATTAGTTCCGTTTCCTGCGCCGTTGATCGAGAGGCTTCGCAGGTACACAATTGCGGTTCCGGGGCTGGCCGACCCCGAGTCGTTGACATTTACTCCATTTGTTAACGAAGAAAGAATGCCTGCCAACGTTCCGTCACCATCTATGGTGATCGACTTTGTAATGGTGACTGCCCCGAAACCTCCTGGATCGAGAACCGAGATCTCACCAGCCACGGCCGTCTTTGAAATTGCCCCGGCAAAAGTCTTGCAGGGTGCCGTACGACTGCATGGATTCGCATCGTCGCCAACACCGGATACCCAGGTGCGCGTTGCCTGTGCATTTGCGAGCGAGCTTATGCCAAGGGTTAAGACAACAAGCGTTAAAGTGGTAACGAAAAAGCGGGCCTTGCTCATGATGGTTCTCCTTAAAGGGGTTGAAAGGGTCGATTTTTTGGAAATGCCGGAAGTTTTTAGCGAAAAGTGGTCCTACAATTGCGACTACAATGTGGTCCAGCGACACGTTCTCTTAGGTCGAGGCGTAGTCTTCTACTACAAGTTTTTTTGCATGTCAACTCTTTTGCTGTTAGCGAGGGTCATTTTTCTAGTTTCGAGTTTGACGGTCAGCTGCCGGAAGCCGGGTTCTGGAGGAACGATGGCCCCGGGTCGGTGAACCCAAATTTTCAAGTTGTGCAATCCGCCTGGGAGTTGGTAGTCTGGAAGTCATTTAACCATGAGCAATTTCTTCATAACCGGGGGTGCCGGATTCATTGGGTCTGCCTTCGTGCGGCTTTTGCTCAGCGAAGCCGACGACTCGAAGGTTACAAACTTCGACGCGCTAACCTATGCGGGAAACATGGACAATCTTGACGGTCTGGATCCCGACCGTCACCGGTTTGTTCACGGCGATATCGCCGATTCGGATGCCGTGCTCGGGGCTCTTCCGGAGGGTGCCGACGCTATTGTTAACTTTGCGGCCGAGTCGCACGTGGATCGCAGCATCGCGAATGCGGCGGCGTTTCTGAGGACGAATATCGCCGGGACACAGGTTTTGCTTGACGCTGCGCGCGCCCGCGGGGTCAAGCGGTTCATACAGGTTTCAACTGATGAAGTAATGGGGAGTCTGCCGGAAAACGAAGATGCTTTCTTCACCGAAGCTTCTCCGTTTGAGCCAAACAGTCCCTACGCTGCCTCCAAAGCGGCAGCGGAACATCTCGTTCGCGCGGCGCACCATACTTTCGGGCTCGATACGGTTGTAACACGCTGCGGCAACAACTACGGGCCCAGACAATTTCCTGAGAAGTTTCTCCCGTTAGTGCTCTCGAACGCCATCAATGACCAGTCAATCCCTGTCTACGGCGACGGGCGAAACGTCCGCGATTGGATCTACGTGGAGGATCACTGCCGGGCAATCCTTCTGGCAATGGAGAAGGGCAGGCCAGGGGCGGTTTACAACGTTGGCGCCCGCAACGAACGTCGGAACCTGGACGTTGTTGAAGCTATCCTCGACGCGGTTGGTAAGCCCCGCTCGCTAATTAGTTTCGTCAAAGATCGTCCTGGCCACGATCGGCGGTACGCAATTGATCCCTCACTGATTGAGTCGGAATTGGGATGGCGTCCCCGCGAAACCTGGGAAACAGGCCTGCAGAAAACAATTGAGTGGTATCGCGAAAACGGTCGCTGGCTGGAGCGAACGCGTAGCGGCGCCTATCAACAATATTACCGCCAACAGTATGGCGTGGAGGTGAGCGCAGGTTGAAAGTTGTGGTAACCGGCGCTGGCGGCATGGTTGGACGGGCAGTTAGCGAATACTGCCGCTCGTGCGGTGATCTCGTTTTCGCTTACGATCACCAGCAGTTAGACATCAGCGATCGCGATCGTGTCAGTCAAACCCTGCAAGAGGATCAACCCGAAACGGTAATTAACTGCGCAGCGTGGACCGACGTCGACGGCTGCGAACTTGATAGGGAACGGGCCTTCGCGGTGAATGCGTCGGGTCCGGAAAACCTGGCCGCCGCCAGTCGCGAAATCGGTGCGGGACTAATTACGATTTCCACTGATTACGTTTTCAACGGCACCAAAGACGGCTTCTACACTCAACGCGACCAACCCGCGCCGGAAAGTATTTACGGGCTCTCAAAACTTGAGGGTGAGCGACGCGCGCAGTTGGCGCATGCCCGGACGATTGTGGTGCGAACCGGATTTGTTTTCGGAGCTGGCGGGATTAATTTTCTTAGCACAATCATTGAGCGTGCCAGACGCGGTGAGAACCTCAAGGCCATTTGGGATGCGTACGGCACACCGACTTACGCGCCGGCATTAGCCCGGCGGCTTCGGGAGCTTGCTGAACTGGATTTGCCTGGAACTTTTCATGTGGTGAACGCTGGCGAGGGAGTAAGTTATGAGGAGTTTGCCAGAGCGGCGCTGGATCTGAGCGGCCAGGCCGCAACGAATTTGGAAAGCGTAGGGATGGATAGTCTCAGCAGGCCAGCACCGCGGCCGCGAAATTCGCGCCTAAAATGCCTCCTCTCCGACGCCATTGGCTTGACGCCCTTGCCGTTTTGGAAGCAATCCCTGGCCGACTTTGCGGCGCTGAATTCGCCTAGCGAAGCAGCTGCGAGAGACTAGCTAGCCCGCACCCAAGCTTGCCTCGGGTGAAGTGTCTGCTATTATTCCGGTATCTTATGAATGGCGCTGGATTTGAGGTCTAGAAATCAGGATGTCGCACGATAATCGTCTAATGCCCGTGAGCGCGCTCGATCGCACCATCGACCGACCGTTGTCAGATTTTACCCAAGCCAAACCGTATGGCACCTCTGGCTTGGAGCCAACGAGTTTTCGCGACTATTTTTTTGTCGTATTGAAGCGGAAGTGGTTGATTCTCAGTTTGGTGCTGGTGGTTACCTCGCTAGTGACGATCCAGGCGTTTCGTGCCCCTTCGATCTATGCGGGAGAAGCGGTCATCCGCATTGAACAGAAAGCTCCGAATGTACTGCAGACGAAAGAGATTGTGATCGCTGGCCAGACGGATCCAAACTTTTGGGGCACCCAATTAAAACTGTTGGAAAATCCCGCGTTGGCGCGCCAGGTCGTGCTCACGCTCGACCTGCAACATAACCCGTCATTCTTTGGTGGCCAGGCGCAGGGTGGCGTGTTTTCGTCCCTTCGCCGAATCTTCTCAAAACCGAAGAAGGTGAATGAGTCGCCAGCCGTTTCTCCGGGGCTCACGGTGGTTGGCGAGAGTGAAGTGACTGGTGGTTCGTTGACTCCTGAGCAACTTGCAGAACTGGAGCCATTCGAAGACGCCATCATAGGCGGAGAAGCGATCGAGACAGTTCCGCAAACCAATCTTGTCAAGATTAGGTTTATTCATTCAGATCCTGAACTGGCTCAGAAAATTGCCAATACACTTGCGGAAGTATTCGTCAATAACAATCTTGAGCGCGCGACCGTAGGTTCTACAAAAGCGGAAGATTTGCTGGCGAGAGAGATCGCCAGTCTGCAAACCAAGATCAAGCACGACCAGGAGGCGCAGTTTAATTACGCGAAAGCGAAGAATCTGCCCCTGGTCAACGACACCGCAGGAAACCTCGAGGCTACCCGGCTAGCGACTCTGAGCGCGCAGTTGTTGACGGCCGAAAACGAGCGCAAGAATATGCAGGCCCAGCTTGAAGCTGCCCGGAAAGAGCATGATCCGTTTTCCATACCGGATGTTAATGCTTCAGCCCGCGTGGAAAAGCTACGCGATCGCATCTCGGCGTTGAAAGAGAGACGCGATGCCTTGCTCATCGTTTACACCACGGAGTGGCCCGAAGTAAAAAAGATCGACGCGCAATTAAAAGGTTTGGAAGCCGAACTCGATAAGGCGCCGCCGGAAATCGTAACTTCAATTCAGAGGCGTTATGAAGCGGCAGTCTCCAAAGAAAATCTATTGCGGCGCGCCTACGAGCAGCAGAAAGGGACTACAACCCAGCAGACGCGCGATCAGATCGACTTGTTGGCGATGACCCAGGAGTTGGAAACCAACAGGCAAATTCTCAATACGCTCCTGCAACGTCAGCGCGAATTTCAGGTAACCAACGGCGACCGCTCAAACGAGGTCAGCATTGCTACCTATAGTCGCTTGCCGAGAGCGCCGATTGGTCCCCAACGCTTTCGCAACATTTTTGTGGCCTTCCTCTTATCCCTGGTGGCTGGTATCGGGCTCGCATTCCTGCTTGATTTCCTCGACGACACGCTCAAGTCGGTTGAAGATGTGGATCGCTATCTGCGCCTGCCGGCTTTAGCGTTGATTCCCGCCGGCAAGGATCGCGGTCGCCTGATTGGCATTGGCGCCACCTCGGCGGGTTCGGCCCCGGCGGAAACAACCGCCCTGGCTATGATCAGCGATGCGCGCTCGCCTATCGCTGAGGCTTACCGGCACCTGCGCACCTCGCTCTTGTTGTCGTCTGCGGGCCAACCACCGAAGACCATATTGGTAACTTCGAGTCAGCCCTCCGAAGGCAAAACCACCACAGCGATCAATACCGCCTCCATGCTGGCGCAGACCGGCGCGGAAGTTTTGCTGATTGATTGCGACTTGCGTCGTCCCAGGTTGCATGCGCATTTCGGTGCCCCGAATACCAGAGGCCTGACCAATTGGCTTTCCGGCGAAACTGATATTGATGCCTTGCTGCAGACCTATGTCCCGCTTCCCAATCTAAAGTTTCTAACCTCCGGCCCGGTGCCTCCGAATCCCGCGGAGCTTTTGGGTTCTGACGAAATGCGCAAGCTGCTGACCTTGCTGACAGAACGGTTTGCCCACGTCGTCATAGATTCGCCACCCGCGATATCATTTACCGACGCGTCGATTCTGTCGACGATGGTTGATGGCGTGGTGCTGGTGGTGCACGGCGGCAGGAGTTCACGCGCTGTGGTTCGCAGAGCGAAGCAGCAGTTGCTTGACGTTGGGGCCCACATTTTTGGTGTCGTGCTGAACAACGTGAAAGTCGAAACACAGGATTACTACTATTCGGGCTACTACTCCTCGAATGAATATGTCGAAGGGGACGACCCGAATGTCGCCGGAGAGAGTGCGCCAACTAAGTAAAGCTGCGCGGCTGAGGCCGCTTGCCTCCCGGAAAGCAACTTCCGAAGGGCGAACGGAACGCGCGCGCTGGACAAACTGGACAAATAAACTTACTACAGAAGTCCGTTACAGAGCCTGCTCGCAGAACTTGACGCTGCCGCGGGCTTTGTTCTGTATGGGTTGATTATTTAGTTAGATTGCATTTATCACTTATGAAAAAGTCTTTTAGAGTGCAACGAGAATTTGGCCTGGTAGTGGGTGGTGTATTTGTCCTGCTCGGAGTTTGGTGGCTGTATCGCGGGAAATTTTCCAACGCCGCCCATGTGGTGTTGCCGCTCGGCGCGTTGTTAATTTTGCTTGGTCTGCTCTGGCCGCGGGCATTGGTCCTACCCAACAAAGCCTGGATGTTGTTAGCCGAAGGGCTATCGTTTGTTACCACCCGCATTATTCTGGCGGTGGTGTTTTTCCTGGTAGTCACTCCCATCGGCGTAATCAAAAGGCTGATGGGTTGGGATCCGCTTAGTCGTCGTGGGGCGCGTAGCGATTCTTATTGGCAGCCTTATTCGGAGCGACAACGCGATCCGCGCCACTATGAAAAGATGTATTGAGAATCTTGCTCTTAAGAAGAGTATCGTGGGTTGGCGGTCGCAGCTTCGTTTCTCTTAACCCAAACCAGAGGATAAAAACAGTGAAAAAGCTCGGCAGGATTTATAAAGCCACAGCAATCATCCTCTTAAATACACTAGTGGTTTTTGTGGTTCTAAATCTCCTGGTGGGGGCGGTTTATTTTATTGGTGATAGATATGAAGCCAGGACGAAGCGCACGCAGGGGGCTTTGTTTCAGTCCGATGGAACGCCAGTCGACACGGCACAACGATCGCTGTATCAGCTTGAATGGTTTGACTACAACGCCACGAAAGAGGTTACTCCTGCCTTTGCTGCGGAGGTGTTAGATGAGTTTTATGTTCTTGGGCAAAAGGGCTTCATTTACCAGCCCTGGGTACAATTCTCTGAACCACCATTCGCAGGTAATCATCTTTCAGTCGATCTTGACCAGCGCGGGATCCCTTTTCGCCGGACTACAAATCCCCCTATGGACAGAGAGAAACCGGTAATAGACATCTTTGTCTTGGGCGGCAGCACCACGTTCGGTTATAGCGTTGCGGACGAGCATACCTGGCCCAGCTACTTATCGAGCATCTTAAATAGTAAGGCTAAATCCCAAGGTCTCGATTTCCAGGTTAACGTAACAAATTATGGCCGTGGCTATTACGACACAAGCCAGGAGATGACGCTGATCGTTGACCTATTGAAGAATGGGGCCCGTCCGACTCTGGTGTTATTCATGGATGGAGTTAATTGGGGTCCGGATGAGGACATTCCCGCTTTCACAGGTCAGGTTGAGCGCGCCATGTCCGATTCACAACACGCCAGTGCTCCAGTTGCAGCGCAACATCTGAAGGCGTTGATGAGAAAATGGGTTCCCCTGGTGCGGCTCGCATTCGCCGTCATGGGACGGCAAGCTAAACCGGCAGACCAGGAAGCGCTCAGTAGCGAACTTACTCCCGCCCAGCGCGAGCATGTCTTTCAAGTGTTGGAACGTTTCCAGCAAAACAGAAGAATCATCAAGGAGGTTAGTCGGCAGTACGGAGTGGAGGTGATGGCGTTAATCCAACCCGATGCTATCTACAATTACCCGGCGAGTTTGTATAGACGAGCTTTGCCTGCCTCTTTCCTACAGAGTCGAGCGGAAAAAGAATTCTTTTATCAGCAAATAAGCCAAAGTAAAGAGATTGTGTACCTCGGCCAACTCTTTGATGATTATGGAACTCGCGAGGGTCGAAAAGCCGTCGTTGACGATGTGCATTACAGCCCAGAATTCAATAGGTTTCTTGCGGAAAGGGTAGCGTCATACATTAACTTGAGCAAAATTAGCGCTCGCTCAGGGGACTATCCCACAGTTTCGACTGGAGCAAAAAGGAAAGTTTCTCATGGTGAAAAACTAAGCTTGTAAAGGCTCAATTTGTGTTCGAGCGCCGTCTCGAATCCACTTTTCGGCGATCATGACCTACAATCAGAGTGTTAATTGGTTGACCGGCAGATTAGCAAATCGATCTCAACCCAGCGATTAAGCGTCAGTTTTTAGAGTACAACTATGTCAAAAGTACAGGTCTTCAGCGAACTCTGGCAGTTCATGAGAGAAAACAAGAAGTATTGGCTGGCGCCGATCGTGATAACGCTGGTCCTCGTTGGGGCCTTGCTTGTGTTGGCAAAGAGTTCAGCCATCGCGCCGTTTATCTACACCCTGTTCTAAGCCGGAGGCGCGCGCGTGGTCAGCATTCTCGGTATCTCGGCTTTCTATCACGATTCGGCAGCCTGTCTGGTGGTTGACGGCGAGATCGTGGCCGCAGCGCAGGAAGAGCGATTCACGCGCATAAAGCACGATCATAACTTTCCAATCAATGCCGCGCGCTACTGTCTGAGCGAAGCAAAACTTACCGCCGACCAACTCGACTTCGTCGGCTTCTACGACAAGCCCCTGCTGAAATTCGATCGCCTGCTCGAAACCTATCTCGACTACGCCCCCTCCGGATTCAGTTCGTTTCTCAAAGCACTGCCGCTTTGGATGAAAGAAAAACTTTGGATGCCTGACTTGATTCGCACGGAGTTGGCGAAGGCCGGCGGTGAAGAGGACGAGCGGGCGGCGAAGAAGCTGGGAAAGAAGTTTGAGTGGAAACTACTATTTGGAGATCACCACGAGAGCCACGCCGCCAGCGCCTTCTATCCTTCGCCTTTTGAAGAGGCAGCGATCCTGACCATCGATGGCGTCGGCGAGTGGGCCACCAGCTCGATTGGCATCGGCCAGGGAAACGAGATCACGCTGCTGAAGGAACTGCGCTTCCCCGATAGTTTGGGACTGCTCTATAGCGCCTTCACCTATTACACCGGATTCAGAGTTAACAGCGGCGAATACAAAGTGATGGGACTGGCGCCGTATGGCGAACCGAAATACGTTTCACTTATCAAAGACAAACTGCTGGAAGTTCGCGCCGACGGTAGTTTGAAGATGAATCACGATTACTTCAGTTATTCGCAGGGCCTGCGCATGACGAACCGTGCTTTTGACAAGCTTTTTGGGGGCCCGCCGAGAAAGCCGGAGTCGCTGGTTACCCAGAAGGAAATGGACCTGGCGCGCAGCATACAGGTGATAACGGAAGAAGTGATGCTGAAGATGACGGAGTATGCTCACAAAGAAACGGGGATGAAAAAGCTTTGCATGGCAGGCGGCGTGGCGTTGAACTGCGTGGCCAACGGTCGCGTGTTGCGGGAGGTGCCCTTCGAAGACATTTGGATCCAACCAGCTGCGGGAGACGCCGGCGGAGCACTGGGAATTGCGCTCGCTGTTTGGCATCGTTACCTGGCTAAACCGAGGGTGAGTTCTGAGCGAGCCGGCACGTGGCAATCAGCGCGCGCACGAAGCAGTAACGGCCAAAAGAACGGCCTGGCTGCCTATGCAGACGGTATGAAAGGTTCTTTCCTTGGTCCGCGAAACTCCGAAGCGGAGATTGAAGAGTTTTTAGAGTCTCGGCAGTTGCCCTACCAGAAGTATTCACGCAAAGAACTGCCTGAAGCGGTAGCTGATCTGCTTGCTGCGGGAAAAATTATCGGACTTCATCAAGGACGAATGGAGTTTGGCCCACGCGCCCTCGGCGGCCGCAGCATCATCGGCGATCCGCGATCTGCGGAGATGCAGTCAGTGATGAATTTGAAGATCAAGTATCGGGAGAGTTTTCGTCCCTTTGCGCCGAGCGTGTTGCGCGAACAAGTGGCGGACTGGTTTGAGTTGGACACGGACAGCCCCTACATGTTGCTGGTTGCGAATTTGGAAAAACCTCGCCGGCGTGAAATGACGCCGGAAGAAGAAGCGCTGTGGGGAATTGAGAAGTTGCTTGTTAAGCGATCGGAAATTCCCGCGGTTACGCACGTTGACTACTCCGCGCGCATTCAAACCGTCAGGCACGAGACGAACCCTCTCTATTGGGAAATAATCGAGGCCTTTCGACAAAAGACGGGTTGTCCCGTCGTAGTGAACACGAGCTTCAATGTGCGCGGCGAACCGATAGTCTGCACGCCCGAAGATAGCTACCGCTGCTTCATGAGAACCGAAATGGACTTTCTGGTGCTGGAAACCTGCGTGCTCGATAAGGCGTCGCAGCCGGTTTTTCGGGAAACTAAGGATTGGCGTGGGCAGTTTAAGCTTGACTAAAAAAACATGAACTCCATTAACCATGGCCCGGCCATGCCCTCGACCGCACCCAGGCAGCCAATCTCACCAAAACGGATTCGCATCTTTAAGTTACTGCTCAGTCTCGCGGGACTCCTGATCAGCCTGTTGATTGCGGAAGGAGTTTTGCGCGTAGTTGAAAAAATCCAACTCGGCGATCGGGCGATAGAAAACAATTTAATCAACGATCCCGTGCTTGGTCTCAAGCTTGCGCCTTATGTTCAAGGACATGATGCAAATGGATTTCGCAATGACAGCGCTCCTCAGAATGTTGAGGTGGTCGCGTTGGGTGATTCTCAGACCTGGGGAGTAAACGTCAAGAGAAAAGATGCCTGGCCCCAGCAATTGTCAAAGCTATCCGGACACAGCGTCTACAACATGGGATTGGGCGGCTTTGGTCCAGTCCAATATCGCATGCTCGCCCCGCAGGCTCTTGGCTTATCCCCGAAAATCATTGTTGTAGGGCTTTATCTCGGCAATGATATTTACGATGCCTACAATATGGCTTATCACTATCCGGCACATCGCGCGCTTCGTGGTAAAAGTGAAGCCCCGGACTTAATCCTCGATACTGTGCTTGAGAAGACAAATGCTCTCTGGAATGAAGAGAAACAGTTTCATGCCAACTTTGGAAGCTCAGGTCCTTCGGGTTGGAGCTTTTGGTTGCGCGAGCATGTCGCCCTGGGCCGCTTGTTAAATCGCCTCGGCTGGTGGCCTGGAGCTGCCGACGTTGATTACGAGATCGACAAGCGTTGGGCGGCGCTGCATCCGGATCACGGCGCTGTTTGCGAAGAGCCGGGGATCGAAACAGTTTTTACTCCCGCATATCGGATGGCAGCCTTGGATATTGACGAACCGCGCATCGCCGAAGGGCTGAGAATAACGAAAGAACTACTGGCGCAGATGCAGCTTGAGACGGACACAAAGCAGGTAAAGCTAATGGTCTTGTTGATCCCTACGAAAGAGACGGTTTACGCTACGGCTCTAGGCGGTAGACTTGACGCGAGCCCCACCTATCAGAGGTCAGTAGAAATGGAGGGGCGGGTACGTGCGGAAATTTTTTCAACTTGCGTGGTCTCGCACATTCAATGCGTTGATCTCTTACCCCAGCTAAGCGCCGCTCTGGCTCGTGGCGAACGTCTTTACCTTACGACTACTGAAAGCCATCCCAATGCGCGGGGGTATTTGGTTATCGCAGCCACCGTCAACGAGAACCTAAGCAGGTTGGGCCTGTGACCAGCAGTGAAAATTAGCGTCATAATTCCAGTTCGCAATGAGGAGCAGTCCATCAGGCAGCTCCTCGATAGTTTGACTCACCAAAGCTTGCGGCCTGCAGAGATCGTGATCACCGATGGCGGGTCGAGCGACCGGACCGCTGCGATCATCGCTGCCTACGATCAAACTCTGGTGCCAGTCCGCTTGATTCGCGAGCGTGCCGCGCTACCCGGTCGTGGCCGCAATTTGGCGGCGGCGGAGGCTGCCAACGACTGGATTGCCTTCATTGACGCCGGTGTCACACCTGAACCAACCTGGTTGGAATTGCTGGCGAAACGAGTTCAATCCCAGAGCGATGTCAGCGATGTTGATGAGGTCGATGTCGTTTATGGATCTTACGAGCCCGTCGCAGATACCCTTTTCAAGCGCTGCGCCGTGATGGCCTACGTTGCACCGCCGGTAGAGATTGAAGGCAAGTTGGTTCGCTCGCGGTCAGTGGTTTCCCTGCTCATGAAGCGTAGCGTTTGGCAAACGGTTGGAGGGTTTCCGGAACACTTGCGTTCCGCCGAAGACATCCTGTTTATGAACAAGATCGAACGCGCAGACTTTCGTATTGCTTACGCTCCTGACGCCCTGGTTCAGTGGCAGGTGCAGGCGACTCCGTGGCTAACCTTCAAACGCTTCGTGAGATACGCTCGCAATAACATGCGGGCAGGTTTGTGGCGGCAATGGCAGGCGGCGATCTTCAATCGCTATGCGTTGTTGCTGTTGGCCGCGGTTCCAGTCGTTTGGTTCGGGTGGAAATGGTTGTTGGTTGTATTGCTGACCTGGTTGGGGATGCTATTTGCACGCGGTGCAGTTGCGATCTGGCGGAATCGCCATTGCTACCCCGGCAGCTTTTTTGAAAACGTCGCGCGCCTGCTGGTACTGGCGCCGCTCATCGCCTTACTCGACGCGGCCACGATCATCGGTACGTTTGAATGGGCGGTGAAAGATAAACTGGGTCTATGAAGCCGGTGCGCACTTTGTATGTTTGTTATTTTGGCTTGCGCGAGCCTCTGGTTCAGACGCAGGTGCTTCCCTACCTGCGGCAGTTGCAATCTGACAACCTCCAGGTCAGCCTTCTGACTTTCGAGCCTCGTTTAAACGAAACCTGGACTGCTGACGAAATATCACAACAGCGGGCGGCGCTCAACGAGCAGGGAATTTCGTGGCACTTCCTGAAATATCACAGATGGCCCTCGCTGCCGGCGACGATTTACGATATGGCAAACGGCGTTTGGACCATACTCGGAATAATGCGGCGTGAAGGCGTGAGCATCCTCCACGCGCGTAATCACGTTCCGGCTGTCATGAGCGCAGTCGCCAGGAAAATTAGAGGCGGACGGCTTGTTTTTGACATCCGCGGCTTCATGCCCGAAGAATACACAGATGCTGGAGTTTGGCCCGAGAATGGCTACCTTTATCGAGGGTTGAAGAGAGTCGAGCGCTATTTGCTGCGAACCTCAGATGCGTTTGTATTACTGACGGAAAAAGCCCGAGACATTGTCTTTCCCGGTTGTACGGATACGGATCGCGCAGGCCGGCCCATTGAAGTAATTCCGTGCTGCGTTGATTTCGCGAGATTTGAAACAGTCGCTGCAATCTCAAGAGAATCCCTACGCGCGGAACTCAACTTGGCCGAACGCCGCGTGATTGTTTACCTCGGCTCTTTTGGCGGTTGGTACATGACGGATGAAATGACGGAGTTTCTAGCGGTTGCCCGACAGCAAAATCCGGCTACGTTTGCAATGATACTGACACAGAGTTCGTCCCCAACGGTGATTGAACGGATGTCGAGTCTCGGCTTTGAACCGAACGACTTCCTGGTGACGCAGGTTGCCCCTGGCGAGGTGCCGCGTTATCTCAAGGCGGCTGACATCGCCATCTCATTTATCAAACCCTGTTATTCAAAGCAGTCTTCGTCGCCTACAAAGATTGCCGAGTATCTGGCCAGCGGACTGCCGGTCGTTTGCAACGCCGGTGTGGGAGATCTGGACAAACTGATTAACGAGAATCAGGCTGGAGCCTTGCTGGGCGAGTTTAATGCAGACTCGTATCAAAAAGCTTTGCATGAAATCGAGCTAATGAAGGAAGATCCAGCCCTCGCAGAACGTCTGCGGGGCGTAGCGCGGAGAGAGTTTGATTTGGTCACCGTCGGCCGCACAAAGTATCGCCGATTGTATGATCGTCTCCTGACTCGCAATTAACCACTGTCGTAGCCGCCCTGCTGTTCAACTCTGAATTGGACGGGCTTGCGAGTCTCTCCTATACTAAATCCTCATTTCAATACTGTTCGCCGTCTTCAGAGAATTTGATGCGTCTTCTTGCGATAGTACCGAGTATTTACGACACTTCGCCGGGCCAGCGTTACCGAATCGAGCAATGGGAACCGCTGCTCCGCAAGCATGGGCTGGAGATAACCTACGCCCCATTCGAATCCGCTGAACTTCATGCGCTGCTCTACAAGCCGGGAAACGTGGGACAGAAACTGAGCCTGGTTGCTAAAGGCGTTTCGCGCCGCTACTCGTTGATGAGCTCGGTCAAAGACTACGATGTGGTTTACGTCTTCCGCGAAGCCGCGCTGCTTGGTCCCCCTTTTTTCGAGCGCTGGATTCACCGTTCGGGCGTTCCCATGGTCTTCGATTTCGACGACGCGGTGTTTGTTTCGTACCGGAGTCCAACCAACGGCTACCTCAGTTATTTGAAGTTTGCGTCAAAGACAAAATCGATCTGTCGCATGTCCGCTCACGTCATGGCCGGGAATCCCTATCTCGCGGAGTATGCGCGGCAGGTCAACCCCAACGTCACCATGGTTCCCACGACGATTGATACGGACAAATATAAATTGATCGAGAGACGCAACGAATCCGAGATTCCGACCATAGGCTGGACCGGAAGTTTTAGTACGGTGCAGCATTTGGATACCCTGCGCTCCGCCCTCCAGAAACTCGCAAGGCAAACGAAATTTCGCTTGCGCGTCATCGGAACCCCCGTCTACAAACTCGACGGGGTCGAGGTTGAAGCAATGCCATGGGTAGCGGCCACGGAGCTGAAAGATTTGGGAGCTATCGACATCGGAATCATGCCCTTGCCGGACGACTCCTGGAGCAAAGGCAAATGTGGATTAAAGGCTTTGCAGTTTATGGCGCTTGGCATTCCGACAGTTTGTTCGCCAGTTGGCGTAAACAAAGAGATCATTCACGACGGGGAGAACGGTTTCATCGCTGACTCGGAGGACCAGTGGATCGAAAAATTGGGTCTTCTGCTGAGCTCGGCAGATCTTCGCCGTCAACTGGGCCAGGCCGGACGCACAACGGTTGAGGCAAAATACTCGGCAGTCGTACAAGCGCCTCGAGTGTTTGAGTTGCTAAGGTCGGTGATACTCGATGCGGGTCGAGAGCGGAAACCGATGAAGAGTCAAACTACACGCGTTCAGGATATGGGTTCCTGATAAGATAAAGCAGAGGGAGTCGAAAAAGCTTTTGGAAAAATTCAATGTATTGGTTACCGGGGGCGCCGGGTTTATTGGTTCTCATATTGTGGACGCGCTCGTTGAGCGGGGACATCGAGTCAGGATACTGGATTCGCTGGTTTCGCAGGTTCATGAAAACGGACTGCCGGAACACTTGAATCCAGCCGCGGAGTTTATTCGTGCGGATGTTTGCGACCCGTCGGCAGTTGAGCAGGCGCTGGCGGGCATTGATGTAGTCTTTCATGAAGCGGCGGAAGTAGGAGTGGGCCAATCGATGTACGAGGTCGAGCGCTACGTTCGAGCGAACGATCTTGGAACCGCCGTCTTGCTGGAAAACATCATCAAGCAACCTAATAAGATCAAAAAACTTATTGTCGCCTCCTCCATGTCGATCTATGGGGAGGGTGCCTATGTTTGCGCTAATTGCGGATTGGTTTATCCACAACTGCGCGAAGAAAAGCAGTTGCTGGACCGACGTTGGGAGATGGAGTGTCCGACCTGTAAGGTTGCGCTTTCACCGGCCGGAACAAAAGAAGACAAACCTCTATTCCCGACCTCGGTTTATGCGATTACGAAACAGGATCAGGAACAATATTGCCTGGTCATCGGTCGCGCCTACGGGATTCCCACGGTGGCACTGCGTTACTTCAACGTTTACGGACCAAGACAGGCTCTCTCAAATCCGTATACCGGCGTGTGTGCCATTTTCTCGTCGCGCTTGCTTAACAATCAACCACCAATGATCTTCGAAGACGGAGAGCAAACGCGCGATTTCGTCCACGTCAGCGACATCATTCAGGGCAACCTGCTGGCTCTGGAAACTGATCGCGCCAATTATCTTCCGGTCAACATAGGAACCGGCGTAGCCACTTCCATTCGCGAGGTTACGGAATTGCTCGCGACCGGGTTGGGCAAGAACCTGGCCCCCGAGATTGTCGGAAAGTATCGTGAGGGAGACATTCGCCACTGCGTTGCGGACATCTCGCGCGCTCGGGAGCTGCTCGGTTACGAACCTCGCGTTACGCTCGGGCAGGGGATTCCAGAATTGCTTAGCTGGGTAAAAGATCAAACGCCAACGGATCAAGTGGTCAAAGCCTCAGCGGAATTAGAAACGCATCAGTTGGTGCGCTAACGAAAGCCGCCTGCGATGGCCTGGGTGTGGCAGTAATTTAGTGGCCTCCAACAAATGCATCAAGTGAGCAAATTCAGGTTGATAGTGCTCGCGACGGTCGCTCTCTTCCCATCTTTTCTAAAGCGCCCTGTCTATCGTTTGTTTTTTGGGTACCAGATCGGGAAGCGCGTGCGCATCGGGCTAAGCATCATCGATGCGAAGGAGTGCCGGATCGACGACGATGTGAAGATCGGGCATTTGAATATCGTCATCCGGGTAAAAAAACTGAAGATTGGCGACCATGTAAGGATTGGACATCTGAACATCATAAGAGGCGGCGACGAAGTTAAGTTGGGACGTTATTCTGAGATCATCCGAATGAACGAAATCAACTCGATGGCCGACCCGGAAGTTGTTAATCCGATCGATCCGCGTTTCTCTCTTGGCGAGGGCAGCGTAATTACGGCAGGCCACAAAATAGACTTTACCGATCGCGTCACGATCGGCCGCCGCTCAATTCTAGGCGGGCGCAATTCTTCGCTCTGGACTCACAACCGGCAGCGCACGCGGCCGATAGACATTGGCTCCTTCGCATACATCGGCTCCGAGATTCGAATAGCGCCGGGAGGATCGGTGCCGTCGAAATGTATTGTGGGGATAGGTTCGGTGATTACCAGCGAGTTGGACGCTGAGGGCTATCTGATTGCTGGAGTACCTGCCAAACCAGTCAAAGAACTGAGCTCAGAAGACAAATTCCTGATCGAACGCAAGACGCGAATTGATTTGCCCGATGATGTTTAACCGTCGATCCAGCTGGTCCCTGAACATGAACGCGCTCCTCCTCCTACTTTATCTGATCCTCTGCATCGGGATCGTGATCTTCGTTCCTCCTCTGGTCGTTCCCTACGCGAGTTACTACGGCGCTTTCACCGGCTCCGATGCCGCCAGGGCCGTCTTGTTGTGTACGACACTGGCGACCTTCGCCGGCCTGTATGCTTACAAGCGAGATCTCGACGGAACTTTCCTGCTGCGGCTGTTTGTTGCCGGTCTAATCGCGCGCATGGTTGTTGGCGTGGCAATCTTCACCTTTCGCGGTCAGGATTTTTTCGGTGGTGACGCTGTGACTTACGACTTCTTTGGTAACGCACAGCTTCTGGGCTGGGGTGGAGACAACTACTATCAGTCGATCGCCAATCAATTTGTTCGCAGCGGCGAGGGCTCAGGCTGGGGAATGGTCTATGTGGTAGCCGCTGTTTACGGCATTGTTGGGCGCAACATGCTGGCAGTGCAATTGATGAATGGAGTTTTTGGGGCGGCGACCGCAGTAGTTATCTACCTGTGTGCTCAGCACGTTTTCCAGAATTCGCGAGTGGCGCGGCTTGCCGGAATAGCCGTGGCCTTTTATCCCTCACTGGTGCTCTGGTCTGCCCAGGGGCTCAAAGATGGTCCCATCGTCTTCTGTTTAGCCATTGCTATTCTGGCCACGCTGAAACTCGGCGCGAGACTAACTCTGAAATACATTCTGGTTCTCGTGACGGTGTTATTGGCGTTGGTTGCCTTACGCTTTTATGTGTTCTACATGATCTGTGTCGCCATCGCGGGAGCGTTTATTATCGGGATGCAACAGGTTACGGCCACAAGTTTCGTACGGCAGTTCTCGGCGGTCATCCTGTTGGGGTTGGCCCTGACTTACGTGGGAGTGACGCGCTCAGCTTCTGTGCAATTCGAGCGCTATGGGAACATGGGACAACTGCAACGCAGCCGCAAGGACCAGGCGCGTTCGGCTGAGTCAGGCTTTGGAAGAGATGTAGATGTGTCGACTACGTCCGGAGCGATTTCCACCATCCCCATGGGCATCATTTATTTGCTGTTCGCCCCTTTTCCCTGGCAGATCACGTCTTTGCGTCAGAGCATCACGTTGCCCGAGATGATAATTTGGTGGGCCTCCTTTCCACTGTTGGTGCTGGGGTTCTGGTTTGCAATCAAGTATCGGCTGCGAATGATCTCGCCAATACTGATTTTCACGGTGATGCTTACCCTTGCGTATTCAGTTTTTCAGGGCAACGTAGGGACGGCCTATCGTCAGCGGGCGCAGTTGTTAGTGTTCTATTTTATCTTTGTAGCAGTCGGCTTTGTGTTGATGAAAGAAAAGCGCGAGGAGCGCAAGAAGCGAGAGGAAGAAGAACGAAAACGACTCAGCAAACGATAACTGCCAGTAGGGCAGCCGCGAATAGGCGTTAAGCTGACTGGCACTGCTTATGTGTGGAATTGTAGGAATGGTGCGTAACGACGGGTTGGACGTTGACCGGGCTCTGCTCGGCCGGATGTGCGCTGCCATCAGACATCGGGGCCCGGACGAGGATGGCTTCTACGTGAATGACGGCGTCGGTCTCGGCATGCGTCGGCTCTCGATCATCGATCTAAAGAGCGGGCAGCAACCCATTCACAATCAGGATCGCACTGCCTGGATCGTTTTCAACGGCGAGATCTATAACTACCGCGAACTCCGCGACAAACTCGAAAAACTCGGCCACACCTTTTACACAAACAGCGATACCGAGGCCATCGTGCATGCCTACGACCAGTATGGGCCCGACTGTCCTACGCATCTGCGCGGCATGTTTGCCTTCGCCATCTGGGACGAACGCACGCAGGAACTTTTTCTGGCGCGTGATCGGGTGGGTAAGAAGCCGCTGCTTTACGCGCAGGTTAACGGCCAGTTCGTGTTTGGTTCGGAGTTCACGGCGCTACTACAGCATCCAGGAATCAGCAAAGATATCGACTTCGAGGCGCTCAATCACTACCTCTCTTTTATGTGTGTCCCCGCCCCGCTCACGGCTTACCAGGCGATCAGAAAGCTGGAACCGGGACACAGTTTGCGTTACCGCAAGGGCGATTTAAAGGTTGAACGTTACTGGCAGCCCGACTTTTCAAAAAAGCTCGATATCAGTGAACAAGAGGCGGGCGAACAAGCTATCGCCATTTTGCGGGACGCGGTGAAGGTGCGCTTGATGTCGGAAGTTCCGTTGGGTGCATTTCTTTCCGGGGGCATCGATTCAAGTGCAGTCGTCGCGCTGATGGCCGAAGAGTCCAGCCAGCCGGTAAAAACGTTCTCAATCGGTTTCGAAGAACAGGACTTCAGTGAGTTACACCATGCGCGCCGGGTCGCGGAACACGTGGGCGCAGATCATCACGAGTTCATCGTTCGTCCGGATGCGCTGGAAGTCTTACCGATTCTGGTGGAGCACTACGGCGAACCCTACGCAGATTCTTCAGCTGTTCCTACGTATTATGTTGCCCGCGAAACGCGCAAGCATGTGACGGTGGCCCTGAATGGCGACGGTGGCGACGAATCGTTTGCTGGTTACGAACGTTACGCTGCGATGCGGCTCGCTGAGCGGTATCGCCGCATACCGGCGGTGCTGCGGGAGTCGGTCCTCAGGCAAACGATCGAGCTCATGCCGTCTTCGGAAACCAAGCGCGGTCGCATCCGCGACTTGAAACGTTTTATTCAATCCGCATCATTGCCAAAGGTTGAACGCTACTTGCGCTGGGTGAGCGTCTTCGACACCGAGGCGAAAGAGGATTTGCTGACAGAGAATTTCAAGCGGCAGACTGAAGGAGTCCGGGCGGCAAGCCTGCTCGAGCCATGGTTTGCCCGGGCCAACGGTTCGGGGATTGTCGACGCGGCCTTGTTGACAGACATCATGACGTATCTACCCAACGATCTGCTGGTGAAAGTCGACATCGCAACCATGGCTAACTCACTTGAGGCGCGTTCACCATTTCTCGACCACCACGTGATGGAGTTTGCCGCCAGTTTGCCGGTTAAGTTTAAGTTGCGTGGATTGACAACCAAGTATTTGTTAAAACGCATGCTGACAAAGCTACTGCCGGCTGAGAATCTGGATCGGCGCAAGATGGGATTTGGGGTGCCGATTGGCCACTGGTTTCGCGGCGAGCTACAACCGTTTCTCCGCGAAACAATACTTGCCGAAGCGTCATTGAAGCGCGGCCTCTTTAAGCCGGAGATTGTCAGACGAATGGTTGAATTGCACACGCGGGGCGAGCGAGATTATTCGCATCAGCTCTGGACATTGTTAATGTTGGAGCTGTGGTTTCAAAGGTTTATAGATTAGCAGAGCGATCAGTGGCCGGTGATCAGTAACTACAGAACTGAAAAACGATACTGGTCACTGGCCACCGACCACTGGCCACTGACACGGAGGTGACTGAGTGAAAGGCGTAGTTTTAGCGGGCGGGCTGGGATCACGATTGCGGCCATTGACCGCAGTAACCAACAAACATCTGCTTCCCGTCTATGATCGTCCGATGATTTATTATCCGATTCAAACCCTGGTGAACGCCGGAATCACCGACATCATGATAGTCACGGGCGGCAACTCTGCTGGAGACTTTCTGAAATTACTGGGCAACGGGAAGGCCTTTGGTCTCAAGCATCTCAACTACACTTATCAGGAAGGCGAGGGTGGCATCGCCGAGGCGCTTTCGCTGGTTGAGCATTTTGCTGCCGGGGAAGCAATTTGCGTAGTGCTGGGTGACAACATTATCGAGGGCAATGTTACCGCCGCGGCTCGTGCGTATCGCGAGCAGGGCAAGGGAGCGAAGATAATCTTGAAGAAGGTGCCCGATCCGGAGCGCTTTGGAGTTCCCGAACTCAGCGGCCATAGGGTTTTGCGGATTGAAGAGAAGCCTGCGGCGCCAAAGTCAGAGTACGCCGTCATCGGAATCTACATGTATGACGGCGAAGTATTTGACATCATCCGCACCCTGAAGCCCTCAGGGCGCGGCGAACTGGAAATCACTGACGTCAACAACGCTTACATCCAACGAGAAGAGATGACCTGGGAGGAACTCAGTGGCTGGTGGACGGACGCCGGCACTTTTGAGAGTTTGCTGCGCGCCTCAAACCTGGTCGCCGAAACCGGTGCAAATAAGCTGGACCTCGAGCGCGAAACTGAGGTCGGCGCCAATGTTTGAAGAGCGCGACCAGCGAAACGATCCGGACACAACCTACCGGATGAAGAACTAGTGAAAGTAGTCCGCGTAATTGCACGCCTCAACATGGGTGGTCCCGCACGCCATGTCGCGTGGCTGACTTCGGCGACGCAACGGGCTGGAATTGAATCGCTCCTGGTTGCGGGCGTGGTGCCTCCGGGCGAAGACGACATGACTTACTTCGCGCTGGAACAGGGAGTCACTCCCCTGATCATTCCGCAGATGAGTCGTGAGATTTCGGCGAAAGATATCGTCACGGTTTGGAAACTCTTTCGCTTGTTTCTGCGCGAGCGGCCCGACATCATTCACACCCATACCGCGAAGGCCGGAACAGTTGGCAGAGTTGCCGGTTGGTTCTATCGGTGGCTGACGCCTGCGGCGCTGTGGGGTCGTCCCCGTAGCTGCAGTTTTGTGCACACCTACCACGGCCACATCTTTCATAGTTACTACGGCCCATTGAAGACGAAAACTTTCCTGGCCATCGAAAGACTGTTGGCGCGCATGACGGATCGCGTGGTGGTCATTAGCAAACAGCAATATCACGAGATACATAAGGAGTTTGGCATAGGTCGAGGAGGACAGTTTGCGTTAATTCAGGAGGGCCAGTTTGTAATTATCCCGCTGGGATTAGACTTGAAAATCTATTCTGAATGGGAGCGCTGGCGCCTGGCGGCAAGAAAAGGGTTGGGACTTGCTGAGACCGATTTTGCGGTTGGCATTGTGGGTCGATTGACCGAGATCAAGAATCACGGGTTTTTTCTTGACGCAGCCGCGCGTTACAAGCAGTTGTTTGGATCGCTGGTGACGGCAACAGGAGAAGAACAACGAGTTCGCTTCATCATTATCGGCGACGGCCAGTTGCGCGCCACGCTTGAACAGCAAGCCCGTCTTCTCGGACTTGAAAACGATGTCATTTTTGAGGGCTTACGCAGTGATCCGGAGAGCTTTTACTCAGCGTTGGACGTAGTGGCCCTCACCTCGCTTAATGAAGGCACTCCCTTAACCCTGATCGAAGCGATGGCCAATGCGCGTCCAGTCATCGCAACGATGGTGGGCGGCGTCGTGGATCTATTGGGGACCTGCGAATCAGGAAACATCGAGCAAACCGACGCGGACTACGTTGTTTGTGATCACGGCATCGGCCTGAAAACACATGACGCTGAAGCTTTTGCCCGCGGCCTAAAAGAGCTGGCTGAACACGCAACGCTCCGTCGGGAAATGGGTGAGCGCGGGCGCGCGTTTGTGGAACAGAATTATTCAAAGGAGCGGCTGGTAGCGGACGTGGTCGCGCTTTATCAAGAGTTGTTAGGACAAAACCCGGCGCTAGGCGCCGTCAAGGTTGAACCGTAGCTTTCGTCGACCCAATGCAGATTAACCGCACTCTGAGGTAACCGCGAATGAAAGGGCTACGCCCGCCTGGCCCAAAACGCCATCTCTTCACTGGGAACACGCGCGAGTTTTACAAAGACCAGTTGGGTTTTCTAACTGAATCCGCTCGTAAGTATGGCGACGTTGTTAGTTTGAGATTTCTTCACGTTCCGGTCTACCTCCTCAGCAATCCCGTACATATTGAACAGGTATTCGGTAGTCAGAATTTTATTAAGTCAAAGTCTCTCCGCCTGCCCTTGCAGCGGCGGATTTTTGGTAATGGTCTGCTGTCCAGCAACGGCGAGCAGTGGTTACGCGAGAGACGGCTTACGCAACCTGCGTTTCATCGAGATCACCTGAACGCGTACGGCGAAAGCATGATCGCTGGTACTGAAAAAATGATTGCTGATTGGGAAGCGGACGGGATTCGCGACGTCTACGATGAAATGAGAGCGCTCGCTCTGGAGATTTCGGCTAAATGCTTATTCAACGCTGATATGAGTCGCGTTGGCGCGACCGTGCGAGAGATATCAGATACGGTAACGAAGGTGTTTGCAGCTCAGGGCGGACTGCTCTGGATCCTTGATAACTTTCTTCCTACGCCAAACAATATTCGTTTTCGGAAAGCCATAAAACAGTTGGATAAGATCATTTATGATCTGGTCTCCAGGCAAACGGATCACGATAACTACGATAAGTCAGAGAATCTGATTGCCATGTTGTTGTCGGCTCAAGACGAGCATGGCGCCCGCATGAACAGGCAACAATTGAGAGACGAACTGGCAACGCTGTTTTTTTCCAGTCATGAAGCGGTTGCGCTGGCGCTAACCTGGACGTGCTATCTCCTGGCCCGGCACCCGGACAAACAGGAGACGCTGTTTGCAGAATTGCGCGGTCGTTTACTGGAGGGAACCACGCCCACGGTGGCAGACCTGCGCGGCTTACCCTACACTCGCATGGTTATTAAGGAAGCATTGCGACTGTATCCGCCAAATCGCAGCGTTGGGCGGGAGGCTTTGAATGATTGTGAGATCGGCGGCTACTATGTTCCGGCCGGTACGCAGGTGATAATGTCGCAGTGGGTGGTGCAGCGCGATCCCAGACACTTCGAGAGCCCGGAAGAGTTTCGACCGGAAAGGTGGACTCCGGAGTTTACGAAGCAACTGCCAAAGTATGCATATTTTCCATTTGGCGGTGGCCCCCGAGTTTGCATCGGGCAGGACTTTGCCTTAATGGAAGCAATGCTCGTGGTGGCGACGGTGCTACGGAAGTTCAGGCTAGCGCTGGTAACGGATCAGGTGATTGAACCTCAGCCGGTTGTTTTGTTACGACCGAGGAACGGGATAAAGATTCAAGCGACGGCTCGTGATTATAAATCCGAGAATCGTTGATAAGGAGATTGACCTTTGCGTGTACTCATAACCGGCGGCGCCGGCTTCATTGGTTCTCATCTAAGTGATGCATATCTGCAACGTGGCGACGAAGTTTCGGTGATCGATGATCTTTCCACCGGCACCATCGACAATATTCAACACTTAAAAAGTAATCCGAAGTTTCACTACACCATCGATTCGGTTCACAACCAGCCGGTTACAGCGGAACTCGTTGACCAGAGCGATATTGTGGTTCATCTGGCCGCCGCCGTTGGGGTGAAGCTAATCGTTGAAAGCCCGGTGCGCACGATCGAAACAAACGTGCGCGGAACTGAAGTGGTACTGGCGCTCGCAAACAAGAAGCAAAAGCGCGTCTTGATTGCCTCCACTTCGGAAGTTTATGGCTTGAGTGCGGACGTGCCATTCAAGGAAGATGGCAATTTGGTTATGGGCGCCACAACCAAAGGGCGTTGGAGTTACGCGTGCTCGAAAGCAATTGACGAGTTTCTGGCCCTTGCTTACTGGCGCGAGAAAAAGTTGCCGACCACCATCGTCAGACTCTTCAATACCGTTGGGCCGCGACAGACTGGCCGCTACGGAATGGTCATCCCGACGTTT
Source organism: Pyrinomonadaceae bacterium (assembly GCA_031365545.1). GTDB lineage: Bacteria > Acidobacteriota > Blastocatellia > Pyrinomonadales > Pyrinomonadaceae > PSRF01. The sequence continues at coordinate 39,470 of JANLYH010000030.1, read as the reverse complement.
GTTAAGCAAGCGCTTGCCGGCCGTCCAATCACGGTTTATGGCAACGGCAAGCAGACGCGCTGTTTCGGGTTTGTGGGAGACGTCGTAGGGGCCTTGATCAAGTTGATGGATACGACCGACTCGGTGGGGCAAGTCTTCAACATCGGCTCGACTGAAGAGATTTCCATCGTCAAGCTCGCGGAAAAGGTGAAGGAGTTGACTCACTCCAATTCGGAGATCGTTTTTGTGCCCTACGACGAGGCTTACGAAGAGGGCTTTGAAGATATGCCACGCCGCGTGCCGGACACTTCAAAAATCAATCAGCTCGTCGGCTTCAAACCCGAGATGACCCTCGACGGCATACTTGAAACTGTAATCAGCTTCCACCGCGGCCGGCCGGCGTCTTTTGACGAACAGTAGATTTGAAGTTGCACTGGTATTAACGGTGCTTCCTATCGTCTTTCTCGACCGCTTTCTTGAACGTCCGGCTCACTTTGTTTGCCAGTGCTCGGACGGCGCGATGTTCATCCAGATACGAAAAGTTCGCGGGATTAAACTTCGCCGCCCAGAGGGTCCGGTGCTCGCGTGAGTCGAGGCGAAACAATATCTCCTCCGTGGCCACAACAGTGGTGCCGACTATCATGCTTGGGTCTCCAAAGACGTGAAATGGTTGATCGACATTCTTCGATCCATGTTTGACGGTGGCGGTAAGCACCGCATCGGCCTTTTCAGGCGCGTCAACCACTCTGACGGAATCCGACTTGGCAAACTCTTTGATTATTTCCTGCCTGAGGGCTTTCGCTTTCTCGGTTTGTCCCAACTCAGCCACGTAGATGACATTGATCTCGCGCAAGCGCTCGACACCGCTCCGTTGTTCCGAAGCCAACGCAGGTGTAAAAGCAAGGAGCGCGATTGCTGGAATAAGACTTAGCATGTGATCTCCTTTCAAAAGGTAGGGGAGAAGCTCGCACAAATAAAGTGCTGTAGCGACCGGGTTTCGGTTCCACTTCACACGAGCTTAGGGTTACACGGACCCGGTCGCTACAGCTTCCGGTTCCGCATTTGTGCGGCTTTGCATGAGTAACAATACTTAGCTCGTGCCAAACTGAACCAGTACCTTTGCGGGTGGTATGTTGACCGAAATCTGTCGCAGCGGCAAGTGTTTCGGTGCCTTGGGGCGCGTAGAGTTCTTTATTGCCGGCGATAAAGATAGGCGGTGGTTTAGCTGATCCTAACCTTGACAACTTGATTTGCTTAGGGCTATCGATTAGTTTTCCTCCTACACTATCCAGTCGAAGAGTTCCCCTGTTTAGCTAGCAGTATGCCCTTTAGTTCGCTTCATCTCCTGGCTGTAGCCGCAGCGGCAGTGCTGGCGCTCGGGCTAACACCGTTGGTGCAAGTGACGGCGCGGCGCTATGGCATGGTGGCCACGCCCAAGACCGACCGCTGGCATAAGAAGCCGACCGCGATGTTTGGCGGCGTGGCGATCTGGCTGGCGGTGGTGGTGAGTTATCTGATTTTCATCCGTCCCGCTACTGGTTTGAGTTGGCGACACTTTCCGGATTCTTCCATGGACGTGGTCATCGGGGCCAGTACGTTTCTATTCCTCATTGGTCTCGCAGACGATTTTCTCCACACTAAGCCCTACCAGAAACTCATTGGTCAGGTGATGGGTTCAGCCTTCGTCGTCTATTACGGTCTGAGTCTGCCCTGGACCGGCTATTCAGCTTTAAACGTAGCGCTGACGATCTTTTGGTTAATCGGGATAACGAATGCGGTAAATCTGCTCGACAACATGGACGGCCTGGCCGCCGGAATCGCCATTATTGCTTCAGGGTTTCTGGCGCTCAGCTTTCTCACCACCGGTCACGTGATGGAAGCGTTGCTACTGGTAACTTTCGCGGGCGCTCTGCTCGGATTTCTGGTTTACAACTCTACTCCCGCATCGATCTTCATGGGCGATTGCGGTTCGATGTTCATCGGGTTTTTTCTGGCGAGCGCGGCGCTGGTAAACGTGTCCGGCGGTCGATCCAGAAGCCTGGTACCCGTCTTGGCAGTTCCGATTCTGGTTCTCTTCATACCAATTTTCGACACTACCTTTGTCACTATTCTGAGAAAACTTTCCGGTCGAGCGGCCTCGCAGGGAGGGCGTGATCACACCTCGCATCGGTTGGTTGCGCTCGGCACCTCCGAGCGCCACGCTGTCTGGATGCTTTATGGTTTGGCGGCGCTCTCGGGGTTCCTCGCGTTGCTGGTCCAGCAAGTAAAGCTTGATGTGAGTTTGGCTGCGATTGCTGGTTTCACAGTGCTGCTTACGCTGCTCGGCGTTTATCTGGCGGGCGTGAAGGTCTATGACGAAACCGAGGAAGCCCTGGCCGCCAACGACAATTCACTTTACGCATTCCTGATCGATCTCTCTTACAAGCGGCGCATCTTCGAAGTTTTGCTCGACGTCGTTCTAATACTGTTGGCTTATTGGGGCGCTTACGCAGTGAAATTTGGCGCGCTATCGGGTAGCACTGCCTGGAAACTCTTCTTTCGCACGCTGCCGGTATTGGTTTTTGTGAAGATGGCCGCGTTCCTGGTCGTCGGCGTTTACCGCGGACTCTGGCGTTACACGGGGCTGGATGATTTGATCGTTTTTGCCAAAGCGGTAGTGCTTAGTTCAGTACTGAGCGTGTTGGCTGTGCTTTTTGCCTTCCGCTTCGAAGGGTTTTCGCGGACAGTCTTCATGATCGACGCGATACTGATGTTCATGTTTCTGGCGGGCAGCCGTCTGGCCTTTCGTTTATTCCGCCAGATTATTCCGATTGCGAGGAGCGCAGAAGGTCGCAGAGTGTTGATTTATGGAGCTGGGGACGGCGGTGAGCTGCTGCTGAGAGAGTTGCTGAATAATCGGGGACTAAAATATTCACCGGTCGGTTTTCTTGATGACGACCCGGCAAAGAGTGGAAAACTAATTCACGGCTTGAAGGTCTACGCCGGCAACGGCGATCTAAGCGAGGTTTGCAGGCAGCATGATGTAGATGAGGTTTTGATTTCCAGTGTCAGAATGTCTGACGAACGATTGCAGGAGATCGTAGGGTTTTGCCGCGCTCAGGACATTCAGGTAAAGCGGATGCGCATAACGATTGAGGACCTTGCTGAACCATGGCGACCATCGATTCATAAAACTCCGTAAGTCTTCCCGGAAGAGCATTCCCTATTTATGCCGGATCAACTAGTTGAATTTAAGGCCACTGCGCCCGTGAAGGCGCTCATGGTGCTGACCGTGTTGCTTGCGTTATTTGCGACATGGTTTGTCGTTCGCTGGTATCTGGGCAATACGATCGCGGAGTACTTCCAGCCGGAGGGTAGTCGCCTGGAGACAGCGCAGATGGCAGTGAACCTGGCGCCTAACGATCCTTTGCCACACTGGAGATTAGGGAATCTCGCGAAAAAGGAACTACCGCCCGATCAAATCACGGTCGTGGTCGCCGAATATGAGAAGGCAGTCAGCCTCTCGCCCCATGATTACAGATTGTGGATGGAGTTTGGTGAAGCATTGGAGCAGGCCGGCGAATTTGACAAAGCAGAACGAGCACTCAGAGAAGCTGTGAAGCTGGCGCCCTCCTATGCGTATCCACGTTGGTACCTGGGAAATCTGCTGTTGCGAACTGATCGTTATGGTGAGGGGTTTGCGGAGTTGCAGCGAGCCAGCGAAGCAAACAATCAGTTTCAGACGCAGTTATTCAATCTTGCCTGGCAGCTAAATAAGGACGACTTTAATGCCCTCCAAAATGCGGTGGGAAAAAGTCCGGGGAGCCGGGCTGGGTTCGCGATGTATTTGGTCGAACGCGGACACTACGATGAGGGCCTGCGCCTTTGGAATAGTTTGACCGGGATTGAAAAGAAGGAGAGCCGCTTCGCAGCTGATAAGATCATAAGCAGTCTTATTGCTTCGCAACGTTATCACGAGGCCATTGACATCTGGAATGAGGTTGCACCCGGCCTCGCATACCTAGCGGCGAAAGGACGTATCATTGACCCAGGGTTTGAAGACAATCTGGCTCATGGACCGGGAGCAGTATTTGGCTGGCAGGTGCAATCGAACTCGCAAGTGCAGCTCGGCATCGATGCGGGGCAAGGCCACAGCGGCAGCCGGAGCCTGCGAGTCTATTTTCAAGTTCGCTCACACGTTGACACCATTAATGTATCGCAGCTCGTTCCGGTGCAGCCTAACACTGAGTACGATTTTGAATGTTACGTAAAAACCGAAAGACTTGAGAGTGCAGAGACTCCGGTGATCCTGATCGCGAGAGCGATCGACGATGCTCCACTAGTGAGTTCGCCGCCGGCGGCTAGCGGTAATAGCGATTGGCAACGCATATCTCTTTCTTTTAAGACGGCGGACAAGATTGAAGCGGTGAAAGTGAAGATGGTGCGGAATTCCTGCGGTGACAGCCCGGTCTGCCCGATTTTTGGAACTGTTTGGTATGACGACTTCGATCTCAAGCCCCGAAAGTAGCGCCCTGGTTTCGCCGGAAACTCAGGGGCGCATAGCCGTGCCTAACGCGGGCTATATCACTTATCGCATCAGGCATACGCTGGCGAGTCGCTTCGCATTTCTGATTGTGTGCCTGGCGATCATTCTTTCAGCGCTAGCGTATGGGACCGTTCACTACTGGGCGCTGGCGATATTTTTTCTCGGTGGTGTAACCATCTTGATTCTCTGGCTGATTGACAGTTGGAACCTCGGGACGGTTCGCATCAGCCGAAACGTTTTGCAGTTTCCACTCCTGGGAATGTTTCTGCTGGGACTGTTTCAGCTTCTGCCCCTGCGACATCCGGAGGACGTCGGCACCCACTCCATCCCCCTGGTCAGCAGCCTTTCGTTTGACCCCTACTCGACGCGATTTATTCTTGTCCAGACTGCGGCGTTGATGATTTATTTTGCGGCCGTCCTGGTTTTCACCGACACGCCTAAGCGTTTGAGATTGCTGGTGCGAACGATTGCGGTCTTTGGATTCTTCCTGGCAATCTTCGGACTAACGCAATCGTTTACGAGTCCTGATAAGCTCTACTGGATACGTGACATGCCACAGAGCCAGGCCTTCGGTCCCTTTATCAATCGCCATCACTTCGCCGGCTACATGGAACTGACCCTGGCGCTGCCGCTCGGACTGGTCTTTACCGGAGCAATCGAGAAAGAAAAGAAATTCATTTATCTTTTCGCGGCGGGTCTTATGGCGGTCGCTTTGATCATGACAAACTCTCGCGGCGGCCTCATCAGCCTGCTCGCGGAAATACTCTTCCTCGTAGCTACTATGGGATTGCGCCGCCATCGCCGCAAGAAGAGAGATTCTGAAGAACGTAAACCACGCATCAAGAGCGCCGCTGTGAAGGCCGGGTTGGCTTTGGCACTAGTGGTTTCATTGTTTGCCGGAGTGGTTTTGCTGGGAGGGGAGGATGCCCTCACGCGTGTAGTCGGATCTGTTAATACCGACGATCCAACCACCGGTCGTGCGCATTTTTGGAGCGTTACCGTCGACATCATAAAGACGCATCCGTGGCTCGGCATTGGCTTAGGCGCTTTCGGGGTGGTCTATACAGGCTACGATTCACGCAACGGCATGTACCGATTGGAACAGGCCCACAACGATTATCTACAAGTGCTGTCTGACGGCGGAATCATTGGCGCGCTGCTCGGTCTGTTTTTCGTGATAAACCTGTTTCGCATGGGATTTATACGGCGAGACTCTCGTGATGATTTCAGGAGAGGGGTTGCGACCGGAGCTATGGCGGGCTGTTTTGGCGTGTTGGTGCACAGCTTTTTTGATTTCACGCTACACACTCCGGCAAATGCTCTCCTTTTCCTGGTGCTGGCGTCGCTCGCAACAATGAACGGTAGGGTCGAAGATGTGCACTCGCGTCGGAAAGCACGATCGCGTTCGGGTTTGGACACGTCAGCACCAGCAAACTGACGCAGCTGCGTCGAAACTCCGCCGCTTATTCGCCAGTTCTGAGCGTGTAGTATCATCCCGGTTCACGGATTCGTTCATCGAGTTAATTGAATTCTCTCATTGCTGACTGACGAGATTAATTTAGGGGGCATCCGAAAACTTGGCTTCAACCGCTTCGGCCAAATCACAAATGCACGATGAGCGTGAAACAATAAGAGCTTCCTCCGTGCCGGGACTCTGTCTCACCGCCGCTCTAAAACACGGCAAACAAGACGCGCTGAATCACAAGATCGGTGGCGAGTGGGTTAATATCTCGGCGGAGAGCTTTGTAGAGCGCGTGCGCAATGTTGCCCTTGGTCTTGCCGAGTTTGGAATCAAACCAGGCGATCGAATAGCACTCCTTTCTGAGAACAGACCAGAGTGGTCGATCGCCGATCTCGCCATTCTCAGCCTAGGCGCCATCAACGTTCCTATTTACACGACCCAGGCAGTCGATCAAATCCGTTACATCCTCACGGATTCCGGCGCGCGCGCCATCTTTGTTTCAAATAAAAAACTCTATAGACACGCCAGAGAGGCGCTGCAAGGGCTGGATTTTCTCGAGAAGATTGTTTTCTTTGATGCGGCTGCTATCGAGGATATTGATCGATCAACGGCACTTGACTCATTGGAAAAGAAGGGGAGTGAGCGAGCGATAAATAAGCCGGCAGCTTTCAGCGCCTACCTCACGGCAATCAGGTTAGATGATTTGGCCACCATCATCTACACGTCTGGCACGACGGGCGAGCCCAAAGGAGTGATGCTTACTCACGCAAACTTTGTTTCCAACGTCCTGGCAACAACCGCAGGTTTGCCAATTTCGTCGACCGACATAGCTCTCTCGGTGCTCCCGCTTTCGCACATCTTTGAGCGGACCGGCTTTTACATCTTCTGTTACAACGGCGTCTCGGTCTATTACACCGCCTCTTTTGATCAAGTGGCGGAGAATCTCCGCGAAGTTAGACCGACTGTCATGACTGCCGTACCGCGATTGTTTGAGAAGGTCTATCACAAAATTGTGAAAAAGGGGTTTTCACAGAAGGGTTGGAAAAGGCGAGTCTTTGTGCGCTCGCTGGATATCGGCCAGCGTTATGCTGAAGCGAAGGACAAGGGAAAAATGGTTGGTCCGTCGCTGGCGATGCAACAGCGAATGGCAAGTAAACTAGTATTTTCGAAGTGGCGGGAGGGAGTTGGCGGGCGCTTGCGGTATTTCGTTTCTGGTGGCGCACCGCTTTCTCCTGCACTTTCCTACGCGTTCCTGGCCGCAGGAATTCCAATCCTCCAAGGGTACGGCGCTACTGAAACCTGCATCGTTTCTGCAAATCGTCCCGAGAATAATAAAGTGGGGTCGGTGGGCCTGCCATTTGAGGGAATAGAGGTCAAGATCGCCGAAGATGGGGAGATTCTGCTGCGAGGACCTAATGTCATGCGCGGCTATTATGGCCATCCCGAAGAAACTGTTTCCGTCTTGCACGATGAATGGTTCGCTACCGGTGACGTTGGCCATTTAGATAAGCAGGGTCATCTCTACATCACCGATCGCAAAAAGGATCTATTCAAACTCTCAAACGGAAAGTACGTCGCTCCCCAACAAATTGAGAGCTTGCTCAAGCAAAGTGAGTTTGTTAGTCAGGTAGTGGTGGTGGGTGTTGGCCGCAAGCAGCCGGCAGCGCTTATCGTTCCGGAGTGGGAAGCGGTTAGGCAAGCGTTGGCGGGCACCGGCGAAAAATTTCCTATCGACCGCGTAGATCTCGCCGCGCTTCCAGCCGCAATCAAGCTCGTACAAAGTGACGTAGCCTTGCTTACGCGAGAACTTGCCGACTATGAGCGCATCCGACGGATCGCTCTCTTACCGGACGAGTTTTCGATAGACCGTGGCGAGCTCACGCCAACTCTTAAGGTCAAGCGACGTGTTATCGATCAGAAGTTTGGTGATGTGATCGACAATCTCTATTCATAGATGTAAATCGGGAAATCGCAGGAGAGTTAGGCAACACTCCTGAGAGGTTATTCTAAAACTGCTCTTATCGGCCCCGCGATCTACCTCAAGGTCAGTCCCTTATCGGCTAATCCTTTGCTGCCGGCCTTTGCTGACTTGTCTTGTCCAAGAATTGACTCAGCTAAAACTCTTAAATTGATCGGTAGCTCTGGTGGGCGACATTCTCCCTTTAGGGGCGGCTGGTAATACGCCAGGAGTCGGATTTCGCAATAACAAAAATCGCAACCAGCGAGGTGATGTTTTACCAGGAAGTTTATTTCCGGTGCGAGTGACTGATGGTGAAATGAGAGTAAAAGATTAGAAGACGGGCAAGCCAGCTTCTTGCTGAATGACTTTAAGCTAGCAGCCTTCATCGGTTAGCCTCCTAGTTGCAGACCACTAGGTTAATATCAGATTTGACACGCAGTCCCGCTTGGAAGGATTGAGGAAGGCAAAGAGGCAAGTTTGCTGTACACCTCAATCAGAAGAACCCACAGTCTTACTTACTTGTTCAGGAATCTAATAGCACGAATCATTCGCCCATTCCACAACTCTGTCGCTTCTTCCTAAGCTTTTGTAGTCTGGAATCAACAACTTGAGAGAAGTGTAAAAACATGTTGCTCATTCTTGGGAATGTTGCTAAGATGCTCCCCGTCAAGTCAGGGAGCCCCCGCTCTTTGACGCTCGCTCCAGGACCAGCCCACCTGATTTCTCAGGAAATACTCGGGCAAATTCAAATTACTAGCCAGCGATAGTCTCAGGATAGTCAAACGACTCTTTCTCGAATAGACCCTCTACCTTGTCGCCTTACAAAGGCTTTAGGCTCACTCGCAAGAGCTGAGACTGGCTGGGCGCCAATTACAAGCTGGGCACTCCAGATCACAGGTTTCCTGCCAAAGGAAAAGTCCTATCAACGCCACTATCCAAAGAACAAATTTTGTGAAATCCCTAAGTCACGAAGTCGAAAAAGATGCCGAGTTGGCCCCTGTTAGTCCGGAGCCGCAAACTGCCCGCGCCAGACGCACTGCGGAGCGTATGGCCAAAAGTGGTAAGTGGGTCGAGAGCCTGCGCTCCTCGGACGTCAATCGACTCTGGTCAGAGCTGCACCGCATCGTTTCCCACCATCCTCTAGTAAGGGCATCGCGGAGCGCCGGCCTACTGGTTGAGGAGGGCGCCGCCAGCGCCTACACCGACCTTACGCAAGAGCTGTTTGTTCAACTCCTGAGTAAGAATCGCTTTGAACATTATCTCGATACGGAGATGACCGATTACGAAATCGAGTGTGAGATCGGCCAGATTGAACTGACTAACCTTCTTACTGCCGAACTGCGGAAGCGGCACCCGGAAAGCTATCGCCTCGCCCGCCGCATTTCCACACTGATCCAGTCAAGCTCAAACTTCCGTCGCTTTGACTCGAGCGGAACCGGTGATGAGCCTCATCGACGACTGGCTGATCGGATATATGGCCTCAGCGAATGGGCCGACGGAAAACGCCGCCGCGATTCCCACGATGTTGAGCAGCGGGTTCACATGATCCCGGTTCGGGCTCGTGACACGCGCATGGTCGGTTGCACCGGCGATTCCCAGGTTGTGATTAGCAACTCAGACCTGGAGGACCTCATCGTTTCGGTATTGGACGCTGTCGACTCTCCGGTTGACGTCAGAGCGCTTCGTAGTCTTGTCATGTCGCGACTTCCCGTGATGGATATCTATCTGGTTCCTCTCGATGGCGACGACAACGACGGCGACGGCAACCATTTTCAGCCGGTAGACAAGGGCGAAGATCCTGAGCAGGGCCTGCTGCGGCGTGAGTCGGAAGATGAAGCGGCCGGATCTGTCGACTACTTTCTTGGCCACCTACACGAAACTGTTCGCGGAAAACTCAAACAATACAATCGGATTCTTGGAGTTCTGTGGCACTGCTACTTGAGCGCCCAACATTCCACACAACTCGAAGTGGCCGCTGTTTTGGGAGTTTCCGATTCGCTCGTGTCGGATTATCGCCGGCGCATCGAACACGAATTACGAGCACTCTCGTTCTCGGAAGTTGAGGAGGCCAGGAGATTTGAGGGAGCACTCCGCGAGCGCGTCAAGGAGCTCGTTCTAGTCGAGGAGCAAAACGAGGTGGCAGTCTAGATTCCCGTGGGCCATTTCAAAAGCCTACAATTCAAACTGCAAGTCGAGGCTGCGGCGCGTTGAGCGCAGTAGCTTCTTTTGCTTTTAGACGCCAGCTAACGGACTGACTCTAGCGAATAGCCGAAATACAAACTCGAGGTCCAGGGCGCACCTTGCCGGTATCGCAAGCTTTCGCCCGACGGTCGATAGGAATCATATTCAATGGCAGAGGATAAAACGTGAGCAGGAGGAGAGTACAACCGGAGATTGACTCAGCAGGGTCTCGAGATTTCCCGAGGCGTCGACCGATCCAATCTGACTACGAGAGCGTGCGACCATCGCAGTCAGCGCGGGCGACGGCTGCAGGTTTGGCATCAGCTACGCCGCCAGTTTCAAGCACCTTGCAAGTAAGAAGTTCAAGTGCGGCAATAAAGCAGCCGGAATCATCGTCGCAGCGCGCTACCCAGGGCAAGTGGATACTAAAGCGCGGCCATGCCCTAAGCTACGCCGGGCTTTGGCTGTTTACAATTATTCTCTACGCTCGTCCCGCAGAGGTTTATCCATCTCCGCTGACCGCGTCGTTGGCGCTCATCGTTGCCCTGGCCACATTGGGCTTCTTCATACCCACGCAGCTTTCGTTGGAAGGCACCGTTACCGCGCAGCCAACCGAAGTCAATCTTGTTCTACTCTTTTGTGTGACCGGTCTGCTTTCGATTCCCCTGGCCATTAATCGCTTCACTGCCTGGCAGGAATTCAGCGGCACGTTTATCCGCTGCATCGTGATGTTCATCCTCATGGTGAATGTGGTGCGGACCAAGGCTCGACTAAAGGGACTTCTGCTTCTTGCACTCGCCGCTGGCCTCTGGTTAAGCGTCGAGGCAGTCAACGACTATCGCCTGGGATTGATGACCGTCGAAGGCTATCGCGCCGGCGGCCGAGGCGGCGGTATCTTTGGCAACTCGAACGATATGGCACTGTTTTTGGTAACGTTAGTTCCAATCGCGATTGCGCTATTGCTCAGTTCGCGCAGTCTCGCGCGCAAGTTTCTTTTCGGCAGCTGTGCGGTCCTGATGGTCTTCGGCATAGTGCTCACTTACTCGCGCGGAGGCTTCATTGGCTTACTGGTGGCGCTGACTTTCCTTGCATGGAAGGCCGGTCAGCGGCGTCGGCTTGAGATCGTTGTGGTTGGTTTCCTGATCGTTGCGGCGTTCCTGGCGATGGTGCCCGGCTACGCTTTGCGACTCGCCTCAATTCTGCTTCCGAGTTTGGACCCGCTGGGATCGTCTGAAGCGCGCAGCGGCGAACTTTTCAGATCATTGTATATAGCTATTCGGCATCCGTTGCTCGGCATCGGAATGGGTAACTACGCGCCGGAAATGTCGTATCGCGGGCTGGTCACCCACAACTCCTACACGCAAGTCGCGGCTGAGATGGGCGTGGCAGCACTGGTTTGCTACACGATGTTCATCGTCACGCCGCTCAAGAAACTTGGTCAGATAGCGCGCGAAACATTCGAAACACGCCGCGATTCGCACTATTACTATTTAGCAATCGGTCTGCAGGCAGCGCTGATCGGCTATATGGTTTGCAGCTTCTTCGCTTCGGTGGCGTATCTCTGGTACGTCTATTACCTGGTTGCCTACGCCGTTTGTTTGCGCCGGCTATATGAGTCTGAGACTGGAAACGCGGTTCTGCCTGGGAAGCAACCAAAGCCGAGCCAGGTGAACGTTGTCTCGGAGTTTGATCACAAAGGCGGGGTCGCGACGATATGACGGTGACGTTAGCGGCAAAAATAATTTTCTGGTTAAGCGCGGCGGCGCTCGTTTATACCTACGCTGGTTATCCGCTTCTGCTTCTGATCATGAGCCGGCTCCGTCCGCGCGACGTTAATCGCAACCCCTTTGCGCCGTTTGTCAGTGTGATCGTCACAGCTCACAACGAAGAGCGCGATCTGGCTGCCAAACTTGAAAACACTTTGACGCTGGATTATCCGCGGGAGCTTTTGGAAATAATCGTCGCCTCGGATTGTTCGACCGATCGCACTGACGAAATCGCGCGCGCATTCGCCGATCGCGGCGTGCGCCTCGTGCGCCAGCCGCAGCGACAGGGTAAGACTGAGGCACAGAATATGGCCGTCGCCCAAGCGCACGGCGAGATCATTCTTTTCTCCGACGCAACGAGTCTTTACGAACCAGATGCATTGCGCGTCATGATGCCAAGCTTCGCGGATCCGACGGTCGGTTGCGTGGCTGGTCGTCTGATTTATGTTGATCCCGCGGACTCGAGGGTCGGGCGCGGCGCGCGCCGGTACTGGAGTTATGAGACTTTTCTGAAAAAGCACGAGAGTCGCATCTTTTCGTTGATTGGCGCGTCCGGATGTCTCTATGCCGTGCGCCGATCGGCTTACGTGCCGCTGTACCCGGAAGCCTGCAGCGACTTTATCATCGCTACCAAGATGGTTGAGCAAAACCTGCGCGCCGTTTACGAACCCACCGCGGTTTGCACGGAAGAGACCAATCGGCAAACCGACAAAGAACTCAAGATGCGCGTCCGGGTGATTGCGCAAACCTTTACCGACCTGTGGCGTCATCGCGCAATGCTGAACCCGTTTCGCAGCGGTTTTTACGGGGTGCAACTTCTATCGCACAAGGTGATGCGTTACGCCGTGCCATTCTTCCTGATTGCGATCCTGACAACTTCTGGAATCCTGTCGCAGAGTTCATTGTTTTACTTGATCTTCTTTGCGTCACAACTCGGTTGCTATCTAGGCGCGCTGGGCGCGTGGCTGCTTGAGCGGGCCGGCGTGCACAGTCGGATGCTGGCGCTGCCGCAGTACTTCGTTTTGTCCAACCTCGCGGCACTGATTGCGTGCTACCAATTTCTGCGTGGCGAGCGGTACGCGCATTGGGAAACGAATCGCGAAAGCGAGTCAACGCGCTCGGTAGCGCCGACAATCGCACCGCATCAAGTTCGTTAGCCGAAAGGCGCCCCTGAGGAAGAGATAAAATGTGTGGTATCGCCGGATTCGTTAGCAGAGATGGGCATCATGACAGGCGTGCGGCCAACGACGTGCTGGATCGCATGTGTCGCGTGATCGCCCATCGCGGGCCAGACGATCAGGGAATGCTGGTCGACGATCGAGTTGCACTCGGCATGCGGCGGTTGTCGATCATTGACCTGGCGGGCGGGCATCAGCCGATGTCTGGCTGCGACGGCGCCGTCACCATTGTCTTCAACGGCGAGATTTACAACCATCGCGAATTGCAGCGCGAGCTTGAGTCGCGTGGCCATCAATTCAAGACTCATTCAGACACCGAAACGATTGTGCATGCTTACGAAGAGTTCGGCGCGGGTTGTGTTGAACAGCTGCGGGGCATGTTTGCCTTTGCCATTTGGGATGCCCGCTTGCGCGAACTCTTCATTGCGCGCGATCGCGTGGGCAAGAAGCCGCTTTATTACACAATCACTCCAGGCGGCACCCTCATCTTCGGTTCTGAGTTGAAATCTCTGCGCGAACATCCAGAGTTCCACGGCGAGATAAGCATCGAAGCACTCGATGCTTATCTAACATTCGGTTATGTTCCCGATCCGCTCACAATTTTCCTCGACGTGCACAAACTGTCACCTGGACATCACCTGACATTCAAAGACGCCCGCGCGCGCGTTGCGCAGTATTGGGACTTTCCTTACGAGAACCGACAAGAGAATCCGGCGCGAAGCGAAGCCGAATGTCTCGAAGAGTTGCGCGCTTTGCTGGACGAATCAGTGCGCATTCGGCTGGAGTCGGAAGTTCCGCTCGGCGCCTTTCTTTCTGGTGGAGTTGATTCAAGCACCGTCGTTGGCCTGATGGCCCGCCACGCGACTCAGCCCGTTAAGACTTTCTCGATCGGTTTTCATGAAGACAGCTATAACGAATTGAAGTATGCGCGAATCGCCGCGCAAAGATTCGGTACCGATCATCACGAGCTTATCGTCACTCCGGACATCTGCGAGATCGTTGACGAGCTGGTCTGGCATTTTGACGAACCGTTTGCCGATTCGTCCGCGATTCCGACTTACATGGTTGCCAAACTCGCGCGACAGCATGTTACGGTCGCGCTTTCCGGCGATGGCGGTGATGAACTCTTCGCGGGATATACGCGTTACGCGTTAGATCGAAAACGCAGTGGCTTTGCGAATCTCCCACGCGTCGTGCGGCGAGGTGTGATGCAACCGCTAGGTCGCACCCTGCCACATGGCGCGTGGGGACGGAATTATCTGCACAACGTCGCGCTCGATCCGCTCGATCGTTACATCGAAGACGTTTCCGTCTTTACGCGATTGAACAAGCCTTCCCTTTACACCAGCGACTTCCTCCAGGAGTTGGGAGCATGCGAAGCAGCGCAGCGCTTTCGAGCGCTTGCGGCGCACTCGCGGGCGGACGATCCGCTCGATCCGCTGCTTTACCTCGACAGCAAGACCTACCTGCCCGGCGATATCCTGACGAAAGTCGATCGCATGAGCATGGCCGTGTCTCTGGAGGCGCGCGTGCCGTTGCTCGATCACAAGCTGATCGAGTTTGTCTGCACGCGAATTCCCGCGAGCATGAAAATGAAAGGTCTGGAGACCAAGCACATCTTCAAACGCGCCGTGCGCGATCTGGTGCCCGCAGAAATTCTGGATCGGCCGAAGCAGGGCTTTGGCATTCCCATCGATCAATGGATCAACCAGCAACTGCGCGAACGGGTGCGCGGGACGCTCACGGAACCACTGACAATGCAGCGCGGTCTTATTGAGCCGCGGTACGTTAAACTTTTGCTCGACGAACACGGGCGCGGACGCCGCGATCACGCGACTGAGTTGTGGACGCTCTTCATGCTGGAGTTATGGCAACGAAAGTTTGTTGACGCGTCGGGCGGCATCCCGGCCAGCGAGCATCTTAATCAGGGCTTGGCGCCATTGGTGGCTTAGCTTGAAACCAAACGTTCTACACATGCCAAACGTTCTACACATGATAGACAGCTTCGAGCAGGGTGGCAGCGAGCGCCTGGCCATTCAGCTTGTGCGCCAGTTGCACCAGAGCGGGCGTTGCCGCGTGCGGCTCGCGTGTTTGCAAAACAAGGGATCGTTGCGCGCCGAAGCGGATCGACTCGGCCTCGGAGAGATTCCAGAGTATCCGCTCACCAGCTTCTATGATCGGAATTGTGTTACGCAACTTCGCCGGCTAGCTCGCTTTTTGAAAGAGAACGAAATTGACGTCGTTCACACGCACGACTTCTACACAAATATTTTAGGAATGACTGCGGCGGCTATGGTCCGCGTGCGCGCGCGGGTCGCATACAAGGGCGAAACAGACGGGTTTCGCACGTCGACTCAAAAGCGTCTTGAGCGCGGCGCGTTTCGGCTGGCGCATCGAGTGGTTGCTAATTCCGACGCCGTGCGCAATCAGTTGATCCATGAAGGCGTGCCCGGCGAGAAAGTTGTGAAGCACTACAATGGTCTGGACGTCGAACGTGTAAAGGCGCAGTCCAATCGAACGCGCGAAGATATTCTCGCGCGGCTTGGGTTACCAGAGCGTCGCCTCGTAACGATCCTGGCCAACCTTGAGCATCCGGTGAAGGATCATCCCACGTTTCTGCGTGCGGCCGCGCGAGTGCTCGCCGCGGTTCCCGACGCGGCTTTTATTGTTGCCGGAGAAGGGAAGTTGATGGCGGGCCTCCGCGAGTTGAGTCTGCAGCTTGGACTGGAGCGCGACGTTTTCTTCATCGGCAGATGCGAACGAGTTGGCGAGCTGCTTTCTGTTTCCGACGTATGCGCGTTGAGTTCAACGGCCGAAGGCTTTTCGAACGCGATTCTTGAATACATGGCCGCGGCGCGACCCGTGGTCGTGACCGACGTCGGCGGCGCGCGTGAAGCGGTAGTCGAAGGCGAAACCGGTTACGTCGTTTCTGCGGGTGATGACGAACAAATGGCCGTACAAATGATCGAACTTCTCCGCGACCCAAAGCGGGCACGCGCAATGGGTGAGCGCGGCAAGTCGATCGTCGAAGAAAAGTTTTCCTGTGGGCGGCATCTGGCAAACACTCTTGGTTTGTATTCTGAGTTGTTGGGGAAAGAATTCAAGACCGAAGTAGCCGGGCTGCGGGGAGTAGCGGCGTTCGGAGTACCAACTCCAGTCGGGCCTTCGGGTCAGAACCCTAAGCGGTAGCGACGGGATCCAACACTCGACGTGATTCTGTTGAGAGTCTGTTTAGTCTTCTTCGTGTAGTTTCGCGGTCTGCTGAGACGAGTTCCCCGAAACCACACGAAAGAATCGAAGAAACACGAACCAGTGAAGCGAACAACAATCAAACGCGGGATCTGCTTCGCCATGCTGTTTGGGGTTGCGTGGCCTCTGCTGGCATGGCTGGCGGCTGAAGCACTCGTCACGAGCCCAGCAGCGACGCAGGCGGATGCCATGCTCGTGCTGGCGGGCTCGTCCACATTCAAAGAGCGCACACAGCAAGCGGCGCAACTTTTCCAAGATGGCCGCGCGCCGAGAATCATTCTCACTAACGACAACCAGGAAAGCGGCTGGTCTGCGGAGCTGCAAACCAATCCGCTCTACGTGCAACGCGCCGCGATTGAGTTGAAGTCACGTGGCGTGCCCGAAGAAAAGATCGAGATTGTTCCCGAGACGGTCTCGAGCACTCGTGATGAAGCGGGGCGCGTGCGCGAGTTCGCGACGAGCAGCGGGCTACATTCGATCCTGGTCGTAACTTCTGCCTATCAGGTGCGACGGGCGCGCTGGACGTTCAACCAAATCTTCGCAGGCAGCGGCGTGTCGATTTCTTTTTCGAGCGTGCCGCCGGGCGACCAAACACCGCGGCCGCTAACCTGGTGGACGCATCGGCGCGGCTGGCGAATGGTGGCGGGCGAGTATGTAAAGCTAGTTTACTATCTAATTCGCGGCGTCTCAGTTACTGAAACGGCGCAAGCTGCAACTACGGAGTTTACCGAACCGCAAGACCGATCCGGTCTCAAGACTGATCGCGGCGTTTATCGAAAAGCAAAGCTGCCGCCGTTGCCACGCGTGGGAGGAAAGTTTATCGATCCGGTTTTCGGCACAGAGATCATGCGCGCCACTGATGAATCCGACGGTCCGGCGCCGGGGTTGGGCACTTACTATTCGCACTGGCCGACCTTCAATGCCAACAACACACGTCTGCTCATTCGTAAGGGCCACACTGGCGACGCGATCCTGAAGACGTTTGACCCGGTGAATTTCAGGATTGGCCCGGGCCGCGAGATTCTACCGCTTGAATATCCGAGTGGCTTTGGTTTGAGTTGGGAAAGTTCGATCTGGTCGCATTCCAACCCTGAAGTGCTTTACACGTTCGCAAACGATCTGAAAGGCGGCATGCGTCTCTACGCTTACAACGTCGTCCGGAGAGAATTCAAGCTCTTGAGAGATTTTAGTTTTCTGTCGCGCGGACGTCCCGATTATCTCCACCAGATGAACATGTCCGCCGACGACGATGTGTTTTCGTGGAGCCACATGCGCGTTGGTCATAATGGCGACCCAGTCGCTTATCTCGTCTGGCGCCGGTCTACCGATAAAGTTCTGTTCGACACTCCAAACACGATGGATCTAAACGAAGTTCACGTTGACAAGAGCGGACACTGGCTCAACATCCCACTCAACAAACCGCTACCCAACGGCGATGCGATGGAGTTTCTGAATCTGGACACGGGCGCGCTCACCAAAATTGTGCGCGGCGCACCGGACTATAAGCCGGGCCACGGCGACCTCGGCACCGACTGCATCGTCGGTTTTGATGCGTGGTTAGACGGCATCAACTGGCGCCGGCTGAGCGCGCCGCACGACGTGCGTCACGTTTTCTTTTTCCGCACAGCGATCGGGAGAAACGGCGGCGCGACGGATTGGACCCACGACTTTCATGGCACCATGCTGGCCGATAACGAAGACTGGATCACAATTGCGACATACCATGATCCGCCGGCGACGCAGATTGGATCGGGAATCTACGACGACGAGATTCTGCAAGTGTCGCTCGACGGCAGCGAACGCATTCGTCGCATCTGTCACACTCGCTGCGCCATCGACGATAAGACAGAAACTTCTGGTTATTGGGCGACGCCGAAACCGACGATCAGCCGCGATGGTCGTTTTATTGCCTTCACTTCCAATTGGGAAAAGAGCGGCCGGTACGATTTGTTCATCGTCAGAATTGATCCCGCACCACGGCTGAATCAAATGCAACTAGCGCCCTCGCCGAGTCCTGCGGTGCAACGCCCGCGTCGAGTTACACCTGCCTAGACCATTCGTCTGCTAATAGCTTCGCGATAAATTTTGGCGAGAGATCGCGCGTAACTTTCAGGGGAGAATCGGGTGGTGACCAGCGCCGAAGCACTTGTTGTCAGTCGTCGTGCAAGCTGCCCATCGCAGAGCACGCGCGCAATAGCGTCGGCCATCGCTTGTGGATCATTCGCGGGAACCAGCAGCCCTGTTTCATTGTTCTCAATCATCTCAGGCACGCCGCCAACTGCAGTCGCCACGATTGGAAGTCCAGCTGCCATTGCTTCAAGCAGGACGTAAGGCGAGCCTTCGCTGTGCGATGGATTCACGAGGATGTCCGCGGCTGCGAAGTAGACGGAAACGTTGTTGACCTGCCCGGTGAAGAGGACTCGATCGCTAAGCCCGAGCAATGCAGCGGTCGTCTCCAGGTTCTCACGCTCGGGACCATCGCCAACGATGACGAGCCTCGCGCTGATGTTACGATTTGTGTCGCTTAGTATTTTGAACGCGCGCAGCAAATCGATCTGTGCTTTCTCTTTTGAAAGGCGCCCGACCGCAAGAATCATTCGCTCGTCTTCTTTGAGGTGGAGTTTTCGCCCGAGAACTTGCGTCTCTTCAAAACTAACCGCTGGTGCAACTCTAATTGCATTGTGCTGAACCTGGATTCGCTCACGCGGCACTCCCATCTTCACAAGCTGCTGCGTGAAAGCATCGCAGACAGTGACGACCCGATTGGCCTTCGGTAGCGACCAACGATCAAGCCAGTTGTATAGCAGCATCTTTCGATCAGTGGTTGTGTAGCCGTGATTGAAAGCGACCCACGGATATTTCTGCCGGAGACGCGAGACACTCATCAAAAAGTGTGACTTGACCTGGTGAGTCACGATTACGTCGGGTGATCGCTCGGCTACAATCTTGCGGAGCGCAGCAATCACGCCGCGGTCAAACCGGCCACGCTCGGGGATGACATCGATTTCAATTCCTGCGTCGCGCGCAGCCACAACGAACTCGTTGTCAGTCGGAGCCCTCCCTAACCGTCCCACCCCAGCCGGGCTGCCCGGCTGGGGCCCCCGGGGTCGGGCTACTGCCCCGGACGCGCCGGCGCGGTCAAACGTCACCAGCGATAGTTCGATAGCCGGAAAGCCGGATGACTGTTGCGCGAGTTCTGCAGCAGCGCGATGGAACTCAAACATGTTCTTAGCGATAGCATTGACGGTGGTGGCTTCGACGACGGCGAGCATCCTGATCGTCGAGTCTGGGATCCGGAGTCTGGAGTCTGACGTCCGCATCACCCGGCCGTTCCCGTTTTGTTCGGAATGGGAGGTTCTGCTGACTGCTCGCCATGACGCGCCGAGAACTGATCCGGCCGGCGTGCTACAAACAACTGCGGCTGCGTGGTAAGGAAGTCGCCAATTCTTTGCGCTGGTAAATCGTCGAACCAGCGAGCGTGCCTCGCGCCAGTGGCCCCAGTAGCCGAGCACGCAGGCCGTCTTGGCCGCGCGAATCGCCAGCACCTTGCGCAAGAGATCTCGCAACGGTGACGGACAAGTGGCCTCGATTTCGCTAGCATCTTTCAGAAACGGTTCGACCGGCCGGGACCCATGCAAGTTCTTGCTGAGCCCTGCGGCCTCCCGATGAAATTTAGCGAGCGGCTTGAGATTGAAAGCCACGCTCTCGTTAAGTAAGACCTTGAGCCACAAAAAAGCATCTTCGCCAAACACGCATTTCTCGCGATCGTAGAAGCCGCCCCACCTGCTAATCACTTCGGCGCGGGCTAAAGTCGAGCACGGCGACATGTAAGCAAGCATGCTCACAATCAGCGATGGCTCTGTGTCTGCAGTAACACGCTGAACGCCGTTAGTAAGTCCGCGTTTTCGCCACAAGCTTTCTGTTGAGGCGCCGTATGGATACTCGATGTAGCCGGAAGTTACCGACGCTATTTCAGCCCCAAGACCTTCAAGCTGGCTTACGCTCTCCTGAAGATAATTCGGCAGCCACTCGTCATCAGCATCAAGGAAAGCAATGAACTCGCCTAGAGCTTGCGCTAGCCCCGCATTGCGAGCGGCGCCTGGCCCGGCGTTCGCCCGACGAATCATACGAAAGCGCGCGTCGGAATAGTCGGCGACGATCGCCGCGCTATCATCCGTCGAACCATCATCGACTACGATCGCTTCGAAGTCGGTGAAGGTCTGAGCAGCAATCGACTCGAGCGCTCGCCGCACGTACGGCGCTTTGTTGTAAAGCGGAATGATGACTGAAACTTTCAAATGATTTCTTCGAGATGTAGGTGATCTTGCAGGTGGTGGGTCGCGGAGACCGAGGAACTTCCTCGGGATCGATGATAGTTGGTACGCGCGCCAAAATCCAGCCGTTTGTTTGGATTTCTCGGCTAACTTTGAACAAGGCTGACAAATTTCGTCACTACTGCCGGCTTCATTCGCGCGCGGTCGTGAATTCCGCAGAGAAATCCCGATCTAGACGAAAGTTCCCCGCCTTTGTTCCGGTTCTTTTCTGTATAATGTCTGAGGCAAACCCGCCTCTCAATTTCCCGCTCAAGCAAAACTTACCCTATTAAGCTTTTCCTACGCTTTGGTGACCATAATCTCAGATCACGATCAGAATCATCATTTCCGCACAGACCACCTGCAGTCCGACCTCGGCGGTCGTTCCGCGCGCGGCGGAGCGTTGACCCTGTCGGCGCAAGTCTTCAAGTTTGTTTTCAGCACCGCCGCGACAATCGTGCTTGCCAGGCTCCTGACGCCGCAAGACTATGGCCTGATCGGGATGGTGGTAATCATCACGAACTTCGTCGGCATGTTTCAGTATCTCGGTTTGTCGACCGCGACCGTCAGATGGTCGGAACTTAACCACGAACAGGTCAGCACGCTTTTCTGGATCAACCTGGGACTGAGCACGGCGATCGCTCTGTTGACGTTCGCAAGCGCGCCGCTCGCTGTGTGGTTTTATCAAGAGCCGCGCTTGATCTGGATTACGGCAGGTTATGCCGTCTCGATCCTGCTTACTGGACTCTACATTCAGCACGAAGCAATTCTGATGCGGCAGATGCGTTTTGCGGCGATCGCCATCGTCGAGATCGCCGCACTCCTGATGGGGTTTGCCTCGGCGATTGTTGCGGCATGGCGAGGCGCGGGTTACCGGGCTCTGGTTATTAATCAACTGGTGATGACGCTGGTGACACTGTTTGGAATCTGGATTGTTTGCCGTTGGCGGCCGGGATTGCCCGCGCGTGGGGTCGGCGTACGGTCGATGTTGTCGTATGGCGGAAATTTGACCGGGTTTAACTTCATGACTTACTTTGCGCGGAATCTAGACAACGTGCTGATCGGAAAGTTTTGGGGGGCCTATCAACTCGGCGTGTATTCGCGAGCGTATCAAATGTTGCTGATGCCAATGCAGCAAATCAACGCGCCGCTGGTCGCAGTGGCTGTGCCGGCTCTTAGCCGACTGACCGATTCCCCGGAACGCTATCGCGCGGCATTTCTGAAAATTCTGGAAAAGATCGCGATGATTACAATGCCCGGCGTGGTCTTCATGATCGCAACTTCGGATTGGCTGGTTCTGTTTCTGCTTGGTCCGCAGTGGCGCGAAGCCGGACGCATTTTCATGTTGCTAGGCGTAGCGGCCATCATCCAGCCGGTAACCCGGACCGCTTTGTGGTTGTTCACCACGCAGGGACGCACGCGCGAAATTTTCAACTGGGGAATCATCGGCGGCGCCATCTCGATCGTTTCGATCGTCGTCGGCTTGCCCTGGGGTGCAACCGGAGTCGCCGCCTCGTATGCAGTATCTGATCTCTTTGTCGCAACCCCACTGCTGTTTTGGTATGTCGGTCGCAAGGGTCCAGTTCGCGCTGCGGATTTTTATCGCACTATCGCCCCGGCCACATGCGCGTCGGTCGTTACATTGGTGGTGTTGTTCAGTTGTCGGCAATGGTTGGAAGGGTTTTCACATCTAGCTCTGCGCTTGAGTGTCGCCTTTGTGATCACGGTCGTAGCTTCAGTGCTGGTGCTGGCCGCGTTGCCGGCGGGAAGACTGGCGCTGCGTAGTTTCAAGGACACCCTGTTGCTGCTGATGAAGAGAGAGCGCGTGTCTGTTGTGTGAAAGTTGGATTCAAATCGAATGCTAAAGAATTTCAAACTAGCAACGCTCAAATCTCTTAAGACAACCGGGGTGTCCACTCTGGTGCAAAACAGTCGTTGGCGGCGCCAGCGACTCTTGATTTTGGCGTATCACGGAGTCTCGGCCCATGATGAGCATCTCTGGAACGGTTCAATGTACCTGCCGCGGGAGGTTTTTCGGGCGCGCCTGGAAGCGATTGCCAAATCCGGCTGCGCGGTGCTGCCGCTTGCTGAGGCCATCACCCGTCTTTATGCGAACGACCTGCCTGATCGATCCGTAGCGATAACTTTCGACGACGGCAACTTCGATTTTAAGGAGAATGCGTTTCCGCTTCTCAAAGAATTCGATTTTCCCTCCACTCTTTACCTGACGACTTTCTATTCGCACTACAACAAACCGATCTTCGGAATCTTTTGCGAGTACCTGCTTTGGAAAGCGCGAAGCGAGACGCTCGATCTAAAACCAATTACCGGCCGAGACTCGAAGATTAAGTTGCAGGATGGCGACGCCCGTAAAGCTGCTTTCCGCGAGATCGATAGGCACGTTCGAGCACGGAAATTATCGACAGAAGAGAAGTCAGCGTTTGCAGAATTACTGGCAAGAAAGCTCAGGCTTGATTACGACGCGCTGATCGAGAAGAGAATCATGCATCTGCTTGCGCCCGCAGAAGTGAAGCAGCTTGCTGCGGACGGAGCAGACATTCAACTACACACACATCGTCATCGCACACCTCTCGATCGCGAACTCTTCTTGCGCGAAATCGACGACAACCGCCGGAGCGTTCAGGCGATGACAGGTTTGCGCCCGTCGCATTTTTGTTATCCGAGCGGTATTCATGACCGAAGGTTTCTGCCCTGGTTGCAGGCTGCGGGCGTTGTCTCAGCGACCACCTGCGAAACCGGCTTTGCGTCGCGAAGTTCGAATCAGTTGCTGCTGCCTAGATTTCTTGACAACGCCACGCTGTCGTCAATCGAATTCGAAGGTTGGTTAACCGGCGTGTCGGCCGCCTTGCCGCGGCGCCGTGAACGCAATGAGCAAGTTGCGTAGCGATCAAATGAACGCCTCTTCCATCAGATTTGGTCCGTTGAAGCGCCTGGTTCCCGGGCAGTTGAAACGTGCTGCGAAAGAAGCACTCCTGGACCGGAAGTTTCGAAATGCGATGAGGCGCGTCGCCGGTCTTCCAGTGGGCGCTGTTCCCCCTCGTGAACTGCTGCACGATCTGTTGCGCGGATGGGGCAACGAAGGATTTGCCGCTCAGTCGGATTATCTCGAAGAGGTTTCAAGACAGGCTGCGCGCACGAACGGGCCGGTGCTTGAATGCGGCAGCGGGTTGACGACCATCATACTTGGATTGTTGGCCGGTCGCCGCGGTATTCAGACCTGGTCGCTGGAGCACTTTCCGGAATGGCAGGCGCGCGTGACAAGTGTCCTGGAGCGATTTGGAATTCCGAATGTTCGAATTTGTTCCGCCCCGCTTCGCAGCTATGGCGAATTCGCCTGGTACGATCCACCAGTTGCCGAATTGCCTAAGGAGTTTCAACTCGTCATTTGCGACGGCCCGCCAGGATCGACCGCCGGTGGACGCTACGGTTTGCTGCCGGTTATGGGCGAACGCCTGCCGGTTAGGACGGTTATCTTGCTCGACGATGCAACGCGGCCGGGCGAGCTCGAATGCTTGCGAAGATGGACGAAGGAAGCGAACTTGAAAGTATCTTCGCCGCCTGAGAACAAGTTTGCGGTGATAACGCGCGAGTGAATCCAATGCCGAAAGTCAGTGTAATCATTCCTGCCTACAACGTTGCGCCGTACATCGGCGAGACGCTGGATTCCGTTCTCTCCCAGACGTTCGACGACTATGAAGTGATTGTCATCAACGACGGGTCCCCTGACACAGAAGAGCTGGAGCGCGAGCTTGCGCGTTTCATCGATCGCGTGAATTACGTTAAGCAGGAGAATCGCGGCGCGAGTGCAGCTCGGAATGCGGGACTGCGCGTGGCGCGTGGGGAGTTCGTCGCGTTTCTGGACGCAGACGACGTGTGGCTCCCGAGTTATCTTGACGAACAAATCAAATTTCTCCGCGAGCGTAATTGCGATTTGGTTTGCGCTGACGCCGAAATCTTCAGCGAGGGTTCGCTTAAAGGCCAAACCTACATGGAAGCATTGATGGCTGACGCGCCGCCGACGGGCGACGTTACATTCATCGGTCTGCTGAGCGCCGAGCAGAGCTTGATCACATCGGGTGTGGTCGTTCTTCGCCAACGAGTTTTCGAGGTCGGACTCTTTGATGAAGCGCTTCGCAACTCGCAGGATTTCGATCTCTGGTTGCGTCTGGCGTTGGCCGGAACGCGGATGGCTTATCGGCAACGGGTCCTGTTGCGCTACCGAAGTCGCAACGACAGTCTTTCGGGCGACGAAGTAAACGTGCAGCTACGGGAGTTGCGCGTCCTCGAAAAGGTCGAGGGTTCGTACGATTTGTCGATTGTCGAACGCCCGGAAGTCGTTTCAATTATTGAGCAGCGCCGAGCGGTGCTTGAATTTGAGCTGGGCAAACTCTATCTGGCGCGAGGTGAATTTGTTGCGGCGCGTGAATCTTTTGGCAAGGCAAATCAGTTCAGCCGAAGCTGGAAAACTCAAGCGGCCGTTCGCTTTTCTCGTCTGGCGCCGCGCTTTATGCAGTCTCTTTATCAGCGTCGCATCGGCGTTGCTTAATCAATCTTCACCAAGAAAAGGCTGACATGCGTAACCTAAAAGAAATCAACACACTCGGAGCGCTCGACACGTCAGCATTCCGGCCACCAGAAGCTGACGCTCTCTCGTGGGAACTCGAGATGAACGGTATCGTTGTCTTGCCGAATCTATTGAACTCGGAACAACTGGGCGGCATGCAGAGAGCGTTCGAAGCACGTCTGCGCCGGATGCGTTGGAACAACTTTGATGGCTATCACAAGACCGAACGCTTCCGTCACATGATTGAGGACGTGCTGCTTCTGGATCAGGGATTCCTTGACCTCGCGTTGCATCCGTTGGTCAAACAGATCCTGAACCGATACCTCGGTCCGGATTACGAATTAACCGAAGCGAAAGGCTGGCAGTCACTGCCAACCAGGCGCGACTTCCACGGTTGGCACGGCGACACCTGGTACGATAAAGCGGTTGCGACAGAGATTCACAGGGAAATCAAGCTTGGTGTTTATCTCACTGATGTGCGCAGCGGCGCGTTCAACTTCATCCAGGGCAGTCATCGCCAACAGCACCCGCGCGATTTGAAGAAACAGGAAGTCAGAGAGCTGAATTTATCCCCGCTCATCGAATTAACCGGCCCCGCGGGCACCGCGTTCATGTTCGACACGTCCGCGATCCATCGACAGGGATTGCCTCTACTCGAATCGCGACAAGCTGTCTTTTTCGGATACCACGATCCGAGAGTTCGGCTTCAGCAGGAGGATTTGATCACTTATCGTTATCATCCGCTGGTGCTGAACGCGGCGTTTCTCGGAAATCTGTCGGACGAAGATCGTCGCATCCTGGGCTTTGGAAACAAGAGCAATTTTGTGCCTGCCTTTATGCGCCAGGATCAGCCCCCAGTCTCGTACAACGCTTTCTGCCTCGCTCACAATGCCGGCCTGCGGATTCGAGAGCTGCGCGAGAGAATCGCGGCGCGCTTGAAGCGAATTTTTGGTTAACTTGTCGCAGGTCGCAATGACAAGCACTCATATGCCAACCTTAGTTTCAGTATTTGGAGTTGAACCTAGTCGTATCGGAGGCACCGAGACCTTTGCGCGAGAGCTTTCGCTTCAACTTGGGGAACGCGGTTGGAAGAGTGTGCTCTGCTTTCTGTCGGAACCCACTGAAGAAGTACGACGCTTCCTCGATCTGCCGAATATTTCGCTTGGCGTGTACGCAACTGCAAAAGACGGTAGCTTGAAGACGGGCAGGAACCTGGCGGGGATCACGCGCGGTCACCGACCTGAGATCCTGCATCTTCATTTCACCGGATTTCTCAATTTGTATTCCTGGATCGCGCGGTTGCAATCAGTGAAGCAGGTCTTCTTCACTGATCATCATTCTCGTTCGGCCGGCTATATTCCCGGTCGCGCGCCTCTGTGGAAGCGCAGCGCCGCGCGTTTCATAAATGGCCCTTTGACCAAAGTGATTTCCGTCAGCAACTATGGCTACGAGTGTATGACCGCATTCGATCTGCTGCCGCGCAAGCGTTTTCAAATGATCTATAACGGCGTGGACCTCTCGCGCGTCACAGCAGACTCGCAGCGAGCTATAGATTTTCGCCGTCGCTACTCAATTCCCGCAGACCGGGCGATTGTCACGCAGGTGAGTTGGGTGATTCCAGAGAAAGGAATCAGTGATTTCCTCGAAACCGCGCGCCTGGTGACCCAGAAAAATCGCAATGTCCAATTTGTCGTAGTGGGTGAGGGTGCTTATCGCGACCAGTACATGAAAGAGGCCGCGGCGATGGGAATTGAAGACCGAGTCACCTGGACCGGCATGGTTCAAGATCCGTTCGGGGAAGGAGTTTTTTCCGCGGCCGAGATTGTCTGCCAATTCTCCATCTGGGAAGAAGTCTTCGGCTGGATGATCGCCGAAGCTATGGCCCATGGGAAGCCTGTTGTAGCCACCGGAGTCGGCGGCATACCGGAGCTGATTACCGATGGCGAATCGGGTTTTCTTGTTGACCGGTCTGACACGGGGGCCATGAGCGAACGGATTCTGGCGCTCCTTGCTGACCGGGAATTGCGCGCGCGAATGGGCCAGGCTGGACGCGAGATTGTGTCGGACAAGTTTGACCTGAAAAAAAATGTGGCGCAGCTGATCACTTCTTACGGGATCGCGTAAGCCCGGTCGTAAGGCAGACTCTCCAGTCTGTCCAGATACTGCAGAAATGCCTGCCCCCCGTCCCTATCAACCCGCAGAAAATAGTCAGCCCAAAACCCAACGCGGATCGGCGGGCGCGGAATTCAGCTCGCTTTAGGAGTTTTACTGGATTGCGCAGGGAAACTTGCCCTTTCCTTACGAAACAGTCCGAAAGCTTACGCTTCAACTGAGTGCCGTCAATGAAAATCCCCGCAGTCTCCGGCGTTCCTGCCGCCAACAATCTCTGGCGAATTTTCGCGATCGCAACCGCGCTCGTCTTTTCCTATGCGACGGTGCTGACGAGACTTGGCCACGATTGGTGGACTAACGAAAACTACTCTCACGGCCTGCTCATCCCTTTCATCATCGGCTTTATTCTCTGGAGCCAGCGCGAACAATTAGCACGCACAATACAACGCCCGGCGATGTGGTGCGGACTAGCTGCAGTCTTGTTTGCCTCGCTTGCGCTTTGGGCAGGGACCGCCGGCGCGGAACTCTACCTGCAGCGAACGTCGTTAGTCTTAATGCTCGCAGGAATCGTCTTGTATTTCTGGGGTTTCAGTATCTTACGCTTGGTTGTAGTCCCACTGTTCCTGCTGCTGCTGGCGATTCCCATCCCCGCAATAATTTTCAACAAGATCGCCTTTCCGCTCCAGCTTTTTGCGTCGCGCTGCGCGGTCTGGGCGATGACAGTTTTCGATATTCCCGTATTGCGACAGGGGAACGTGATTGAGTTGATGCCGCTGGGCGCGCGTGAGACGAAGAAGCTCGAAGTAGTTGAAGCTTGCAGTGGGATCCGCTCGCTGATGACGCTTCTCACGCTTGCGGTTGTGCTCGCCTATTTTACTCGGCCGCGGGAAGCTGGTGGCGACGGTAATCCACCCACCAACTCTGGATCGCGAGGTCGATCAGGGTTGGCGCGATTGAAAACTTTTGGGTTCTGGCGCCCGACAATCATCGTGTTGTCGGCTGTGCCAATCGCGATCCTGACAAACGCTCTGCGAGTAAGCGGCACGGGGGTTCTCTCTCGCTACTACGGGACTCGGATTGCCGATGGCTTCTTCCACAGTTTTTCGGGCTGGGTAATCTATGTGGTGGCGTTCCTGCTCCTGTTTGGCGTCGGCTGGATGCTCGATCGAGTTAGCCCCAGGAATTCTGCTCCTCGTAGGTTGGTGCGCCAATTTCCAACTACGGCGACCCCTCAGCTCGCACCAGCAAAAGGAGCGGAATGATGTATTCCAACCGCTTTGCGATCCTGCTCGTGCTCCTGCTGATGGGGGGGACGGCGGTGAATACTTGGCACTATCTGGGTGAAGCACGCGTCGAGCGCAAGAATCTCAAAGATTTTCCCAAACAGGTTGGAAACTGGGAACAAGCGGGCGCTGACGAACAGTTTAGCAGTGAAACATTGGCAGTATTGGGGGCAAGCGATTATCTCCTCCGAAACTATCGAGGCCAGGATGGGCGCGTCGCGAATTATTACGTGGGTTACTACGCGACTCAGCGTGATGGCGCTACCTACCACAGCCCGTTGAATTGTTTGCCCGGATCGGGATGGGTCATGAGCGACCCCGGTACTATCACGATAACTCCAAAAGGCAGAGCACCTTTCGTTGCCAACAAGTACTTGATCCAAAACGGCGAACATCGGGAGGTGCTGGTTTATTGGTATGACGGCCGGGGTCGGGCCGTTGCCAGCGAATACTGGGGCAAGGTTTATACCGTCCTTGACAGCGTGCGGATGCGCCGGTCAGACGGCGCCATGGTTCGTATTACCACATCTGTTGAGAAGACTGACCCCGCCAGCCTGCAATCGGCGATGGATCTGGCCTCCGATTTCGCCGCCACTTCTTCGACCATCCTGCCTCAATTCGTTCCAGATTGAGCGATGCGCGAATCAATCTGCCTGAGCCCACAAACCCAAGGCCCGAGCCACCAGTATTTGAGGAATCATTATTGAATTAGCCCTTTTGTAGAAGTGTCTCATCTCGGGAGAAACCCACTTGGCATTGCCCGCCAGCTGACGGAAACCGAGAGTAAAACCAAAGACAAACATCGGTAGCTAATCCTGAATGCCAGGAAAACCGGCTCCCGCTGAGAGGAAAAGAGAATGAAATCCGAGTGCCGATCCAAACTTAACTACGCCGTCTTTCTGTCCCTCCTTTTAGCCGCAGTTTTCGTCATGAGCGGCTGCGCCAATTCCGAAAAAGCAAAACTCGCCCACGTCGAAAAGGGCGAAGCGTACCTGAAGGCAGAGAAGTTTCAGGAAGCGTCGCTTGAGTTTCGCAATGCCATCCAGATCGATGAAAAGTTTGCGGCGGCCCACTGGGGCCTCGCCCGTTCATACGAAGGACTGCAACGCTTTCAGGAAGCTTTCGAAGAACTGCGCCGGACTACCGATCTTGACGCAGACAATCTGGCTGCGCGGGTCATGCTTGGCAACTACCTAATCGCTGCCGCCAAGGGCCATCCTGAACTAATCGCAGAAGCTGATCGCCTTGCAAATCAAATCCTGCAAAAGGATGCGAATCACGTAGAAGGCCACATTCTGAAGGGCACCGTTTTTTTCTCTCAGAATGAACGCGACAAAGCGTTGGCCGAGTTCAATCATGCAATCGAGTTAAACCCGAAGCGCGTTGAGTCGTATTTGAGTCTGGCGCGTTTCTATGTGGTCATCAACGATAGCCCGAAAGCTGAAGAAGTTTTTCAACGTGCCATATCAATAAACAGCAATTCCGGTTTGGCCCACACTGAATACGGCAAGTATCTGGTGCAGCTGAACCGGCTCGACGCGGCTGAAGCTGAAATGAGCAAAGCAGTTGAGGTAGAGCCAACCAATCGCCCCTCGCGCTTTGTGCTCTCCAGTTTCTATCTTGTTCATAAAGATTTGGACAAAGCGGAAGCGTCATACAAGGTGCTGGCCGATTTCGATAAGGACAAGCCGGAAGGGCGAGCGGTGCTCGCCGACTTTTACTCTGCGGTCAATCGCCTCGACGAAGCCGTCAGTATTTACCAGCAGATCGTGGCCCAGTGGCCTGACTTCACCCTGGGGCATTACCGCCTCGGCGAAATCCTGCTTATGCGTGGCGACACGCAGGGCGCTGTCGCTCAAACTGATGAAATCCTGAAGAAGGACCAACACGACAGGCAGGCGCTGCTGTTGCGCGCCAGAGTTAGGGCGCAAACCGGCCAGTCAACTGACTTGCAAGCGGCCGTAGAAGATTTAAAGGAAGTTCTCGTACAGGAACCAAATTCCCGTGCCGGGTTGTATTTTATGGCCCAGGCAAATTTCAACCTTGGCAACATTGATCAAGCGCGAGGATTTGCCGGCGACCTCGAGCGCAACTATCCCGACTACCTCCCAGCAAAATTGCTGCAAGTGCAAATCAATCTGGCGCAGGGAGATGCCAAAGCGGCGCAACGCCTTTCATCCGAATTAATTGATCGCATAAACCAAACTGCGCCGGATCGGCAAAACTCGCCACAGATGCTTGCTGAGATTCGTGCCAAGGCTTATCTCGCACGTGGGTCAGCCGAGGTTGAGCAAAGGAACACGGTCAGCGCCCGCAAAGACTTCATGCTGGCTCGCGATGCAGCTCCCCGCGACACCTACCCTTATATCAGTCTCGCTGGGGTTGCCCTGGCTGAAAACAAGAAGGACGAAGCGATCGGGTTTTATGAGAACGCCTTGGCGCTCGAGAGCACAAATTTCAACGCCTTAAACGGGTTGATCCTCCTTTACGCGCGCAACAACGAGATCGCTAAGGCTCACACAAGAATCGACCAGGTACTCAACGCGTATCCAACCAACGCCTCGCTTCACTATCTCAAAGCACAAGCCTATGGCTTTGAGCACAACTCGGCTCAGGTGGAAGCAGAGCTGCGCCGCACGCTCGACCTCGATCCAAACTACATCGCCGCCTATTCGTCATTGGGCGCGTTGTTTATCAATACGAACCAGCAGGACCGCGCGATTGCCGAGTATCAAAAGATTCTCGAGCGACGCCCCGACAATGCTACGGCGTACACAGTCATCGGCATGCTCAATGATTCGCAACAGAAATACGATGCGGCAGCCGACAGTTACCGCAAAGCTCTGGGTAAAGATCAAAATTCAGTGATTGCCGCGAACAATCTCGCCTGGCTGTATGCAGTCAATGGCAACGGCAACCTCGATGAAGCGGTGCGTCTCGCGCAGGGCGTGGTGCAAAAGAATCCTGGCATCCCCGGCTTTGTCGACACGCTTGGTTGGGTCTACTACAAGAAGGGACTCTACGGCGCCGCCGTGGAACAGTTGCAGAAGGCCGTGGCCCTCGATGAACGCGCGTCCAAAACCGGCGCCAGCAGCCCCGCTCCAAACTATCACTACCATCTTGGCATGGCTCTGAAAGCTCGCGGGGATAAGGAAGCTGCACGACGAGAACTCGAACAAGCAGTGCGCTTGAACGAGAAAGCGCCGTTTGCGGAAGTCGGTGAAGCCCGGAGCATTTTGGCCTCGCTGTAATTCTTGTCAGAACCATCTGCGCAAGTGGGTGGCCCTGACAACTGTGAGCATTAGCAACAGGCGGGTGGTTTAAGCCATCCGCTTACGCAGGTGGTTCTGACAAGGAGCGTAGATATGAGCGTTGAATTTCGGCAAAGGACACCAGGCGAATACGCGAAGATCGCGTGGAAGCGCAAGTGGTTGATCATTCTTCCGGCGATTGCTGTGGCGACCGCTGTCTCGTGGGTTGTGTTTCAACTGCCCGACCTTTACGAGTCGTCCACTCTTATAGTCGTTAAGCCCTCCACCCTGCCCAATTCCGTCGTTCCAACAATCACGGAAGACAGCTTGACGCGACAGATCAACAGCATCGCGCAAGTGGTTACCAGCCGTAGCTCGCTCGAGCCGCTGATCCAAAAATACGATTTGTATAAAGCCGAGCGGCAGCGCGGCGAGCCGATGGAAGTGATCATTGACTACATGCGCGCGAGCATAAAAGTTGAGGTAAACACCAGCCGCAACGACATCACCAATGGCTTCAACATCACTTACCGGGGCCGAAACGCCAAAACTACCCAGGCGGTTACCTCGGAGTTGGCCAGCAAGTACATCGACGTACAAACGCAGAACACCATCAACTCCACGAGCTCCGCTAAAACGTTTATTGATCAGCAGGTGAGCCAGACCAAAGAAGAACTGGATGCGGTCGACCGCGATCGACTGGACTTCATGCAGAAGAACGTCGGCAACTTGCCGTCAGAGGCGGCATCCCTGGTGGCTCAACTATCAGGCCTGCGTGAGCAGCAAAAGGCTTACATTTCCGAAGTCGGACGTCTCCAGGATCGACGCTCAGCACTCACCAGCCAACTCGCCCTCGTTAAGAAGACTTCCGAGCAGTCAAAGGACGACATTGCTGAGAATACTACCGACCCCAAAACCACACTCGCGTGGTCCCAACTGGTCGCTCGCAAAGCGGATCTCGAATCGCAGTTGACGCGCATGCTGACGGAGCTGCGGCCAAAGCATCCTGATGTGCTCGCCAAACAAGCCGAAGTCGACTCTGTCAAAGACGCGATGGATCAAATGATTGTGGAATGGAAACAGCGCATCAAGGAGAAGCAGGACAAGCTCCGCGATCGTCCGGACTTGACCGTCGGCAATCTCGAGTCGGAGTTACAACTGGTCGACGGCGAGGCCAAACGCCAGCAGTCAATGCTGGGCGACATCGATGGCCAGATCAGCGCTGTGATGGCGCGCATCAATAATGTTCCCGGCGCCGAAGTCACGTTGGGGGCTTTGGACCGAGATTATCAAACCAAGAAAGCGCAATACGATTCGCTACTCCAGCAGGCGCAGAAAATTGGTTTAAGCGCCGACGCCACCAGTCAACAGCAAGGCGAAGGTATTCAAGTGGTTGACCCGGCAAACTTGCCGGCCCGTCCAGTGGCGCCAAAGCGTTTGGGGTTGGTGGTGGCTGGAATGGCTGTCGGACTCGCGTTCGGTCTCCTGCTGGCCGGAATCTTTGAAGTCCCACGCTTGCTCACAATTCAGACCAGCGAAGACGCTGCCCATTACACATCATTGCCAGTGCTGATGACGGTCCCGGAACTAATGACGCCCGGGGAAGCGCAAAGCGTCCCGCGCCGGCGCAGGTTACTACTGGCCGCCGGAGTTGCAGCAATGCTTCTGGCAATTCCGACAGTAGCGTTGATCCTGAAACTGACGCAGGTATTCGAGCGCTTCTCTATCTAGCAGCGCGCAACTGAAAAACTCCGGCGCTAAATGCCGGATGGAGGACACAAAGTGTACGCAGAATTTTACGGGCTCAAAGAACTGCCATTCGCGCTGACTCCCGATCCGCGCTTCATCTACTTCACGCCTTCGCACACGGAAGTGATGGCCAACCTGCACTACGGAATCGAAAGTGGCAAAGGGTTGGTCGTAGTCACCGGAGAAGTGGGTACCGGGAAAACAACCGTCCTGCGCTGGATGATGCAGCGACTGGATCGCACGGTCCTGGTTGCTTACATCTTCAACCCGCGCTTGTCAGTAACAGAGTTTTACCAGCATGTTGCGGCATTGCTTGGTGTCCAGAAGTGGGAAACGAAACCGGAGTTGCTGGTGGCGTTAGGTGACGAGCTGGCCTCGCGCCATTCACGCGGCCTGCGCACCGTTTTGATTATCGATGAAGCGCAGGGACTCTCAGCCGGCGTTCTCGAAGAGATTCGCTTGCTTTCAAACTTCGAGTCAGACACGTCAAAGCAGCTTCAGATTGTCCTTACCGGACAGCCGGAACTGCGCGAAGTCTTGAACGATCCCGACCTTCGTCAACTCAAACAACGCGTCGCGCTTCGTTGCGTGATTAAGTCGTTGCCGACCGTTGAGGAAACAGATCGTTATATCACTTCCCGATTGTTGGTCAGCGGTGCGGAACGCACTAACATTTTTTCTGCAGCTGCGATTGACTACATCTATCGTTGCACTGAAGGCATTCCCCGCAACATCAACAATCTTTGCGATAACGCTCTACTGGCCGGTTATGCCGCGGGCGAATTGACCGTCGGGCGCTCGACTATCGAAGAGGTGGCCGAGGGTCTTGACATGCTCCCGCGCGCTGACCGCCGGACCCCTGCGAGTGAAGAGAAGGAACTGCGAGCCAGGATTTTCTCAGACGCCAGCCGCGCCGAACTTTGGGCGGCCGGTAACGGAAACGGCGATTCACACTAATTAGTAGGACGGGCAATCCTGCCTGTCCCGTTGAGTAAGAGACAGACAGGAGTGTCTGTTCCTACAAGGAGAACCCAAATGGGTAGAGTTTACGACGCATTAAAACGTGCCGGCGCGACCAACTCAACGGCCCGCCCTGACCAGCCACCAGCTTCAACGGCTGGTGGAGAGATCCGCAAAAGTCGCATCGTCCCTTCTGGCACTGAGATTGAAGAGCATCTATTCAACGTCTCTTCGATCTTTGGCAGGGCCGGGACGACCGCGAAAAGTTCAGCGTTCACTGCGCACACTGCGAATGTTTCTGACGGGATGGCACTCCCCGAAGGGTCAGCATCGCGTGCTGTTGGGGCAACCTTGAACGCTGTCAGGCCGGCGCGCGCAAGCGGACTCGTCTCTTATGACGTAGACGCTTCGCGCGTCGAGCCTCATCTCGTAGCCATCACCCAACCTCGGTCTTCCTACTGCGAACAGTTTCGCTCCCTACGAACCCGGATCTTGCAAGCAGGGGAGCGCGAGCAGATGCGCACTTTTGTTGTCACCAGCGCTGCTATGGGCGAAGGCAAGACACTGACAGCTCTAAATCTCGCCTGGCTACTTGCACAGACTGAGGGCGTGCGCGCTCTCTTGATCGATAGCGACCTGCGGCAGCCCTGCGCCACAGACTATTTAGCCATCGATGCACCGCGCGGGCTTTCAGAAGTCCTCGGTGGAGAACTTAGTCTTCGCGATGCGGTTGTCCGTCTCGACCCCGCCGGCCTTTACCTGCTACCGGGCGGTGAGGCGCGCGATGACGTTGCTGAACTGCTTTCCGGTCCGACCTATGCCGGCGTAATTGCTGAAGCACGCCGCTTGTTTGATTTCATCATCATTGACGCGCCGCCACTCGGCATCTTTACCGACGCAAACGTGCTGATTAATCGCGCGGATGGCGCGCTGATGGTTGTACGCGCCGGGAAGACGCGTTACGGAATGGTCGACAAGTTGTTGGCGCAGCTGCCCCGCGAACGAATGCTCGGCGTCGTCTTGAATCGTGCTGACGAAGAACTCGAACCGAATGCTTACTATTACCAGAAGCGAAACTACCGGTCACCAAGATCTCTGCCTGCTGAAGAAGAGTTGGTGCTGGTAGAGGAACCGGAAGAAGAGGTGGCAATCGCAAGTTGAGACCGTCTCGCGCAAATACTCGCACTAGCCTCTTGCTGCTCGCCGAAGCCGCGGTTGTCTTCGGCGCGATCATAGGCGCCGTGTATTTGCGATTGGGTATTGAGGACGCGCATAACGAGCTGATGACGCGACAGGGTTTCCTGAAAGCAGGACTCGCCACGCTTTCGTGTTTGGCGGCTTTCTACCTGTTCGATCTTTACGACTTCGTCGTCATGCATGACCGCCGTGAGCTGGTGCTGCGACTTGTTCAGGCGCTGGGCCTGGCGTGGGTAGCATTGGCGCTGGCCTTCTATGCTTTTCCGCAACTCATGCTGGGCCGCGGTATTTCACTTCTGGCGCTGCCCCTGGCGCTGGGTTTGATGGTTGGCTGGCGAGTATCCATTCATTGGCTGCTGGGCCATCCTGATTTTGGCGAAAAGATTTTGATTGTTGGTTCGGGAACTTTTGCCGTGGAAGTCGCGCGCGAGATGCTTGAACGTCCCGATGCGGGCTATCGCATCGCCGGTTTCGTGGGCAACGATCCCGACCTGCTCGGCAAGAGCTTGATCAACCCACGCGTGATTGGTCTCTTTTCAGATCTTGATAAAGTGGTCCAGCGCGAAGGCATCGATCGCATTGTCGTCGCTATGGGAGAGCGACGCGGACAGTTGCCTACTGGCGAGCTGTTGCAGTTGAGCCTGGCAGGAACAGTAAATATTGAAGAGGGAGCCTCTTTCTACGAGCGGGTGACGGGACGCGTATCGCTCAACATGATTCGCCCTTCGTGGCTAATTTTTTCAAGTCGCGGCCGGCAGGCACGAATCTCAGGAATAACGCGGAACCTTGTACACCGGCTGGTGGCGTTGGTCGGCGGACTATTGTCTTTGCCGATCGCCCTCGTCACGGCCATCTTGATCAAGTTGGATTCGCGTGGCGCAATTCTCTACAAGCAGGAACGCGTTGGAAAAAACGGTGGTCTCTTTACGGTTATGAAGTTTCGCTCGATGCGTACTGATGCTGAAAAAGCCGGACCCGTCTGGGCAACCGAGAACGACGATCGTACCACTCGCGTGGGCAAGATCATCCGCAAGCTTCGCATCGACGAAATACCGCAGTTCTGGAACATTCTTCGCGGCGACATGGATTTTGTCGGACCCCGGCCTGAGCGTCCCCACTTCGTCTCGCAGTTAGCAGAAGAAATTCCTTACTACGAACAGCGGCATTTGATCGCGCCAGGACTAACGGGCTGGGCGCAGATCAAGTATCCCTACGGAGCTTCGATCGAGGATGCGCGGCAGAAGCTTCAATACGATCTCTATTACATCAAGAATCAGAGCCTGATGCTCGACGCACTAATCTTGTTTGAAACGATAAAAATAATTCTTTTTGGCCGCGGTCGTTAAGAGGTTTAGTAACGCACGCTTCTGGTTAGCTTCTTTGGAGGTAGCGATGAAAAGGGTGAAAACGGTGAACAAAGCAAAAACATTTCTGGTTGCGCTGGTAGCTGCCACAATCCTGGTCGCGGCAAGCACCGCGGCTTTAGCCCAAACGCAGGTACCGGCTGGCGGCAAGACGCGCCAACGCCTGGCGGCGAAGGTTTCCGAATCCGACCCGACAAGTCCTCCTCAGGATCCTGTCAAACCTGAAAAGCCGGGAAAGAACGAAACGGGAACGAAGGAGTCTGGCACGGCGGACGGAGTTTCACCCGATCTGGACAATGTCTTGATGTCTGACGCGGCTGAAACCAGAAAGACCACCGACGGCAATGTTGTTGTTGCTTCGAAACCTGCTGACATTCCTGAAGACACGCAAGCGAACCGCCACGAGGTGGCTTCGGAAGAGGCTGCCGTCGTTCCTTACTACAATAACTTTTTCACTACTTATCGGCTCGGGCCGGACGATATCGTTTCGGTTAACGTCTTCGGACAGGATCGCTATTCAAGATCGGGAATCACTATCCCGCCTAGTGGCCGGATTTCGCTGGCGCTGATTCCGGGCGGAGTTTTTGTCAACGGCAAAACAGTTGAGGAAGTCGCTGAGACAATTAAAAAGCGTTACGACGAATACATCATTGATCCGCAAGTCTCCGTGTCGCTCGATAAGGCATCGTCATATCGTTACAGCGTAATCGGCGATGTGGCCCAACCGGGGATACGCTTGATGAGTCATCGCATGACGGTGACGGAAGCGCTGGGCGAGGCCGGCGGTGTGCTGCAAACCGGCGACCGCAGCAAAGTTTTCGTGCTCCGCCGCCAGGCGAATGGCAATCTCACGCCGATCGCAGTGAACGTCAACGCGATCTATAAAGGCAAAGCACCAGACATCACTTATTTGGTTCCCGGCGATCAGGTGTTCGTTCCCGGTAACAAGTTGAAGAGCTTGCAAAAGATCATGAGCTTCGTGCCAATTCTAAGTTTCGCGCGGATCTTTACCGGCGGAATCTTGTAAACAGGGCAGGCGGCAGGAGCAGGAGACAGGAATGGGCCTCACAGGATTAAGTTTGATACGCACCAGGCGCGGTTTACTCCAGCCCCTTCTTCTGCTGGCTGTTTGCAGTTTACTGTTTGCTGTTTCCTCGCCTTCCTTGGCCGCCTCCTGGACCAAGCAACGAACCAGTTCTTTGGCCTGGTTGCATGCAGTCTACTTTCTCGATCAGGATCGAGGTTGGGCTGTTGGTAGTCGCGGCACGTTGCTGGCAACTGATAACGGAGGCCACACCTGGCAAGCTAAGCCGCAACCGACTGAAGACGCGATTCGCGATATCTACTTCTCGGATGAATCTGACGGCTGGCTTCTCTGTGAAACGAATATCTACGACCTTAAGTCAAACGATGAACCACGCGCTTACCTCATGCGAACCACCGACGGTGGCGAGCATTGGCAGCGAACGAATCTGCGCGGCGCCAACGTTGACGCGCGTTTGATGCGGGCCTTGTTTAGCAACACGGGCCGCGGCTGGACTTTTGGCGAAGGTGGCGCGATCTACATGACGCGCGACTCGGGCGCAACCTGGACCAAGCTGCAAGCCCCAACGCATTACCTGTTGCTCGGAGGCACCTTCATCGATGAAAACACCGGCTGGCTGGTCGGCGCCGACGCCACAATTTTGCAAACGTCAGACGGCGGCGAAACCTGGCGGCAGGGAAGACTGACAAACGCCGCAAACGTACGCTTCAACGCAACTTCGTTTGTGAATCTCAGACTGGGTTGGGCAGTCGGTAGTGACGGTGCCATCTATCGGACAACCAACGGTGGCCGCAGTTGGCAGTCACAAAACTCGGGCGTGCCGGCTGATCTGTTGGACGTGAAATTTGTTGATGCTGCTGAGGGTTGGGTAGTGGGCGCTGAAGGAACGCTATTGCATACCACCGACGGCGGCTTGCATTGGATTAGCGAACCCAGCGCGACGCCGCATGCGTTAGAGCGTCTCTTCTTCACCGACCGCTCACACGGTTGGGCCGTCGGCTTTGGCGGAACGATCTTAACGCTCAATCCGGCAACCGAACGCAACAATG
The DNA here is from genome assembly GCA_031365545.1 of Pyrinomonadaceae bacterium. Lineage (GTDB taxonomy): Bacteria > Acidobacteriota > Blastocatellia > Pyrinomonadales > Pyrinomonadaceae > PSRF01. Next base: position 262 of record JANLYH010000030.1, on the reverse strand, counting down.
CACCACGGTTGCGACGCTGAGGCCCCCTTCTCATTAGCACCGGGCTTCAGCCCGGTGACCGAGAATCAAACAAGAAATGAAACCGTTCTAACGGTTTCACTCATCGTGGCATTCCAGTCCTTATTTCTTGACAAAGATCTGAAACTCATCTGAAAAGGTCCTCTTCCGATGATGTTCTTCCTGAGTCGCAATGTACGCAGCGACTCGCTCAACATCAGAATGAGAAACCGAGAATGCGCCGTAGCCTCGGCCCCAGGCAAAC
>JANLYH010000026.1:0-10593 GCA_031365545.1 Pyrinomonadaceae bacterium | reverse complement strand
CACCCGGTGGCGTTTGCAATGATGGCGTGATCGCCGAAGAGTTGCGTCAGCAGTTTGATGTACGGCGTTTCACCGCAACCGGCGCACGCGCCCGAAAACTCGAATAGCGGTTGCAGCAACTGCACATTCTTCACTGAGCCAAAACTCAGGTGACCGTTCTTTTGAATCTCCGGCAAGTCAAGGAAGAAATTCCAGTTCGCGCGCTCACGTTCGCGCAGCGGCAGTTGCGGATGCATGTTGAGCGACTTGCGCGCTGGATCTTTTTTGTCTACAGCGGGGCAGACTTCAACGCAAAGTTTGCAGCCGGTGCAATCTTCGACGGCGACTTGAATCGTGTAGAGCTTGTCAGGCAGCTCGCGCCATTTCGCCGGAATGTGCTTGAAGCCCACGGGCGCGCTCGCGAGGTCAGGTTCATCGCACACCTTGGCGCGAATTGTTGCGTGCGGGCAGACCATGATGCACTTGCCACATGCGATGCAGAGATCGGGTTCCCAGACCGGTACCTCCAGCGCAATATTCCGTTTCTCCCATTGGGACGTGCCGACCGGATAGGTGCCGTCGAGCGGAAACGCGCTCACCGGCAATTGATCGCCGCGACCAGCCATAATTTCCCCGGTCACTTGTCGTACAAACTCAGGGGCGGTGTCCGCGATAACGGTCGAGAATTCGCCTGTGCTCGTAGCCTGCCCGGGAATCAGGATCTCGTGCAGATGCTGCAGCGCCGCATCCACCGCTGCGAAGTTCTGTCGCACCACAGGTTCACCCCGTTGGCCGTAAGTCTTACGAATCGATTCTTTGATCCTGGTGATGGCCTCTTCGCGCGGCAGTACGCCGCTGATGGCGAAGAAGCATGTCTGCATGGCCCAGTCTCCTACACGATTCGCCTTTCAGGCATGGCGAGCGTTGACCTGTTTGTTCGCAGGTGCAGTCGAGGGCAGTGAGTTGTTCCTTGAAAAGCCGGGCTGACGCGTCGAGGAAATCGTAGGATGTGACTATGCCCACGAGTCGGCCATCGTCCACAATGGGAAGGCAGCCTACTTTGTTGTTGCGCATCAGTTCTAATGCTTCAAGGGTCGGCGTTGTGGACGTGACCGTGAGCGGGTCAGTCTTCATGATTTCGCGCATGGTTAACGGTTCGGTGTTCTGAGTGTGGGTGGCGCGATTCAGCAAACGAAGCAAGTCTCGATGAGTGACCAGGCCCACGAGCCGTCCTTCCTCATCTTCCACCGGGACGTGGCGGATGTGGCGCCAATCCATCACGCTAGCGGCAAGATCAACCAGGTCATCGGGACGCAGCGTGAAGAGATCGGTGGCCATGAACTGCCCCACGGTTTGATAGCCCTGACTCCAATCTGCGTTTTCCGTCGCTTCTATAATCGGCCACGTGTGCACTGGTTCGCCCCCCTTTTGTTGTTGAAGCATCGTCGAAGTGAGCGCCCGACAACCCACATCTCTCGGGCCGGGACCTTTCATGGCCGCAAGAGATTTCAACATCCACTGGGCGCCCGTCTGTCCACGTTGGACTCTTTCATCGATGACGCTCAAGTACCTGTCTATGTCCGACCTATCAACAGCGGCGCTTTCCAAGCCTTGCCGCGCAAGTGATAGCAAATGATCCAGAATCAATGAGGACGCCGAATAGCTTTTCCCGTCGACCCAGTCGAACCGAGCATTCAAACCCTGTCGCGCAGCGGCAAAGAAGTTTGCCTTGGCGTCATCAAAGCTCATTCGTTTTGAAATGTCGCCATATTCAACCGGCAGCGACAACGTCAACCCGATGAAGAACGCTGCGTTAGCAATTTCGTCGATCGTGGTTGGCCCGGACGGAAGCGCGCGATTCTCGATCCGCAAATGCGCGACTCCGTTGTTGACGCCATAGCAGGCGCGATTCCATGGCCAGACAGTGCCGTTATGCATGCGCAGCGCTGAAAGCAAAGGTATTTCGCCCCGCGCCAAGACCTGCATCGGGTCTTCGTCCGGACGCGTGATCATGATTGGCCGAAAGCGCGCAATCTGATCGTGCAGCAGCTCAATGACGGAATGCTTCAACCATTGCTCGCCAAAGCCCACGCGGGTTGGCTGGCTGCGAGCGAGCTGGTTACGTGAACGGGCGTCGGAGGAATGTTGGAAGAGTGCGAGACGCGTCTCTTGCCACAAACGATGACCGAACAATACTGGAGAGTTGACAGCAGCGGCGAGTACCGGGGCAGTGATTGCCTGGGCAATGTTGTAGGTAGTTACAAACTCCGAAGGGTTGACCTGAAAGTGAACTTGAAAGCTGGTGTTACACGACTCCATCATCATGTTGTCGTGCGTGAGCTGGAGTTCATCCAACCCTTTGATGTGGATCGAGAAGGGGCCGCCTCGTAGCTGTGTAACCGAACGGTTCAGTTCTTGATAGCGCGGCATTGGCGTCAGATTGGCAAGCGTGAGATCGGACACTCTCAGCGTCGGGAGAATTCCGGCGAGTAACACGTCGGCCCCGAATTCCGTCGCTGCCAAGCGCGCTTTGGCTAAGACGTCGTCTAACTCTTCATGCATCAAGTGGAAGCAGCGCCCGGTCAAGTCAAGCGGCGTAAGGTTGGCTTCCAAATTGAATCGCGCGATCTCAGTCGTCAACCGGTCATCGCTGGCACGCTCCAGAACTTCCATTGCGAAGGGCGCTGGTCGCAGGTTCCGATCGACGATAAACATTTCCTGCTCGGCGCCAACGCGGGGGACTCCGCTCTCGATTAAACCATTTTCCAACATGAACGCGAGTGCGCGCAGATCAGCAAGCAAAGCCTGCATGAACTCATGCAGCTTTCCCTCGTCAAGCTCTTGTTCGACGTTATGCTCGCCCATTACAGATCCTTAGGTCTTATGGACATTGCAAGTTCAAGGCCACCCAACTCTAACTCAACGGAGTGTTCCCGCGTGGTCCTCCAGGTTGATTGGAGAGATGTCTGCGGCGCCGCTGCTTGAAACCCTGCGCAATATTGCGAAACTAGCAAAACAAATTGCGAGATATCACCCAGCGCTCATCTCCTGACCCGCAGCACGCTCGGGTTTCACGAAAGATAAGCAACAGGACAAATCGGAGGTTCATCCCAACCCGAATAAGTACATAGTTCAGGCACGCCAATCCAATTCACCTGCAAGCCGGCTGATTTGCCCGAAACAAGGTCACTCACAGAATCTCCTCAAATTTTTGGGAATCAGCCTTCGGTGTCGCAATACCCTTCTTTTGATTTCTTCTGAAAGGCACCTAGCACCTACACCCGTTCCGTAAACTTCACGGTGTAGACCGCACGATAAGTATTCGTCTGAAGTCCTCGAAGTTTTGGTAATGTCCTAATTTGAATTAAGACACTACGAAGTTTTAGCAGAGTACGAGCCCGGATTGAAGATGGGGTAAGATGGTGGCGTTAGGTGTTGATACTAAGCCAGCCGAAGCGATAATTTGACGACCGCTCGGCGCGTAAATACTGGCTTATATCGTTTCGTAGGAGTAGGTGGTGTCGCCTTCATGGGACTTAAAATCCGTTGACCGCAAGGTCGTGCGGGTTCGACTCCCGCCCTCGGCACCAAGGCTCCAGGGGTTCACCTGCTTATGTTCCCCAACAAGTCTACAAGTTTAATAGTCGCGGCACTTTGCTTCTGCCTGGTGCTCACCTCGTCTTGTCCTCTAGCGATGGCGCAAAAGAAAACTGCGCCGGTCGAATCGACGCCACCACCCATCAGGGAAAAGTTTGAGTTCGGCAAAACCGATTTGGAGGTTCTTGAACAGTCTGATCTGCTCGATACAAAGCTTGAGCGTGATGGGCTCGTGCTGCATGACGAACCAGCGAATGCTTATCTGCGCCGCATTGGACTATCGCTGGTTCCTAAGGAACTCGATCTGGAGAGAGTGTCTTGGAACTTTCGCATGCTTCGGGACCCGCAGCCGAACGCTTTCGCCCTCCCGAATGGTTCGATATACGTCTCTACTGGACTGATTTTTCTTGTTGACAACGAATCGCAGTTGGCTGCAATCGTCGCCCATGAGATGACCCACGTCATGCGGCGGCACACCTATGTCCAGAATCGCAGCAACCGTAAGAAATTCCTTACGATGAACATCATGTCTGCGGTAGGCACCTATGCACCAGGAGGCATTGTGGGAGCCGTGATCACAATCGTGACGACCGTCGCTCCATTCATTTTGATGGCCACGGTCTACGGTTACAGCCGCGATCTGGAACGTGAGGCGGATCTTAAAGGTGTCGACATGATGATCAGCGCCGAATATTCGCCGGAAGAAATGGTCAACGTGATGAAGTTGCTGGATAAAGACTTCGAGGGCGAGAACATCAGACTGTTCTATAACGACCATCCGTCACTTGATGAACGCATTAAGTATCTGAGTTCGTATCTCGGCGCGCGGGCTGACAAAGTAACGCATCAGATGGAATTGAATCGGGAGAGGACGGCATACTTTGGGCAGATGGAATCAGTGATGCGGCACGACCTTCAGTTGGCAATCAGCGCTGCGCGCTTTCGTTCAGCCGTTCATCTCGCGCAGCGGCTGGTAGATTTTCATCCTGATTCTGAAAATCTGTTTTGGTTAGCAGAAGCCTATCGCACTCTCGGGCCTCATTCCCCCGAGCTAACGGAAAAAGAACTGACGAACAGCGCCAAGAAAGATGCTGCGAAGAAGCGCGTGAAGCGCACGCTGGAAGAAGAAGAACGCGAGCTGCTCGAGACGCCGGCTGGCAAAGACAATTGGCAACAGCATCAACAAAAGGCCGAAGAATTCTACTTGCGCGCACTAAACGCTGAGAACCCTGTGCCTGCGGTACATCGCGGGCTTGGCATGCTCTACGAAAAGCTCGGACGAGCAAACGATGCCGCCTCCGAATATGAGAAGTACACTGAACTCGCGCCAGCCGCGATCGATCGCGAACGAATCAAAAAACGCATTGAAGCATTAAGGAGGACTCAAAGTTGAGGCTAACCAATTCTGTCGTTTTCAGGCCGCGAGCATTAGTTTTAGTACTCGTAACACTGTTGCTCACAGGTTCCAGTTCCCACGCTATCCACGCGCAGTTTCTTCATCCTAAGATGAAGTCGAAAGAAACGGCCATTCGTACGGTTGTTGTCCTGCCCGCGAAAGTTAATGTGGTCCGCGATAGTATGAAGGGTCCAGAAGGAATGGCAGCTGAGTCTGACGAACTAAGTGCGCGCGTAGAAAAGACGATCGCTGAAGTCCTTTTGAAACAGAAACAGGTGACGACGGTACCACTACCAACCCCACCAACCTCGCCATCCGCGCAGGGCGGCTCTCCGGCGAACTACAATGTCGCAGATTTTCAAACCAAGTTTGATGATCTGCTACCTAAGATCATGAAAAAGCGTAGCGACGTCAAAAAAGGTCGCTTCACAATGGGCGATGAAGTGCTGAACCTAAACCTGGATAAGGGTACGGACGCGATAGTCTTCATTCGTGGCGAAGGAAAGAAGCTGACGGGCGGCAAAACTGCCTTCACCATGCTCGTTGGCGGAGTTCCGGCTTATCTGAGGTTACAGATTGGGATAGTGGATGCCAGAAATGGTGACGTCCTGTTGTACACCGATCCCATTTTCGGCGGCGATCCAACCACGGCCGTCGATCGACTGCGAAAGGCTTTGGAAAAAGGTTTCAAGAAACTGCCGGCTGCTCAACCAACGCCTTGATTGTCATGCATGATGTAGCGAATTGCAGCAAGTCAACCAACTGACCGGCCATTCCTGTGGTTATAGGCCCCCATGCTCAGCAAATTCAAAAACCATTGCGCATCGCGCCGAGAAATCCTGAGGTTATCACCTGCCTGGTTACGCCTGACATTTACGGCTGGGTGATCGACCAAATACCGCGACCATGGGTGGCGGCGTAAAGCTTGCCATCCGGACCCGCGTGCACGTCGAGAGTAGTCGTGTACGGCAAGTTGGAACCAAGTCGCGACCAGGTAGCGCCGCCGTCAGTGGAGACTAAGACCCCGAGGTCGGTGCCTACCACTAGCTTACCGTTGACGATCAAAACGTCGTTGATGGGAACGTCTGGGATATTGCCGCTGACGTTCGTCCAGGTGGCGCCACCGTCGGTTGTCTTCCAGAGATGTCCGAGGCCAGCACCCGGCCCTTCGATCCAGGCGCGGGAGAATCCGTTAAAGCCGACGTAAACCGTGCGGCCGCTCAGATCGGTTGGTTCCATGGCCAGGCCCGAGATATAGCGGCTGGGCAGCGAAGAGGGCAACGCGAGCTGTCGCCAGGTTCCGCCGACGTTTGTGGAGATGCCGCGCGCGAAGCCGTCCGGGTTGCAGGGCCCGCACCACGCCGTCCAGACCACGTCATTCTGGCTGGCCAGCGTAGTGGTCGAGTGGCCGGCGCCGTTATTGAAGACGGGTAACCATTGCGAGCCTGTCTGGATCGCGAAGCCAATGGCGTTTAGCCACACGTACTGGCCGCCAGCCACCCAATGGTTGAAGTTGAGTCTATCCGCCTCGAAAGGGGCGATGAAGCGTGGGAACGGATCATGCGGATCGATGTCGCGGACGGAGCGCGCAAAGCCATCCGAACGCCCGCAGTTTTCCGTCAGCTCCATGGCCAGGAACACATACTCCTGGACGATCCGGCAGCCGTTGTTGGGGTCGACGAGCGTATCGCCCCCGTCCCCACCAAAGGGTGAGCCCATGTTCCCGGTCGCGTCCTCCGGTAGCAAGAGCGACCCGCCGTTGTCCTGCAATCCTCCCGAAACCGCCACGCCGCCCGGCACCTTGCCCACGCCCACCGAGTAGTACTGCAGGGTGCGGATGTTAGCGTTCAAGTTCTGCCAATCAACCGCGTTGCGGTTCGCGTTAACAGCGCCGCGGACGGGTCGCATGAAGAGACCGCCATCGTTACCAACGTAGACCTTGCCGTCGACGATCGCGATTGAGTGCTGATCGGGATGCGTGGTAAGTGGGCAAGTATTCTGACTGTCAACCACGGACCAGCAGGGAAAACCAAAGTTCCAATAGGGACCGACGGCGCTCCATTGCGTGCCGCCGTTCTCCGTTTCGTAGACTTCCTCAAGACCGACGAAAACGTGATAGGCATCGTCGGGATCGACGGCGATGAATTGGTTATACCAAGCCTGGACGCCGGGGTGATAACCGTTGGACGCTTGTAACGCGGAACTGCTGTCTCCGAGTTCGCCCGAGCTGCCGATCTTGTTCCAGGGCCCGCCTACCTGACCCGTCGGCGATACGAAGATCCCGCCCAGGGCCGTCTGGAAAGAGTGGGAGTAATGGGCCATCGATTCAACGAGCGCGTAGAGCTTTGAGCCGTCGCGCGAGTAGGCAAACGTAGTGCGGCCCACGTCCTGCGGGTTGAGTGCGCCGGTCGGGTTGATCAGCGCGAAGCTCTCGCCGCCATTCGTAGAGAGGTAGAAGCCGTTGTAGGACGCGCCCCCGCGCCAAGCGCAGTTGGCGATGACGATCTGCCCCGCACCGTTGGGATCGATGGCTACGTCGTTACAGATGTTGTTATAGGGAGACTGGAGGTCGGGTCGCGACACGCCGTTCACCACCGGATCTGCCACTGGATATAGCACACGACGCCAAGTTCCAGATTTCGTCGAGGCCGAGTGTTTCCAAACGCCGCGAGAGGTGGCGGCATACACGTTGCCGACGCCGTCGAAGCGGAGCTTGCCGATGAACGTGCTCTCTAACTCGCTGCCCCCCACTCGGTCGGTGGTTGCGAAGACGCCGCTCTTCGGCTTGGCCAGGCGGTACACGCCGGAGCCTACGAACGCGGTGGCACCCGTGTTGGCCTCGCCGGTGGCCAGCCAGAGTGCGCCATCCGCAGCCAGACGGATATCACCCACCGAGAGCGTTGGCAGGCCGTCAGTCAGCGGCGACCAGGTGCCCCCTCCATCCAGCGAGCGAAACACTCCGCCCGCCGCGCCGCCAATATAGAGCGCCCCTCCGCCCACGGCGATACCAGTCATGCGGCCGGAAGCCAGACCCCAGCCGCCGCTGGAGTTGGAAGCGAATGGGTCTCGATAGCGCGGGTCGTCCAGGTCGTAGGGACGATTGGTAACTTCCGTCCACGAGCGGCCATACACGGGAAGACTGCTGAGCGCTGCGAAAGCCGCGCCGTATGCACCAGGCAGGACAATGCCTGGCGCCTGGCGCGCCTGCGCAAACTGCTCGGCGGCCACGAGTGCCTCCATCGACTCCTCTCCCGCCTCGCCCACGCGGGGGTACCGTTCACGCTCAATGCGCTGCTGATTTCCTCCTGTTCGAGGAATGGCAGAACGAGTGGGGCCGAGAGCGGCAAAAACGGCAAGGCCAGCGACGGATGCCGCGGCGACGGCAGATAGCGACAAAGCAAGCTTCATGGAATGATCCTTTTGCGGGCGACACAGGAGGCGGCCCGATTGAATAGTCCTGGGCTGAGAGATCCGAGAGAGCGGCATGCTAACGCGTTTCTTGCGAAATGGTCAACACGCACAGTCGCGACGTTTTTGATCCAACCGCCGCTAAACCGTCGGGCTTCACCACTTCCTACCTTCCAATCCTGGTAAGACCTCTGTGTGTTAGCGCACAGACCAACAAACCAGGGCAGTAGATTATCAATGGTTGCAAAATACTTGGCAGTCTTACTGCCCAAATTCCCGTCAACCAATCCGAAGGAGAAGATAACGATATGAAAGTGAACACACGCGGCTTGGCGTCAGTTGCCGCCATCATCCTTGTTCTGCTAATTCCGTCCGCCGCCGGGGCGCAACATAAGCATGCCGGGGGACCGAAGGAAACAGGCATGTCCGGCATGAAGTCAGAGATGGCCATGATGATGAAATCGCCGCATCACCTGCTGATGACGGCCCACATGAAGACAATGTCTGAATTCGCCAGGACACTCCGTGATCAAGCGGTGCAGCCTGAAGCTCTGAACGTTGACTTCGCACGCGCGGCTGTTGTCGAACTAAGACATAACCTCGATGCCATGGACGTCATCCATCAAAAGCACATGGAAACGATGAGCGCAGAAATGCAGTCAAAGATGAAGATAATGATGGAGATGATGGATAAGGAGCGCTCGCTGGTGAAGGACCAGGTCAGTGCGCTCGAGGCAGATGTGTTACCGGACCGGCCTGACTCTAAGCAAGTGGCAACACACGCAAACGCTTTGCTTAAACACTTCGGCATGATGGCGAAGATGCATGGCGGCAGCAAAGCAGGTAAGAAGATGGAGATGACGAAAATGGAAATGAAGAAGATGTAAGTCCGCCCTCAATTGAATTCCTTGCTTCATTGCCACCATCTCCGGCACGAAAACGTGAACATAATGGTTATTCCCGCAGGAGCGGTTGTTGGTTGTGGCCTAGGTCGGAGGTGGACGATAACAGCTGATGGAAATACCGAAGCCTCATCAATCCATCTCAATGTTTATTTTTATTGCCTGTGGTATTTGGCTGATTGGGTTAGGTCTGTATTTTATTTTCCTGCGCCCCGCGCTGCTCCCGGAAGATCTACGATATATGGGAATCAGCCCGGGCGAGATTCAATCTGCGATGCCTGGGCTGGAAGGTTGGCTGCACCGCGTTTTCACTGTGATGGGTGGTTTCATGACGGGTGTGGGTGTGCTGACGATCTTAGTAATGAAGAATGAACCTGCCACGCGGGAAACATGGACTTGGGTCATGCTCGCGATGGCAGGGCTATTCACAGTCGGGACGATGAGCCTCACGAACTTTCAGCTCAACTCCGATTTCAAATGGCTGCTCCTGGTACCGTCTCTGTTCTGGGTTATCGGACTGGTGTTATTTCGTCATAGCAGCAAGAAGAAACTTTGAATAAACAAGAAATGCAGATCAATAGTTTGAAATCTGACTAAGTAAAGGATCTCTATGAAAAAGCTTTGGCTGATCTTCATCGCTATATTTGTATTCTCGTTTGCGGTTTTAGGCTGGGTCGGTACGGAGATTTTCCGCCAGGCCCCGCCGATTCCGCGCGAAGTCGTGACGACGGAGGGCCAGGTTCTGATTGGGGCGGAAGAGATTTCCAACGGCCAAAATGTCTGGCAGGCAATGGGCGGAATGGAGAGCGGTTCGATTTGGGGACACGGGTCTTACGTTGCGCCCGATTGGTCAGCGGATTATCTGCATCGCGAAGCCGTCTTTATCTTGAACGAATGGTCACAGAAGGATTTTTCAAACGACTATGAGAATCTGGCTTCTGAACAAAAGGCGGTCCTGCGTCAACGTCTGCAGGACACGATACGAAAAAACAACTATGACCAAACAAGTGGCCGGCTGACAATCGAACCGGTTCGTGCCCGCGCTTTCGAAGATAATCTCAGACACTACGCAGATATTTTTACGAACGGCAGAAGCGCCTACGCCGTGCAGCGAAACGCACAAGCAGACCCCGCAAAACTTCGTCAGTTGAATTCCTTTTTCTTCTGGACTTCGTGGGCCTCGGCAACCAATCGTCCGAACAATACAATTTCCTACACCAGTAATTTTCCGTCCGAACCGCTGGTTGGCAACGTGCCGACGAGCAGCGCCATCGTCTGGACCGGCGTCAGCGTGATCATGTTGTTGGCCGG
>JANLYH010000015.1:0-2985 GCA_031365545.1 Pyrinomonadaceae bacterium | reverse complement strand
GCCGGTCCGATACAGTCGCTCGCCCGCAACGCACGCGAAAGGATTCGGCACGAACTTCGCAGCTGTCACATCGGGCAAATCATGATACGCCGTCGCCAGGCTGTCGCCCGCAATGCAAAGCTCACCGGCAACTCCCAAGGGGGCCGGGTCGCCCATCGAATCAAGAACGTAGAGCCTGACATTGTCAATCGGGCGACCAATCGATGGGGTTGCATGGCTTCCTGGATCAACCACCGCAAAAGTTGCAACTACCGCGTTCTCAGTCGGTCCGTAATGGTTTACCAAGCGAAACGGTAAGGTGCGGTGCGGCATGCGGTGCAGCTTGTCGCCTCCCGTCAGCAGTGCGCGCAGGCTGACGCGCTCCGGCCATTGCATCTCCAGCACCAATTCCGCCAACGCCGTAGGGAGAAAAGACAGTGTGATCTTTTCGGAAACTAGAAATTCAACTAGTGCTGTAGGAGAATTGCGAATGGAATCCCTGATAACTCGAAGACTTGCTCCGGCCGTTAAATAAGGCCATATCTCCCAAACCGACGCATCAAAAGCCGGGCCGGCGACCTGTGTGGCTCGATCGCTTGGCATCACCGCATACTCCCGCTGATGCCAACTAACGAGGTTCATGAGGCATTGGTGCCGAACTTCGACACCACGAGGTTTTCCAGTCGATCCTGATGTAAAGATAATGTAAGCGAGATCTTCCGGCTTACTCACCGAGGCTCGACTATTCGGTGATGACGTGGCAATCTCCTGACTGTCCATAAAAAGCACTTCACACCCATCAACTGGGATGCGCGCGCCCAGATCGCTAGTCGTCAAGAGCGCGCTGGCGCCAGAGTTGCGCACCATGTACTCGAGGCTCTGCCGCGGATAAGCCACGTCTAATGGAACGTAGACGCAGCCGGATTTTGTTACTCCCACGATCGCTGCCACCATGTCGGCCGAACGTTCCATGCAGACAACAACGCGCGACCCCGGCGAAATAGATCGGTTCCGAAGCGCATTAGCGACGCGGTTGGCACGCTCGTTCAACTCGCGGTAGTTGAGTTGTTCACGCTCACAGCACACGGCCGGCGCCTCAGGGGTTTTAACCGCCCATTGCTCGAAGAGTTGGTGAACGCAGGTTTCGGTTCTGTACGGCATTTGCGTCTGATTCCACTCGATGAGCAGTTGACGCCGCTCTCCCTCGTTCGAAAGCGGCAAATCTCTAATTCGGTGTTCGGGATCAGTTGCTATCGCTTCGAGCAGCGTCTGAAACTGTTGTAAGATGCGGGCACTGCTCTTCCGGTCAAACCTTGAACTTACGTACAAGAGAACGATGTTGAGCTCTGCGCCTGGTGACACGATTAAACTTAGCGGGTAATTGGTGCGTTCGAATACATCGCCAAGCTCAACCGCGCCACTCACGTCATCGTCCGTGGACAGCACCGGGTAATTTTCGAAACCTACGATCGTTTCGAACAGCGGAATGCCGCGAGGCACCTGGCTCCAGCCGTGCACGTCGATCAAAGGCGTGTGTTCGTACTGGCGCGCTTCAAATTGGAGAGCTTGCAGATTCTTTAACCACGGAAGCAACGACCGCTCGGAGTCGACGTGCACACGTACTGGGAGTGTGTTGATAAACAAACCGACCATTGCTTCGATGCCTGTGAGTTGCACGGGCCTGCCTGACCCGGTCGCTCCGAAGACGACGTCTTGCCCGTCAGTGTAGCGACTCAAAACCAATGCCCAGGCACCCTGTATGATTGTATTGAGCGTGAGCTGCTGCGTTCGCGCAAGACTCTGTAGGGATGCCGTAGTCTGTTTTGAGAGCGTGACCTGATGTGAGTCGTAGGGCTCACCTGCTGCAGGCATCATGCCGGGAGCAGAGTCGCCAGAAATCGGCGTTGGTCCACCGTAGCCCTCCAATAATTTTCTCCAAAAGCTTTCCGCGCGTCCGAAGTCTTGTTTTTGAAGCCAGGCGATGTAATCTTCAAACGGACGCGGATTTTCGAGGACCGGTTCCCTTCCCTGGCAGTAAGCCTCATAGCACAAGCTCGCCTCACGGAAAATAATTGCCACACTCCAACCATCCAGGAGGATGTGATGAAAGCTGACCACGCACTGCCAGCGGGATGCGGCCAGGCGAATGATCATCACGCGCAGTAGCGGCGCCACAGACAGGTCGAAGGCGCGCACGCGATCAGCCGCAAGGAAAGCCTGCAAACGCTCGCGCTGCATCTCCGCACTCATTCCAGACCAATCGTGGATTTCGAAAGGCAACTTCACCGGGTGGTGAACCACTTGCACCGGCTTTTGTAACTGCTGCCAATGAAACGATGAGCGTAATACGGCATGGCGGTCCAACACCTTTTGCCACGACTGCTCGAGCGCTGCAGCATTAACTTCCAGGTTGATGGTGAAACTAAACTGCTCAAAGTATGTGGCAGTGTCCGGCGTTGAAATTGTGTGGAAGAGTATCCCTTCCTGGAGAGGAGACAGAGCGTAAATTCGTTGAATGTTTGAGGTTTTCATCGAGCCGGTCCTTCCAAACCGTCAACAACCGCGACTAACTTGTCCAATTCGTTTTGGGTGATTCCGGCCTGCGCGAAGTCGGAAGGCGTGAATTGGACCTGTTTGGGTGACCGGCAATGCGCGATCAGATCGCTAAGACATTCCATAAATTCTGCTGCCTTGCGTTCAATCGTTTCCCGGCGGTGGTGCAGTGTGCTGAATTCCCAAACCATGCTTAGACGACCCGCGCTGACCGCGCCGCTCACTTCGATAAGATGAGGCCGGCGGGAGGCGGGGCTGCGTGCTGGTGCGCTCGATCCCAGTTCCTGCACCTCGGTGAACTGGCCCAGATAATTGAACGCCACGTCCGGCGCTGCATGGATCAACCGTTGATTGTCTACCTCGGGGTGGGTAGTAAGATATCGGAGAAGTCCATACGTCAAGCCACGGTTGGGCACCTGCCGCAATTGCTCTTTGACCGCCTTCAGCATCGCA
>JANLYH010000013.1:0-11908 GCA_031365545.1 Pyrinomonadaceae bacterium | reverse complement strand
TTGTCCTTAAGCGATCGATCAAGCAGCGCGTCGAAGGAAAGACTATCTTCCGTCGCCCCGAGCACACGCGCAGCGTTTGCGCGAACGACTGCATCTGGATCGCTTGTCAGCAGCTCGCGCAGTTTTTCGTTACCGTCCTTGAGTTTCAGCCGACCCAGCGTGTTAGCGGCGTCTGCGCGAATACGCGAATCTGAATAGTGTAGAAACTCAGCCACGATGGGGCCGGCGTTATCAGGTTTAGCCCGTAGAGTCGCGGTCAAGCCAAGCAGGATCGTCAAAGTATCAGGTGCGGAACGACGGCGGGCTTCGAAGGTCAACGCGTCCAGGACAACAGCGGCGAGATCATGTGCGCGGGTCGCCTGTTCCTTTGGCAACGCTGCCACGATCTTGCCGAGCGCTTCCACGGATCGCGCTCGCAACGAACCATCCCGGCCGTCTTTGAGTACCGCAACCAATGCATCGGCGCCCGACGGCGATTCAATTTCACCGAGCGCAAAGGCGGCCATCGCACGCACTTCCGACTCATCGTCGTGGTTGAGCAAGCGAATTAAGTCATTAACTGCGTCCTCGTTGCCGATGCGTCCGGCGGCTAGCGCGGCTCGGGAGCGTACCGCGGCATTTCGAGCAGAGAACAGAGTGCGCAAGTCCTCGTCCCAGCGACGTTCATCTTCGGCGCGAATAATTCGCAGCAATAGAATTTTCGATACGGGATCGCCAGAGGTTGGGTTCTGCAGTTGAGACGAGGGTGGTTGAGAGAAAACGCTTGTGGCTGAAATTACCAGGAGCGTGCCAAGAATTAGAATCCCAACGCTTAAACGCGACGCAAAGCGGTCAGTATTGGACAAGATATGCATGTAGTTGTTCGTCACTAACTTGGCACAAGGGGCGCATGCGCAATCGCTATCTGGGCGTTTCCGGGTTGGGGGAGTTTGCTTTCTATGTATCACGTAACCGGCACGCTTATGTCAAGGGTCGCTAGCTGGAGACACCAGCTCGGACAGGAAAAAAAAGGCGCCTCATCCGCTTTGCGAGACGAGGCGCCGAAAAATCTATCGTGCCGGATTGTTAGCTGGCGATACTGGAGATGTTATCGATCTCCGTAGACTCCGGGCTGGCATCCGCGTTGATTGTTTTCATCCTGGTGGTATCGAGGGGCTGTGCATCGAGTCCATTGCTCTTGCCTTTCACGGCACCTGAGTTCAACTTGATCATCTTGCAGGCACCTTCAAAAAGTGCGCCGGGCTCGATCATCAGTGAAGCAGTTTGAATGTTGCCATTCAATTTAGCCGCGCGACCAAGTTCGAGACGCTGAGTCGCAATGATGTCGCCATTGACAGTGCCATGAATAATCGCCACTGCGACTTCGATGTTCGCGTCGACCTTACCATTGGCCCCCACGATCAGGGTTCCGCTGCTGGAATTGACGCGGCCCGACAGGTGGCCGTCGACTCGCATCATCGCCTTGAAGTTAGCTTCCCCAGTGACTACCGTTCCGCTGCCTACGAAGCCGCTCAGATTGCCTTCCTTAATCTCGCGGGCAATCGATTCGCTCTCAGTCAGAGCCTTTGGGATGGCCGGAGCGTATTCAGGCTGCGGCTTTATTTCCGGAGCCGGTTGATACGAGCTGAAGGTTCTGGGGGTTGATACCTCCGGTTTTTCCGCAGCAGCCTCGTTTTCTGCCTCTTTCGGGCTCTTTCCTATCCTAAGCATTTGTAAACCTCCGTTAGTTTGGGGGGCCGCGGGATTAAGTCACCGGTGTCGTCGGAGACGGTAGAGTAACGAAAAGACGCGCGTGCCTTGTGTTTTGGAATTAGCAGCCTTGACGACTGTTCTGATTAGTCAACCGCCCAGAAGCGGGGGACTCATAATAGACAAACAGACCTTTCAGTGTCCAGCATTGCAATGGAAATGTAATAGCGCGAAACGAAGTCGTGTTTGGACGGATAAGTTAAACCTTCCCGCGATGGCGGCGGCGCGCTCAGGCGCTCGCGAACAATGCCAAATCGTCTGGGTTTAAAACTCGCCTTGCCCTCGGGCTTCAACAACTCCGAACGAAAGCTCGGGTTCCGGGGCGGTGAACACACACTCTCCGTCAAATATGGCTCCAAGTCTTATCGAAAGCGCGCGCGTATAAATCTTTCCAGTTACGCGAGCTTCGCTTTCAAGCACCACCCGTTCGGTGGCAGTTATGTCTCCGGTTACGCAGCCACTGATCATCGCAACCTTCACAGTCACGTCAGCTTCAATGCGCCCGCGCTTCGTCAACACAAGTGTACCCTCTGGCGAAGTTATGTTTCCGATCGAGTACCCATCAAAATGTAAGAGGCCTTCGAAGGAAACTTCGCAGTTTGATCCGGGAAATGATCCTAGATAGAAGCCCTCGGCTTCCGAGACCTCAGCAGTATCAGCGGTCGCCGGGGCGAGATTCTTTTCCTCCAGGCCGAGGTCCTGCAACCACTGATCAAAAAGGACGCTCATGTCAAACGGATCTCTGGCTGACTGGGGAGCAGGTTCAGGGCGGCTAAGGTCGTTTTCTTTTAGGAGTGCACTCATCGGCTGCCGAGTCCTCTAAGCATCGAGCAGATGCCCGCCGTTATAAAGACAACTTGGTGTGCGGAACGACAAACTACTTCAACAGTAGGAGCGGAGCGAGCAACCTTGCCTGGTAGGGCGTGGATACTCAAAGACGGTACACCTTGGAGGCCCAAGAAACTACCACACCCCGGCTGGATCCTACAAGCGTTGTGGGCCCCCTGGCCGGTCGGCCATTCGGCGCCCGCGCAGACCCCTGATTTCACATCCTGCTCTAAGCCCCCGAAACGATTCCAGCCTTCAAATCAAGAGGACAAATAGACCGTTTGAGAACGTTTCGCTTACCGCGTTGCCCGGATCACGGTGGATCGGCAACTCGCCAGGATTCTATTTTCCGTTCTGAATGCTCGTCGCGAGCACGTCATTCAATACCGCTATCGCGGCCTTCTTGGGCACGGCTGGTAACTTCAGGTTCAGATCAACTGAACTGTTTCCCGCAATCGTCGCGCTGCCTAACTTCGTCCATCCCTTGCCGAAATCCAGATAGAGAGGCACCAGCATGACAAAGTCTTTTGAGACCCCGCTCTGGGTTATCTGGCCCGTTAAGTTACCGTCACCGCTAATTTGATAATCAAACTTATAACTGGGAACTTCGGTGCCATAGACCCATTCATTAAAAAACCAATCCATGCGGCCATTCCGATCCACATCCATTTCCTTAGTAATATGTTTCTCGACTGCTTTCTTGAAGTCTTCAGTAGAAACGTCCTGGTTGAAATTAGTCTTGATGAAATCTTTCATCATCGCCTGGAAGCGAGCGTCTCCGGTTTTCGAGTCATACATCATCATTCGCAGCATATGAAGGATGTAGGCGCCTTTGGGGTAAATGAGATATCGAGCTACGCCGCCTGTCTTGCCGTTATTCAAACGGTATCCTTGTGTGACCGGACCGACGGTGTATGGCTTGCGATCTTTCGTGGCGGGGCGCGCTTCCACGATGAGCTTCCGCTGGTCTTCCCAGAAGTCGATAAACTTGGCCGTATCGTGACGCACATATTGGACGTATAACGAAGCCGAAAACTCTGCAAAGCCTTCGCTCATCCACTGATCGTGATAGCTGTCCCAACCCACGATATGGCCCCACCACTGGTGAGCAATTTCATGAGGTTCAACGTATTTCCAGAAATTGTCGGTGCCACCTCTGATGCCGATAAGTTGAGCGCGTTGAGTCCCATCGATGAAGGCGATATAGGGCATAAAAACCAGGGTTGGCCATGCTTGTCCGAAGAAGCCAGCGGGTTGCTGGGTCATCGCCATACGAGTGTAGGGAAGCTTGCCAAAGAAAAGGTTGTAAATGCGAACGGAATTCTGCGCGTCCGCCAGGGCGCTGTCGGCCATTTTGGTCGTGGATATTGAACCCAAGGTAGTCATCGTCTTTACGCCGTTAGCTTCCGCCTGTTCAATGGACTGCTGGATTCGTCTTAACTCGTCCGGGACCTCCTCGTTTGCGTAGAATTCGATGTTGTAGCCGGACTCTGCGTCTGCAATCTCTTTTTTCTTAAACCTGCCGTAGTTAAACCCGGCAACGGCCAACTCCGTTGGGCCGCTCGACCACTTCGCGATGGTGACATCTCCTTCTTTTGTTTCAGCCCCCACCGGGGCCCCAGTGCCGACGAAGGTGTAGCCCTTGGGGAAACGGAAAGTCATGTCGAAGATGGCGCGGTCGCCAAACTGCGTGCCCGCATTATTGGGATACCAGGTTGAGCGAGGGATAAGAATAAAATTACCGCCACCGGAATCACGTATGGCATCTGAACCGTCATACTGAACGGTCACGGTATAACTCTTCCCCGCTTCGAGGGATTGCGGCATGATGATTCCAAAATCCGCATCCTCGTCTTTTCCTTCTTGAATAAAGTTCAAGTCTTTGCCCTGCTCATCCACTACCCGACTGACTCGCAGGGTGCGGTAAAGACTAAGCAGCACCAGGCGTCCGGGAACTAGTGCACGAAAGGTTAAACGGTCCGTGGCTGATAAGCGTGCGCCCTTTATCGTGCCCTCAATCTCGTGATGGGTAAGATCAATGAGCCGATGATCCTCCGAGCTGCTTGCCGTTCCCTTTTTGTATTCTGCCAGTTGGTGGAAGGCCGTCCAGAACCCACCGTTGTCCTCTCCATAACAAAAAAGCAGAACTTCTTCAGGGGAGACCTCGGGTATTCCGAGCGGATTGAAGAGATAAACCAACTTGCTAAAACGCTTGCCGTTGATGAAGGCGGTGAAGAAACCCGGACGTCCCGGGGCATAGAGATCGGCAAGCACACGCAGCTCGCTGTTGTCTCGCAGTTGCTTGCGCAGAAGGGTCTGATTTTCGCGAAACAGATCGTTGGCACGGGTGCTTTGTGGTCCACCAGCTCCCATTTTCACAGCCGGCGAGGCTGTCACCTCTGCAAAAGTTTTGTCGGTAAACCGCAGGACCAACGTTGAGAATTGCTCTGTTATGGAAGGCTCATTAGTGAATATTTTTAAACTATTCTTTTCAATCTCCGTTGGCGGAACTAACGAGAATTCGCCATCCCCGATGAAGACGGCGCCCGTGTAGCGGCCTTCAACCGGCGCCAGAAAATAAAGCTCACCACTGCGTAGGTTGAAGGTGGCGCCCTCTTTCTGGAGCGAGAGATTATTCACGGTGGCAAAAGCTCCCGAAAAATCCTGGCCAGTTTTTGTCTGTTGCCGAAGTTGTTGATAGACAGGATCGCTGTTCGCCTTCAGGCCCCCGACCGTTACATTCACACTTGCTTCGACCGCAGGCAGGTCCAGCCGCAAATCAACGGGCACCTTCGCGCCTTCGTCGACCTTTACTGATTCCTTCCGGGCATCGCTGAAACCTGTCGCTGAAATCGCAACCGTGTAAACCCCCGCCGGTAAACCTTCAATTTTGTAGCGTCCTTGCTGGTCAGTTACCGCCGTGAAGCTTTGAGTGTTGGCCTCGTCGGTGATTGTTACCAGTGCGCCGACAACCGCGGCGCCTTTCGGATCGGTGACCTTTCCTTCAATGCCACCGCCGGCGCTATGCACGACGACTAAAGGCAGCATCAAAGCAGCAAACACAATTAGCAAAAGGGCCAGACGCCTATTTCTTATGAACATGAGTTTCCTTCCAAAAGACCAAAAATTTGAGGAGTGACTGTGGTGCGAAGCAGCGATGACTCATTATTCAGTCGTCACTCGAAGGCAGTCAAGCTGCCGCGAGTTGGGATACTGGTTCCGTATTTGTGCCGGCCTACTCCGAGGAGTAATACTTCGCAGGCCGAACTGAACCAGTACTCGCGTTGGCTGCCCGTTTGTCATAGTTAAATCAGGCGTGGCATGCTTGCAACCACGCAAATGTCTGAAGACAGCAAAACAAAAACGAAGCTGCTGCGCGCAGTTGGGAATGCAATCGAAGACTTCGGCATGATCGAAGACGGCGATCGCATCATGGTTTGCCTATCTGGCGGCAAAGACAGCTACACCATGCTCGACTTGTTGCTCGACTTGCAACCGCGAGCGCCGGTGCGCTTTGATCTGCTGGCTATCAATCTAGATCAAAAGCAACCCGGGTTTCCGGCAGAGGTGCTGCCCAGCTACTTGAAAAAGCTTGGCGTTCCTTTTCGAGTGATTGAGCGCGACACGTATTCGATTGTTAAGCGCCTGGTTCCCGAGGGCAAGACCGCCTGTTCAGTTTGCTCGCGTCTGCGCCGCGGGATTCTCTATAACCTTGCAGTAGAGGAAGGTTGCAACAAGATCGCCCTGGGCCACCATGCCGACGACATCATCACCACCTTCTTGCTCAATCTTTTCTTCGTCGGCTCTTTGAAAGCGATGCCGCCTGTGCTGCGCTCCAACGATGGCCGCAACACAGTCATTCGGCCGCTCGCTTACTGCCGAGAAACTGACATTGCTGCATTTGCCGCGTCAGCAGAGTTTCCAATAATTCCGTGTGACCTTTGTGGCTCGCAGCCAAATTTACAACGCGCGCGCATTGGCCGGTTAATCACCGACCTGGAAAATGAAATACCCAACATTCGCAGTTCGATGCTGACCGCCCTGGGCAATGTAGCGCCATCACACCTATTGGATCACAACTTGTTTGATTTCAAAAAACTAACGACCGCTGCAGGCGACGTTGCTGCCGAGCTCGATCTGGCGGTCGGGCACACCGATGAAGAGTTGCAACCGGCGCTGGTTTCGCTAGGGTGATTGCTGGGGACCGCGGGCGTCCCGCCCGCAATGAGCGCCGTAGGCGCGAACTAGCGTTGAGCATAGAATAAGACAATCAGCGATCTGATTTGCCAGATCCCTTATGCCGACCGCGAAGAAGAAATCGCTCGACCTCAGTATTTTTCCGCCGGGAAGCTTGACTGAATATTCAACGCTCGTTTGTCTAGCTTGCACTTTCGACATCTTCACCACGCAACTCGGTTTGGCGCCGCGAACGGCCTATTCTGAAATAAGAAAATACACGCCCACGATCGCTGAGCTCAGCGCGCCGAAAGCTGTTCCACCATTCTTTGATTCTGAGGAAACGCGGCCGCATTGCCCCTACTGTGATGCGGCCAAGCGCTGGCACGCCCGGTTCGACACCTATCGCATCGAGGGTGGGAAAACAACCGACGCCGCGCGCCGGAAACTGATTAAGTCTTTACCAAAAGCCGATAATCAGATCGAGGTGATCGAAGTAAAGAGCGACAAACGCACCGTGTTCTTTGACTGGCTCGACACCTTGCTGGGCAACGTGGATCTCGATAACGACGCCTGGTTGCTGGAAAGCGGTCGTGCTTATTTGTCACGCCTCGAGCCAACCACTGACTGGACAGAGGTCTTCGCGGGACTGCGCGCGCTCCGTCGTTCGCAGCGCCTTGCTGAGGGTTGGGAAAAGGAGGGGTCGCGATTGTTTCTGGCGCCCGCGATTTATCACGAGGTTGTGATAGTGCAGTATCTCCTGAGCCGTTCGCACGTAAGCGGAGGCCGCACGTTTGAGGGCCGTTTGACTCTTCACGATTTGATCAGGCGTTTAAGGTATGGCGGGTATCTTGATGCGAAAGGAATCGCGTCAGGCGATCAGTTTGAAATTCTGGAACAGTTGCTGGAAAAACTTTCCGGCGGTTCGGGGAAGGTCAAGCTTTACTACATCGTCGATCGACGCGACTTTCTCGAGAAAGTGAAAGCGGTCTATGCGCACTATGCGGCTTGAGGCTTGGCTTTGGAGTGCGCTGACCAGTCAGCGCTTTGATCGGCCGCGACCTGTCGCGGCCATCGTTCGCTGGATTGTAGAAGACGAAAGCGGTGACAGGTCACCGCACTCCAAAGTCAGCATTGCGACGGTCGATGATAGCGATGCGTAACCGGGCGGCGCCTGCCAATGCCGATCGCGTTACGCGAGATGATTAGTGTTGGCGGCAGTTGCCGGCGCTTGAATTCATTAGCCGGGGACTCCACCCGATTCAAGATATCGTAAACAAGCACTCGATCATTTCCCACTGCGATGATCTCTTCCGGAGTCGCTTTCTGCTCAAAATACATTTTGAGAATTGGATCAAGATCGTCGTAGGGTGGTAACGACTGATCGTCAAACTGCCCGGGCGCCAATTCCGCCGACGGACGCTTGTCGATAATCGCGGCGGGAATCATTTCGCTGCCCCGGTTGAGCAGGCGTGCCAGCGAATAAACTTCGGTCTTCAACACGTCTCCAATCACCGCCAGTCCGCCATTGGTATCCCCGTAAAGAGTGCAATAACCCAAAGCCAGTTCCGACTTGTTGCCGGTCGAAAGCAGCAAACGTCCCTCATCGTTTGAGATCGTCATCAGAATATTTCCGCGCAGGCGCGATTGCAGATTCTCCGTTGCGGGTGAGCTGGCGGTCGCAGTCGCAGGTGGCAAATCGAGTTCCTTGATCAGAAGCTCGAAGGCATTGGTGATCGGATGCGTAATCACCTTCATTCCCAGGCGACGACCCAACTCAACTGAATCATCAATACTCGATTGCGAAGAATATGGCGATGGCATCATCACTGACAAAACGTTTTCCGCCCCCAACGCTTCACAAGCCAATGCCGCGACCACCGCGGAATCAATTCCACCTGACAACCCCAACACAGCTTTGGTAAACCGGTTCTTGCGGGCGTAGTCACGAATGCCGAGAACGAGTGCGCTGCGGATCGTTTCGATATCATCCCCGGGCAAACAGCGTTCGTCAGCCGTGTCGGAGTCGAGGTCGACGGTGCCAAAAAACTCCTCGAACGGTGGGGCCTGCAGGATTATCTTTCCTTGCGAGTCGGAAACCATGCTGGCGCCGTCGAAGATTACTCCGTCGTTGCCGCCGACCAGGTTGACGAAGACGACCGGAATGTTTGCGCTCTTCGCTCGATGCGAAACCATGGCGCAACGCTGTCCCAGCTTGCCCTTATTAAACGGCGAGGCGTTTATAGAGATCAGGACCTGCGCGCCCAGCTCAATCAATTCGTCGGCCGGATCGTGCGCGTAGAGTCGCTCCTTCCAGAATGTCTTGTCGTTCCAAAAGTCTTCGCAGACGGCCACGCCGAGTTTGCAGGCGTTTACGGCAAACAGGCGACGCTCGCCTGCCGGTTCGAAGTAACGCGGATCATCGAAGACGTCGTATTCCGGCAGCAGAGTTTTGTCGGCAAATCCCACCAGCTTCTGATCGTGAATTATCGCGGCGGAGTTGTAGAGCCGGCGGCCGGTGGCGGCTTCGTTTGGCCTCACCGTGCCGACGACTGCCGTGATGCCCGCGGTTGCCGCGATGATCTTGTCTAAAGGTTGCAGGGCGCAACTGACCACGTCGCGGTCGAGAAACCAATCAAGCGAGGTGTAGCCCTGCAAGCAGGCTTCGGGGAGGACGACCAGATCCGAGCCGTCTTTCTTGCCTCGCTCGATGGCTCTGATGATGCCGGCAGAATTGCCTTCATAGTCCCCGCTGGTGGTGTTTATTTGCCCGATGGTGACGCGCATGAACGGAGTTAGCTTCCAGACCGGTTGCTTGATGTTCCTTTAGTAGCAGATCGTGCACGTTTCCCTCGGATTTCGCAAATCCGCCGGTGTCGGCAGTTTCATAAAAGGGGAACCAACCAATTGCTTTGGAGACCAGGTTGAGGAAGCTCCTGCGCGTGCGTTATAGTTCCTGAGCCAGACGCGGAGGGGTCGCATAATTGGTAGTGCAGCGGTCTTGAAAACCGCCGACCGAAAGGTCATGCAGGTTCGAGTCCTGTCCCCTCCGCCATTTCATTTCAACACTCGCATTCTTAACACTAACAAATCGGCATTCAACCAGAGCGGGCACGCGCCTCCTCCTTACTGGGACCGCGGGCGTCCCGCCCGCATTTCTATTTCGCCGCGCCGCAGCGCGTCCAATCAAAGCGCTGAAGGCGCATAATGTAATAGCCAGGGGCAGCGCTCCTGGATCAGATTCCAAAAATCCCTCCTCGCCCTGAAGGAGCGTCACAAGAACGCCGACCCATCGAGGGTCGGCGAACGCCCCCAATCTGCTTGCAATTAAGCGGAAACTGAATATACTGCCGCCGCCTCGCGAATCAACATTCTCAACCAATCGGCTGCCGGTAGCTATGCCTCAACTCACTTTCGAAAGGATTCTCACATGTCCGAAACGCTCATGCCCGCTTCCCCGTCAACCAATGCTCCATTAGCGGAACGTTCAAAGTTCGTTTTGATGTTTTACGATGTGGCCGCCGGCACTATCTTCGTGCTCTTCAACTTCAACGGGTTCATACGATACGCCGCCAACAAATGGCTTCCTTCATCTCCCACGGTTCAGGGGATGCTGGTCCAGGTCTCACATTTCCCCGACCTAATTCTTCCGACGACAGCTGACGGGAAAACTGGCTTGCTCGGCACCGTCCTCTACCTGTGTTTCATCGGGTTGTGGCTTTACCTCGGCGCGGTCCTGCTGCTGGCTGTTGTTCGAGGTAAGCCTCGGATCGCGTTGAATGGCGTGATTGGGTTTTCGACCGGCGTTTTCAGCGTGGCGATACTTGGCTGGCTGGAGGTCATCATCGTGGCGATCCTGGGCGTGCTGCTGGCGATAGGCAGAGTCATCTTTGGCATCCTCGCCGCTATTTGGGAGTTTCTGGCGCCGATCATTCATTGGATTGTTGTGGCCCTTGGCTGGATCATCATTGTGGCTGTTCCTTTGTTGGCACTGGCCGGGATTGTTTACGGTCTCTATTGGTTAATCAAGAGGTTTGGGCTGAAGTTTGTGATTGGCGCACTGGCGGCGGGTACAATTTTGTATTTCGTTTGGCCCATTCTGGTTGAACTGTATAGAAACTACATTTTGCCGGTATTGCAATGGATAGGAATGGTCCTTAACTACCTTGCGTCGTGGATCGTTTTTATAGTCGCGTGGGTGCTCAAGGCGTTAATCGTCGTGGCAATAGCGGTCTCCGCGTTAGGACTGATTTTGGTGTTTGTGGGTTCGCTTGGACGCATGATGAGAGACCAACTGGAATCTGCCTGGAAAAGCGGGAGCGGTAGCCGCGGGATTTTGGTGGGATCGTTTTCGGTGGGTTTGGCGCTGGCAATCGTACTGTGGGTTTCGTCCGGTTCGGTGGAACTGTCTCAGCTCGTGGCGACGAACTGGCAGAGTATTACTCCAGTGCTCGGAGACATATCACCGGTAACGATATTCAATACGGCCCTGCCAGCGTCAATCGCAGCACTAGCGCCGGCGATCTTTGGCAGTTCACATGCGCCGCTCTTCGACGCTCTGTCCCTGCTGGTGATACTGATCGTTAGTTACTTCGGCATCGCGCGCGGCTTTCGGCCGCGACACTCTGATGAATATCACGCAACGTTCTTCAGTCAAGACGTCTTGAAGTTGGGTGGATTGATGATTCTTGCCTTACCGGCGCTGGCGTTGGTTGTGCTTGCCGCAAGTGCTCCGCATGACGAGTGAGTGAAAACTCAATCCCAAAAGGACGGCTCCAGCAATTATCGGGGGTCCCCGCGCGGGCAGCCCGCTGCATTAACTATCTCTTCAACGGTGGACATTTTGCCAATCCTTGGCATTCGCGCCTACGATGCCGTGCAACTAGCCACCGCATTGGAGACCACCCGAGTGACCTTCCAACTTGAGCCAACTCAAATGACACTGGTGAGTGCGGATCTTGAACTGAATGCCGCTGCCGTTGCCGAAGGACTTAGAGTCGAGGACCCCAACACCCACTGACGCTCACGAATATGGCTGCCAACCGCTTGCCTCCGACCTCTGATTTGTAACCTCTGACCGCTGGCCACTGACCACTGGCAACCGACCACTGGCCATTGGCCACTGATTCCGGCTGTTTGTTTCTTTTCTGAGATC
>JANLYH010000007.1:0-16993 GCA_031365545.1 Pyrinomonadaceae bacterium | reverse complement strand
AACCCGTAGGCGATCCGCATCGCCGTGGACTTCCCTGCCCCGTTTTCGCCAACGATGGCGTGAATGGTTCCCGGCTTCACGACAATATTGACCTGGTCGTTAGCCAAAACCTGTCCGAACCGTTTCGTTATGTTTCGTAGTTCGAGCATGAATGCTTGCGCCTACTTGTTTATCAGGTCGACAACCTTGATTTCGCCGCTGACGATCTTCTTCTTGGCCGCTTCAACTTGTTGAATCATTTCGGGAGTTATCAGGCTCTTGTTGTTTTCATCCATTGCGTAACCCACGCCATCTTCATTCAAGCCATAGATGTGGGCTCCGGCAGTGAACTTCCCGTTCACTACGTCCTGGATGATCGCGTAGACGGAGTTGTCGACACGTTTGACCATGCTGGTCAAAACAAAGCCCGGCTTCACCATGTTTTGATTAGCGTCCACTCCAATCACGAAATGCGTAGCGCGTCCCCCTTGCTTGCCGGCCTGCTCGACCGCATCAAAGGCGCCCAAACCGGAATTGCCCGCGGCTGTAAAAATAACGTCAGCGCCTTTGCTGATCTGGGCCAGCGCGATTTCTTTGCCTTTGCCGGGATTGTTCCAGGCAGCGTCGGTTACCCCAACATAGTTTGGAATGATTTGAATGTTGGGATTGACGGCGCGCGCGCCTTCTTCGTAACCACCTTTGAAGCGGTGAATCAACCCGATGTCCATGCCGCCAATAAAGCCAATCGTACCGGTCTGGCTGGTTTTGGCCGCGAGCATGCCGACGAGATAGGAACCTTCATGTTCCTTGAATATCAGCGACGCAACGTTGGGCAAATCACTGCCGCCGTCGACAATCGCGAAGCGAATATTTGGGTAATCCTTTGCGACTAACTGGACAATTGGAGACTGGGCAAACCCGATCCCGATGATGACGTCGTAGTTGCGTTCCGCAAAGGCACGCATGGCCGGCTCGATAGAAGTCGGATTGCCCGGCTCGATGTCGCGCAAAATAATTGGCAGCGGCGGTTTGTCACAACTCGTGCCATCAGGCCATTTGCCGGTTTCGGCGCATTTCGCGCCCGACCAGGCGGCGGCGTTGAAGGAACGATCATCCTTGCCGCCGATATCGAAAACAATACCCACCCGGATCTTCGACTTGTCGTCTGCGCCGTAGCTGCTGCGATTACACGCGGAGCCAAAAACTGCGAGCAAACACAAAACGACGAGGGCGAAACTGATTACGTATTTCATTCGTTAATTACTTCCCTCAAGAGATGCGGTATTTCGGTGGGGGACTCGTCGCCGATTTCGTACGCCGTCTGAATACGCTGAACGGCTTCCTGGGCCCTTGACCCGTCGAGACAGTAGACCGTGCCGATCGCGGCCCCCGCAGCAACGGGGTCGCCAATTTTAACTTCGGCGATGAAGCCGACACTTGGATCTATCGTATCGTCGATTCGCACACGCCCGCCGCCAATAGCAGCAATCGCATGCCCGATCTCCGCCGTAGCAACCTCAGTAATGAAACCCGAGCGCCGCGATTCTACCTTAAACGATTCCTTGACCAAAGGAAGAAAGCCCGCCGGGTCATCGCAAACGCGAGGCTCGCCACCCTGCGCCGTGACATTCTGCCGAAAACACTCAAGCGCCTGTCCTGAGTCGAGGATCTTTCGCAATCGATCCCGGGCGGGAGGCAACGAATTATCAAGATTGGCAAGCACGAGCATGTGAGCGGAAAGCTCCAGCGAGAGATCAAGAACCGGTTGCGCGTCCGGCGTCCCTTCACCACGTAACAGCTCGATACACTCTTTTACTTCGAGCGAGTTTCCCACCGCCTGGCCCAGCGGCTGGTTCATATCAGTAAGCAGGGCGCGGGTGCGAATGCCGCAAGCGTTGCCGGTTTTGACCAGCGCGTGTGCCAATGCTCTGGCGCGATCTTCGTCCCGCATGAAAGCACCTGAGCCAACCTTCACGTCAATCACCATCGCGTCCAGACCAGCGGCGCCTTTTTTCGAGATTATTGAAGCCACAATCAGCGGAATTGCTTCGACAGTGGAGGTGGCATCGCGCAGCGCGTACATCTTCTTGTCGGCCGGCGCCAACTCCGCCGTTTGACCCGACATCGCATAACCCACAGTTTTGAGCACATGCTCAAATTCCCCTGCACTTAGGTCCACCTTATAACCGGGAATTGACTCGAGCTTATCGAGCGTGCCGCCGGTATGGCCCAAACCGCGGCCCGAAATCATCGGCACGCAGATGCCACAAGCGGCGACCATCGGCGCAATCAAGAGCGAAGTTTTATCGCCAACTCCACCGGTTGAATGCTTGTCAGCTTTTGGTTTGTCTATATCGGAGAAGTCGAGCGTGTTTCCCGAATGCAGCATGGCATCGGTCAGGGCTTCCTGCTCGCCGTCGTCCATGCCTTTGAGGTAGATGGCCATCAGCAGCGCGCTGATTTGATAGTCGGCGATAGTGCCACGAGTGACCCCGTCGATGAAGAAGTTGATCTCCTCGCGCGAGAGTTGAGCGCCGTCACGTTTCTTGCGGATTACGTCTTGCGGTCTCAAATGTCTCCCCTTAGTTCAAGTAACGCAAACTGTTAGTTCGCGTCCATTTCCATGTAGTTGTAAATTTCCGCCGGTCAACGCACCCTAACAGTTCGCCTTACGATTCAATGAGAACTACCGCTTGCGCGGAGACTGCCAGCCCCTGCCCTACCGAATCGAGTCCTTCACCAGTTTTAGCTTTCACGCTTACACAAGAGACATCGATGCCCAGGACCTCCGCTGTTCGCTCACGCATCGCGGAAACATACGATCTGAGCTTTGGGGTCTCCAGCATTATCGTGGAGTCGACGTTTATGATTCGGGCCTTGCGCTCCTCCGCCAGCCAAACTACTCGTGAAAGCAATTGAGCGCTACTCACGTCTTTCCATTGCGGATCGCTATTGGGAAAGTGCACGCCCAGATCGCCCTCGCAAAGCGCGCCCAGAATAGCATCGGCGATCGCGTGAAGCAGCGCATCGGCATCAGAGTGTCCGTCGCCGCCACGTGCCGAGGAGATGTGCACGCCGCCGAGCATCAGCGGCCGGCCGTCGACCAGCCGATGGGTGTCATTGCCGATGCCTATGCGGAACATAAAAATCAGTTTGCAGTGTGCCGTGGGCAGTGTGCAGCGGGTTTCTGCCCACTGCTCACTGCCGACCGCACACTAACTTCAGAATTGCCTCGCCCACCGCCAGGTCTTCCGGTCGCGTAATCTTGATGTTTCGTCGACTGCCCTCAACGACAGCTATCTTCACGCCCAGGCGCTCAACCAAAACACTTTCGTCAGTCAATTCCGGATCCGCAGGATCCGCGGCTGCGTAGGCGCGTCGCAGCAGATCGTAGCGAAAGCATTGCGGTGTCAGTGCGTGGCGCAGTCGTGTACGATCCAGTGTCTTCATCACTGCGCCATCGCTAACCTCTTTCATTGTATCAACCGGAGTCGAAACCAGGACCGCCGCGCCTTCGATCTGCGCGGCCGCGACGGTTCGTGCAATTTCGTCTGGCGAAACGAAGGGCCGGACGCCATCATGCACGGCTACGATCTCAACCTTACCGGCGTCGACCGCCAACAACCCCTTGAGTACAGATTCAGCTCGCGTCGCACCGCCAGGAACCACCTGCGCCACCTTGCGCAGATCGTGCTCCTTAGCAAACGACAAAAAGCCCTCAGTCTCTTCGGCGGTCATGACCACAATAATTTCGTGAATCACGTCACACCGCTCGAAGGCTTTGAGCGTGTGGAGAATAATAGGGGCACCGGCGAGTTGGAGAAACTGTTTTGGCCGCTTGCCCGCCATCCGCGTGCCTTGACCGGCGGCGGCAATGATTGCGACATTCATATTGATTGACGGCTGACGGGCGAACGACGACCGGAAAAATCGAGATCGTTCTTCCTCGGCCGTCGTCGGTCGGCTATGATTCTGTTACAGGCTCGCTGTCGGGGATGCGCACAGGCAAGGGCCCACTACTTCTGGAGTCGCGAGCAGGTCGGCGCGCTGAACCATTGATGCGGTGCTCTCCACTGTTCCCGTTTTCTGGTTCTTCCCACAGACGACCGAAGATCATTTTGCCGGCGGTTGTCTGCAACACACTGGTCACCGCGATGTCGGCATTCTTGCCAATTAGTTTGCGCGCATTGTCCACCACGACCATGGTTCCATCATCGAGGTAGGCAACGCCTTGATTGTATTCCTTGCCTTCCTTCAGGATAAAAACGCGCATTGCCTCGCCGGGCAGCACAACTGGCTTCAACGCATTGGCCAACTCGTTGATGTTGAGTACGCTGACGCCGCGGACTTGCGAAACCTTGTTCAGATTGAAGTCATTCGTAACAATCACCGCGTCAAGTTGTTTACCAAGCTCAATCAGTTTTAGATCAACCTCGCGTACTGCTGGAAAATCAGTCTCTACAATTTGGATGTCGAGCGAACTGTTGTTTTGCAGCCGGTTGAGCATGTCGAGACCACGCCGACCCCGCTGGCGTTTCGAAGAGTCGGGCGAGTCAGCCACCTGTTGCAACTCTCGCAGAATGAACTGCGGGATGATCAGAGAGCCGGTAAGGAAGCCGGTTTCGGCAACATCGGCGATGCGGCCATCGATGATTACTGAGGTGTCGAGAATCTTGAGGTCTCGCCGCGACGCTTTGTCCGTGAGTATGCCACCCAAAGCGGACAGTTCCAGATAGTCGCCTTTGGCCGCTCCCACCATCAAGCCGACGTAGGCCATGAAGAAGGTCAAAGCCAGCGTCACGTAGGTTTTGACTTCGGCGGGTACGGCCGGCGATTCCTGGTGGCTAATCAGGGTGCCGATCAAAAAAGCTCCCACGATCCCCATGATAGAACCAACCGCGGCGCCGATTAGCGTCTTGAGCGATGCACGCCGGATTCTTCTCTCAAATAGGACGATACAGATTGCAATGAGCGCACCCACGGCGGCAGAGAGCCATGGATCGCCCTTTACGGGGTGGAGCAGGTATCCAGAGACGACGAGAATTGCAGTAAAGATTAAGCGGATAATGACTACATCCGTATGCATGGCCGAATCTTAACACGGGCTACCCCGCCAGTCACCAAAAACCGCCTTTTGCTTGGTTTGCTACCGGGAAGAGGTGGTTACTTGGGCACTCCCGTCAGTCCTCCAGTGAATCCTCGCAGATCTGGCGAGCGGCTGATTTGGACGCGGACGGCCCGGCGCTCTTGAAGTTGCTGGTTGTCTTAAAACACACAATCCGCGACGACTTCTTAGAAGAATCGAATCGCATAGCTCGCTCGGATTCCGCGTCCAATTTCGGGAGCAAATTCCTTGATGAACGAGACATGATTGAAATAGAGCTTGTTGGTCAGGTTATATCCATAGATGGAAAAGATATGTGCGAAGTGTTTTTCCGGAACAATAATATTTCCCGCCAGGTTAAGAACTCCATACCCTGCAGTCGATGTCTCGTCGGTGAACACACGCTCCTGGTGGTTGGCTAAGGTCAATTCGGGACGCACCGTGAAGTACTTGTAGTGCGCGTCTAAACCAAGATGGGTGCGGAACGGAGGGATTCGCGGAAGCGGAATACCGGATTTCAGTTCGGCATTGACGAAATCAAGATTTGCGAACAGATCCAGGTATTTGTTCGCCTTGACATCCAGACTCGCCTCACTTCCAACGAACCGGCTGTCTCCCTGCACGTAAAGAGCGATCGGCAAATCCGTATCGACGTCGATTACACCCGTCGGCTCGAGAAAGACAAAGTTCTTAATGTCGTAGTAAAAGAAATTTGCCTCGGCGCGAGCACGCCCGCTTTGATGACGCAGCGAAAGATCTATCCCGTTGCTGATTTCGGGCTTGAGGTTGCTATCGCCGACCTCGAACGACAGCGTGTCGTCGTGCGGGCCGTCGTTGTATAACTCTTCCAGCGCGGGCGCACGATGCGAGTGAGACAAATTAGCCACAAACATCCCATTTTCCCAAAGCGGCACGCGCACACCGAAGGCGCCGGAAAAGCCGGTTATGTCGCGCTTCAACAAAGCCGTATCGGTCGGGCGATAACGATTGCTTTCAACCCGCGCGCCGAATTGAAAGCCCACCTTCTCCAGATTGACTTCTTCCAGCGCGAAACCTGAAAACGAATCCTGCTTGACGCGACCGGGAATCAAAACTTCCTCGCCCTGGGTTCTATAGTTTCTCCGGTAGCCATCAATTCCGAAGGTTCCAGTCAAGCTCTCGTACTTGCGTTGGGTGAAAAGCGCTCGATACGAATAAACCTTGTTGTCGAAAACAATCGCCGGGTCGGGTTCCACCGGTGTGCCCAATTCATGTTCAAATTCTTTCTGGTTGAGGTTGCTGAAATCAAAGCTAAACTTCACGCTCTCGACAAACGAATTCAGTTCGCGAAAACCGCCATTAAATCTCAAGTCGTGACGACGCAGGTTAATTGATCTTTCCTTAGCCGGGATTTCGTCCGGATCAATCGGAATTCCATAGCGGGTTTGATAGTAGCTATAGCCAAAACTGGCGAAAGCTTTCGGGCCAAAATAACCGAATCCACCGCTGCCGGCTCCGTACCTTGTAAAGGTATGATCGACTTTGCCGTAACCCTCGCCCGCCGTGTAATCGCTCGAACGCTGACCACTGCCGTTTCCCCAGACCATGAAGTTTCCGAAACTCTGTTCGATCCCGCCACTGACACCTGCCTGCCTGTTGTTACTGCTTCCCAACACCGAAAAATATCCGCTGGTGCCACGATGCAGTTCGTCTTCATGTCGGCTTACCGCATTGACGACTCCGCCAATGGCGTTACTTCCATAAAGAATCGTTCCCGGACCTTTTACTACTTCGATTCGTTCAAGCGATAGAACGTCAATCGGCTCGGCGTGATTTTCAGACTGCGATGCAATCGAACCGACTCGCAATCCGTCGCTCGTCACTAAAACGCGGTCGCTGTCGAAACCGCGAATCACAGGACGCGAACTTGCGGGAGTTGCGCTTCGTTTGTTCACGCCCGGTTCGTCTATCAACGAATCAGCGAACCCGCCGTTGTTACGTTCTAAAATTTTGTTGGCAGTCACCGTTTCGGTTGGCTGAATCGCTTCAAACGAAGATTCTCTGCTGCCGGTGGCTGTTACGATAACCTGCGCCTTCGGACCAATCAGTCTCATTTGAAAGTCTATGGTTGCCGTCATCGAGCCAACCATCACCAGGTTTTTCGCTCGATCGACAAATCCCTCTTGGTGCGCAAGAATCGTGTAGCGTCCCGGCATGATATCCGTGAATTCATAGTTGCCTGCTGAATCCGTGACGACGCTGCGATTAAGTTGAACTATGCGGACGGTCGTATTAGCGAGCGCAGTCGCGCGATCTGCAAAGCTGACTTTCCCAACAAGTTTTCCGCTGGTCTGAGCAATTAGCGAAGCCGGGAATAACAGTAAAGAGACAAACAACAGCGATATGAGTCTGAGGTGTTTCATGACTTCACCCTACCTTTCAGACTGAAAGCTAGCAGACATTGCAACTACTACCAGTGTTCGTTCTGGTGAAAGGGTCTTTCGGGGATGGAATTCGACGGGTTCGAATTGGCTTTTTCGCCGGCCAGAGCAAGCTTTGAGTGACGCTAAGGCAGAAGCGGGGCCGAGAGAGAGAGTCGAGCGGCTTGGGTAGGACAGGCATTCCTGCCTGTCCTACCATCAGGTGAAGATATGAACAGACAGGAATGTCTGTCGTACTAAGTTACCGGTAATCCGGATATACGATGCGGGCGCTAAAGCTGCCGCTGTTGTCCGTATAGTTGTCGTCGTTAACCATCAGGTAGAGCCGTCCATCAGTCGCAGCCGTAAAAACTAGCTGGCTGCCGACGAAGAAAGGCTGCGTAGTTTGGCCGTTACTCGAAAGAATGTAACCAATCAAAGCCCCGACGCCGGCCGTTGGCACTGGATAGGACGAGGCGCCAAACACTCCGGCCGCACTCTGCCTGCCGCCGTCAGGTGAAACTACGCCGGCGCGCCGACCTGCCGTGACGTTGCCGCTGGCCGAGATTGTTACCTGATCGCCAGTCCGCAAGTCGATACCGGTATCGATGCCACGCTGTTGATTACCGGGTACGTTTACAACTTTCTCAAGCGTGCGACCGTTGCGGCGTCCCGGAGGGTACGGATTGCTCCCAGGCTGACGGGAACGCGTTTCTGCCGCGCCGGTTCCAGAGTCGGCAGGATAACCAAACGGATCGTTGTTGTTATCATCGTTTTGATCGCGGTTGTCATCAACCCTGCTCATCGCTGCCAGATCAACTTCTCTCCGAATTTGAGCTTTGAAAACTCCGCGAGCATCGTTGTAGGAGCTACGGTTCACAGTCAGGAAAAGCCGGCCGGCACGATCCGCCACGAATTCACGGCTGGCGCCGATCTCGATAATTGGCGAGTCGTAGTCATTACCGATGACCCCGATGAGTTCGCCTTCCGCCGCTCGCGGCAGCGGCGCACTCGGATCCGTTGAGCGCAGGCCGACGGGGCTAATGCGCGTGCGGCCGGCGTATATTGTCCCTGACGCGTCTACCCTCACGCGCTCATCGCGTTTGAGATCGACGCCGCTGTCAATCCAGTTTGCTTCCAGCGAAACGTCTACGGTGCGTGTTTGATAACGCGCGTCGTCGAGTGAACGTCCATCAATCTCGACTCGTTCAATGTCTCGCGGTCGTAAGAAAATCACTTCACCAGCGGTGGCAATGCGCGTGGCGCCCGCAGTGGTGCTTGTCCGGCTGTTTCCTGAAATGACGGGCAAGGTGGCGTTGCTGGTCAACTGGATTGCAAACCGGCCATTAATGAATCCAAGCACGTTGCCTCGCAGCGTGGTGCCGCTACGGAGATAGATCGTGTCGGCCGCAGCGATAGAAACCGAACTCAGGATAATAAACAGGACTAGAACTATTTTTTTCATAATCGTTTTCCTCAAGCGTGATATTAGCGGGGGGCGCAAATCCGGGAGAGTTGTTAACCTGGGGCAAAGGCTATTTGGAACTAACATTACACCCAAGTGGACCACAATTCAAACAGGCGGGGCATACCAGCGAAAGAGCGGGGGCAAGCCCGCCTTCTCGACTGTACGCAAATTATTGTTGCGTCAGAAGTCCCTATCCTTGAGTGTCAAGGATCAACCGGGAAGACGTTCAGTCAGGAAGGCGGACTTGCCCCGCTCTTTCTTTACCGGGCAGGCTCTTTGACAGTCACCGCCGGCACATTCTGATCACGTACTAACTGATTAAAGGCCGGTACGTCTGTCTTCATGATGGCGGCGAGTTTCGCCAACTGGGCGTCTATCTGTGCGACCAGTTCATCGTAAACTGCGTACGACTGATCGGTCGGCGCCGCATCGGCGCTCTGGACAACGCCGGCTAACGCGGCCAGCTTGTTATTGAGCCGGATTGGGAAGTTCAATGGATCCTGACTGCTTCGGTTCTTAGTTTGATAAAGTGTCTCCTCAACGTTTGTCAGATTCTTTTTCAGCGCCGTGGCTGCATCGTTGATTGCTTTGGAACCCGGCTGGCTTGCGACCCGCTTCAAAAGATCATCAACTTGTTTGCGCACGTCACGAATCTGAAGAATCGCGTTGTGTGTTTCCGTCACCTTGTCGCGAATCTTCAACCCGAGCTCGAGCTGTTTCGCATAGTCAGCCGCGGAAGTAGATAGACGCGGATCCGGCTTCACTTCAAAGTTCTGGCTGACCGTTTTGCCATCGACAGTAAGTCTGACCTGATACGTGCCAGGCACGACGCGTGGTCCCCGCATCTCGCCTGCCCACAAGATCATCCCCGGAAATCGAACAGACTCCTGATAGCGCAGGTCCCAGACAAAACGATTCAACCCAACATCAGTCGTTACGCGCGGCTGTCTGCCACCACCGCCGCCCTCCGCCTCTCCACCCGCGCCAGCTTCGGGCTCTTCTGGTGAACTTGCTGCTGGGCCCACACTCGGCGTTGGTGTTGACGCTGCTTCTGTTCCGGGAGACGGCGATGCAGCCGGAGCGGCCGGCGCCGCTTTGGCCAGCTTGCCGGTGAACTTCTGAATCGATTTGCCCGACGCATCGAGAAATTCCAATACCACATCCGTCGTCGGTTTAGATTTCAATGAGTAGTAAACAACTGCGCCGTTGGCTGGATTGCGTCCAACTGTCGCCGTGGCCGGTAGCGGCGGAGTGCCGCCGTCCATGCGGTAAGGAGTCTCAGGTTGAAACAGCTTCGTCTGCTTCACCGCGTCCATGCCGCCCGCATCCATCATCTGGCGAATGAGCGGCAGATCGTCAAGTACGTAGAAAGATCTTCCCTGGGTGGCCACCACTAAATCCTGTTCGCGTTTTTGGATTGCCAGATCGGTGACGGGAACTACGGGCAGGTTGAACTGCAGCGACTGCCAGTTCGCACCATCATTAAACGACACGTAGATTCCGGTTTCTGTGCCCGCGTAAAGCAGGCCACGGTTATTTGGGTCCTCGCGAATGACGCGGGTGAAAGCCGTAGCTGGAATTCCGTTAGTTATTTTCTTCCAGGTCTTGCCGTAGTCACTCGTCTTGTAGAGATACGGCCGATTGTCGTCCCACTTGTACATCGTCGCAGCGACGTAGGCAGTGCCCGCATCGTTTGGCGACGCTTCGATAGAGTTGATTTGGATCCATTCGGGCATTAAGTCTTTTCCCGGAGTTACGTTGCTCCAGTTTTTCCCGCTATCGCGAGTCACCTGCACCACACCATCATCTGAACCGGTCCAGATCACGCCCGGTTGAACCGGCGATTCCATCACCGTAAAAATCGTGCTGTAGTACTCAACGCTGGTGTTGTCCTTAGTGATCGGACCGCCGGACGAGCCCTGTTTAGTCTTATCGTTCCGCGTCAGGTCAGGACTGATTGCTTCCCAGGTCTGTCCCTCGTTCATTGAACGAAAGAGAACGTTGGCGCCGGTGTAAAGAGTGTTCGGATCGTGCGGCGAAAAGAGGATCGGAAAGTTCCACTGAAAGCGATACTTTAAAACGTCGGCGCCGCCGCCCATCGGATTGTTCGGATAGGGTGAAACGTCGCGCTGTTGCCCGGTGCGATGATCCTGGCGCGTTATGAGCCCGCCATAGGAACCCGCAAAAACAAGTTGCGAGTCTTTCGGCGAGGGAGCAATCCAGCCGGATTCTCCGCCCCCAACGTCATACCAATCGCTCGTTGTAATCCCAAAATTAGTGTTGCGGCTGGCGATGCGCACCGTGGAATTGTCCTGTTGGGCGCCATAGATGTTATAGGGAAAATCATTGTCCAGTGTCACTCGATAAAACTGCGCGGTCGCCTGGTCTTGCTCGGTCCAACTCTTACCTGCGTTGGCCGAGACATTTGCCCCGCCGTCGTTGCTTTCGATCATGCGGCTGGGATCGTCGGGCGCGATCCAGAGATCGTGATTGTCACCATGCGGGACTGAAATACCCGCGAACGTCTTCCCCGCATCGTTGGATTTGTAAAAGCCGGTGTTTAATACGTAAACCGTGTCGGCATTTTTCGGATCGGCATAGATGCGCGAGTAGTACCAGGCGCGCTGGCGGAGGTTGCGTTGGTCGTTCGTCTTCGTCCACGTCTTACCGGCATCATCAGACCGGAAAACGCCGCCGTCTTCGGCTTCGATGATCGCCCACAAACGATCAGGATTCGCGGGAGACACAGTGATACCCACGATGCCGATCATGCCTTTCGGGAGACCGGGGTTTCGGGTAATTTCAGCCCAGGAATCGCCGCCGTCCGTAGACTTGAATATTCCACTACCCGGGCCACCGCTCTCCAACGTCCAGGGCTTCCGATAAACTTCCCAGAAGCCGGCGTATATTATGTTGGCATTGGTGGGATCGATGATCAGGTCGCAGGCCCCGGCCTTGTCGCTGCGATAGAGAATTTTCTGCCACGTCTTGCCGCCATCCTTCGAGCGAAACACGCCGCGGTCCGCATTCGGCGCCCAGACATGACCCTGCGCAGCAACATAGATGATATCCGGATTTTTTGGGTGCACGCGAATGCGAGCAATCTGGCGTGTGTCTTCCAGGCCTACGCGTTTCCAGGTCTTCCCTGCATCGGTCGACTTGTAAACGCCGTCGCCGTGAGAAACGTTTCCACGGATCGGCGACTCACCCATGCCCACGTAAATTGTATTGGGATCGGAGTCAGACAAACCGATTGCGCCCACGGAGCCGGTGCCGAAAACCGAACCGTCAGTTATCGGTTCCCAATTGATGCCGCCATCGGTCGTTTTCCAAACGCCGCCGCCAGTTCCGCCAAAGTAATAGACCATCGGCTGCGAGGCGACCCCGGTGACGGCCGCCGATCGTCCGCCGCGAAACGGACCAACCAGACGGTACTGAAGTGCCTTGAATGGATCAGCATCGACCGCAGGAGTGGTCGTCGGAGTCGCCGATTGCTGAGCGCTAGCTGGCGTGACAACTGAAAAAGTGACAAGGAACAAGAGGACGAGGAAACACAAAGGCGCACGACCGTTGCACAAGCAGGTCTTGAACATTATCGGAGACTCCTTTAACTTTGACGCATCAGATTGTAGAAACTTCAGGAACGGTTGCGAATAGTAGCAATTCGACCGGCCTTCTGTCGCGTTAGCCCGGCAGCGGCTCGTCACTAATTTGAGGGCTCTCTGCACCTTCCGTGTTCTGAGAGATTGCCCAGAGAAAACTGAAATCAGGTCACCACTCCGGAAGGAAACACTCATGTCTCGCAAGGCGCACATCTTTTGTTTGATAATGACGACCGTCCTGGCCTGCTCGTTTCTTTACGCGCAAACTGAAACTTCTGCGCCCGTCGTTCCCGATAACTACTTCTCAGCCATGCAGTGGCGTTGCATCGGTCCGCATCGCGGTGGGCGAGTGTTGGCAGTCTCCGGCGTGCGCGGCGAACCAGACACTTTCTACTTTGGTGCGGTCGCGGGCGGAGTTTGGAAAACCACGGATGCAGGGAACACCTGGAAACCAATCTTTGATGGTCAACCAGTCGCCTCCATCGGCGCTCTCGCAGTTTCCAAGTCTGATCCAAATGTCATCTACGTAGGCACGGGCGAAGCGGACATGCGTTCTGACATCACCTACGGCGCCGGCATGTACAAGTCGATGGATGCCGGCAAGAGTTGGTCCTATATCGGACTCAGCGATACGCGACAGATCGCTCGCGTCTTGATTGATCCGAAGGATTCCGACGTCGTGCTGGTCGCCGCGCTCGGCCACGGTTTTGGGCCAAACGCAGAACGTGGAGTTTATCGCACCACTAACGGTGGAAAGAATTGGACACGTGTTCTTTCCAAAGATGAAAACACAGGCGCAGTCGATCTTGCTTTCGATCCGGACAACTCGAGCACCGTTTATGCCTCGCTCTGGAACGTGCGCCGTCCACCTTACGTCACCTATGCGCCCATAACTGGTCCGGGCGGCGGCATCTTCAAATCAACGGACGGCGGCGCCACCTGGAAAGAGATCTCCGCTCATGGATTGCCAACCGGCAAACTTGGACGTATAGGTCTGGATGTTGCCGCTGGTCAGCATGGTAAGCGCGTCTATGCCTTGATCGACGCCGGAACTTCCAGTGGACTCTACGCTTCCGACAACGCTGGCGTGGATTGGGCCGTGGTAAGCACCGACGCGCGCATCGTCAGTCGTGGCTGGTATTTCGGCGAAGTGCGCAGCGACCCGAAGAATCCCGACCTGGTCTACATTTCCAATGTCTCGCTTTATCGGTCCCTCGACGGCGGCAAGAGCTTCAAAGCAATTAGAGGCGCGCCCGGCGGTGATGATTACCACTCGCTTTGGATTGATCCGGAAAATTCGCGACGAATGATCTCGGGAGTCGACCAGGGGACGATTATTACCGAAAACGGTGGGGCCACCTGGAGCAGTTGGTACAACCAG
Organism: Pyrinomonadaceae bacterium; assembly: GCA_031365545.1. Classification (GTDB taxonomy): domain Bacteria; phylum Acidobacteriota; class Blastocatellia; order Pyrinomonadales; family Pyrinomonadaceae; genus PSRF01. Next base: position 3,060 of record JANLYH010000007.1, on the reverse strand, counting down.
CCAACCGCACAGTTTTATCACGTGGCCGTCGACAATCAGTTTCCTTATTGGGTCTATGGCGCGCAGCAGGATAGCGGCACTGCTACAGTTGTCAGCCGCAGCGACTATGGACAGATAACTTATCGCGATTGGCATCCGATCGGCGCGGGCGAGAGCGGCTACATCCTTCCCGATCCAGTGGACGCACAGATTGTTTACGGCGGCAGCACTGGCGGAGAGCTCTATCGCTTCAACACTAAAACGGGGCAGGTTCAGGACGTCTCCCCAACTCCGGCCGCGTTGGGTGTGAAGGTAGCTCACCGTTATCCCTGGACAACGCCGATTGCGTTTTCATTCCAAGCACCGCACGCGCTTTATCAGGCCTCGCAGTTTCTGATGAAGACTGCAGACGGCGGTCATAGCTGGAAAGTTATCAGCCCCGATCTCACGCTGCGACCTGGTGAGAAAGAAGCTGGAGCGCAAGGTGTCGTTTATACGATCGCTCCCTCGCCGAAAGTCGCCGGCACTATTTGGATCGGCACCGACAACGGACTGGTGCAACTAACAACAAACGAAGGCCTAACCTGGAGTGAAGTTACACCCAAGGGCTTACCGCCCTGGAGCATGATCAGTCTTATCGATGCCTCTCCCCATGATCTGGCTACGGCCTACGCGGCAATCGATCGTCACCAGATGGACGATATCACCCCGCACATTTATCGCACTCACGATTCCGGCAAGACGTGGACTGCCATCACTGACGGAATTCCCGCGACCGCTTACGTTCATGCAGTGCGAGAAGATCCGGTTCGCAAAGGCTTACTCTTCGCCGGCACCGAACTTGGCGTTTACGTTTCGTTTAACGATGGCGCGAACTGGCAACCTCTGCAACTCAATCTTCCGGTCACAGCAGTGCGCGATCTGGTGGTGAAGGACAACGACCTGGTGATTGGAACGCACGGACGTTCCTTCTGGATTCTCGACGACATCTCGCCGTTGCGCGAGTTGAATTCTGAGACTGCTGCCGTCCCCGTTCATCTATTTCATCCGGCAACCGCAATTCGAGTTCGCAAAAACGTGGCCCACGACACTCCCCTGCCGCCGGAAACACCCGCCGGGAAAAACCCTCCGGCGGGAGCGATCATTGACTACAGTTTGCAGTCGGTCCCAGGCGTGCTCACGCTGGAGATTCTCGATAGCGCCGGCAAGCTGGTCAGAAAATATGCCAACAGCGACGAACAGAGAAAGCTCGATGAGACACAGTCCTTTCCCACTTATTGGTTCAACCCGCCGGCGCCTTTGTCCCGAAAAACGGGTCTGAATCGTTTCGTTTGGGACTTGCGTTATGAGCGACCGCAGGCATTGCGCTATGGCTATAGCATTGCCGCCGCTTTTGGGGACGATGCAATAATGCAGCCGGAAGGCCCGCTTGTTTCGCCCGGTCTCTATCAAGTGAAACTTACGAGCGATGGGCACAGTTACATATCAACTCTCGAGGTCAAGATGGATCCGCGCGTAAAGATTGCGCCGCTCGCGCTGAGCCAACAGGCGTCGCTGGAAATGATGATTATCGAGGGAATGGACCTGAGTTACAGCGCGGTGCAAGAAATCAAAGACTTGCGCCGTCAGTTGCAGGAACTGCAAACGAAGTTGAATTCTGACCCCGGCGCGAAACCACTCCTCGATGCTGTTGCTGCTCTCGATAAAAGAGCGGCTGAACTCGTCGCGGTCGAGCAGACGTACCCGGCAGTGGGGATTGTTTCAGCCGCATCACTAAACGGCGCGCTCGGTTCGTTACTGTCGCAGGTGGAAGGCGCCGACGCGCCGCCAACCCATCAAGCTATAGGGACGTTTGGTACCTACAGTGGATTGCTCAATCAGCAACTCTCAAAATGGGAAGCGTTGCAAGCGAAAGATCTCCCGGCATTGAACGCGCTACTCGTACAGCGACAATTGCCAGCGATAAAGATTAGAGGGTTGTAGATAATGCCGAGTTTTCAGTTTTCTCTGTGAAACCTCCGCGTGCTCTGTGCTTCTGTGGTAAGTAGAAATCTTAACCAAGAACTCACCACAGAGACACAGAGAACACAAAGGATGCACAGAGAATTTCAGAACTCATGCCTGCGGTTTCAAAAATGCTCATAGGAACAGTCGAACAAATCTGGCGCTACCCGGTAAAGTCTATGGCCGGTGAGAGGCTTCCGGAATGCGAAGTCGGTTCGCTAGGTCTACCCGGCGACCGTGGCTGGGCCATCAGAGACGAAGAAAAAAGCGAGGTTAAAACCGGCACGCGTATTCCGCTGTTGATGCAGTGTTTCTCCGCTTATCGCGAGGAGCCCGGGCACGAGAGCATCCCTCACGTAAACATCATATTTCCAGATGGCTCCAACGTCGCGAGTAATGATCCCGACGTCGACAACCGGCTCTCCGCTGTACTGGGACGAAGGGTAAAGTTGTGGCCACGCCAGCCCCCGAGCAATAAGGAACACTATCGCCGCCCCGGCGTTGCGGCGCGAGTTATCGCACCGCTCATGGATATTCCGGGCTTCCGGGCGCTGCTTCCCACGTTAACAAAACTTCCAAACCTCGACGCTAACTTGCGAGCGGCCTTTAGTCGCACTGCGGACGAGCCCGTTCCCGACATCTCTAACTTGCCGAAGGAACTTTTCGAGTTTACTTCTCCGCTCGGCACCTACTTCGACGCCTTTCCCATTCATGTCCTGACTACCGCTTCGCTGGCCGTGATGAAGCAAGCAAACCCGGCGGCCGAATGGGACGTACGCAGGTTTCGCCCCAACTTCTTCGTGAAGACAGATGACGGCCTTGAAGGGCTGATCGAGTCGGAGTGGGCGGGAAAGACTCTGCGAATTGGCACGGTCGAGTTGAAGTGCGAGATTCCCGCGGTGCGCTGCGGTATGACAACGAACGCGCAAAAAGAATTACCAAAAGATAACTCTGTGTTGCGAACCATCGTGAAAGAGGCTCAGCAAAATTTGGGTATCTACGCGAGTGTGAGCACGATCGGTCAAGTTACGACAGGTGACCAGGTGGAGTTGATCTAGTCAACGATAAGTCATTAAA
>JANLYH010000227.1:0-4757 GCA_031365545.1 Pyrinomonadaceae bacterium | reverse complement strand
CCCCCGCAGCGTTTCCCTCCGTTATCAATGCGGGGGCGACGACGACGGTGACTGTGATTGGATTTGGACTGGTTGCACCGGCGGCGATGACAGTCGCGCTCGTGCAGGTTGCGGTGGCGCTGCCGACCACTGTGGTCGAACAATTCCAACCCGTGCCGGTGGGAAGCGCTGCGATGGTCAAACCTGCAGGCAGATTGTCAACGACGGTGATCGTGCCGCTCGTGGCTGCGCTGCCGGCGTTGCTGGCGGTCAGCGTGTAGGTGCCGTTAACGCCCACGGTGAAGTTACCGCTGTGTGTCTTGGCGATTTGCAAGTCGGGAACCGCGTTGATTGTTGTCGTGTCGGTAGCGCTGTTGTTTCCGGCGCCTGTGCGCGAGAGGTCGGTCGGGTCCGAAACACCGCTCGCCGGTGTTATCACAGTAGCGGTGTTTGAGAGCGTGCCCGTCGCCGCCGGTGAAAGCGTTCCGGTAACTGTGTAGCTAACTGAAGAACCCGAGGGCAGGTCTGCGGTGGTATTAATCGAGTTGCCGCTCCCGCTCGCAGCGCCGCAGGTAGCGCCACCTGTGGCGGCACCGCAAGTCCAGTTAACACCGGTAATGGACGCGGGAACAGTGTCGGTCACAATCGATCCCACAGAGGCGTCTGGCCCGGCGTTGCTGACGACGATGGTGTAGGTCACCGGGCTCCCCGAATTGATATTCGCCAAGCCGTCAGTTTTAGTGATGCCGAGGTTGGCGTTGAGATTTATCGTGTCGGTGTCAGTCGCAGTGTTATTCGCCGGACTGGAATCGGGCAGAAATGGGGGCGGTGCCACGGTCGCGGTGTTCACAAGGTTGCCGGACGCCCCGGCAGAGAGCGTGCCCGAGACGATGTAGGTTGCGGTGCCGTTGACGAGCAGCATAGCGCCTGTGCTGATTGCGTTGCCGGCACCCGAAGCCGCGTTGCAGGTAGAACCAGCGGAAGGAGTACAAGTCCACGTCACACCGGTGACGCTTGCGGGGACCGTATCTGTAACAGTGCTAGTGACGGGGTAGGCGCTACTGTTTGTAACCACGATTGTGTAACTAACCGGCCCACCGCGATAGACCGTTGTAAGGCCGTCGGTTTTTGTGATCGATAAGTTGGGCTGCGGTGCGCTCGAACTGGCGAGATCGCCGGTTGCTGCTGTTCCGCCGCCGATCGCAATCGCGTTGGTAGCGGCGAGTGAAGGAAGAGGAACATCATACATGTTGCTCGGATTCTGCGTTTGCACTCGCAAGACGCCGCTGGCGTCGAAGGCCAGGCCCAAGGTGGCCGGCGTAGCTCCACCCGGAAAAGTAACTGTGCCCTGCAATGCCGCCGCGCCGCCCGCAAGCGGAGCAATATAGAGTTGGCGCGCGCTATTGATAACGTAAAGGGTTCCTCCGGAGGAGAAAACCATGTCGCCGCCGCTGCCGATGCCGGTAACTGTCGGACCAGCGGTAGCCACACCGGTGACTTGGTTAATCGTGTAGAGCACGCCACTATCGGGCATGTAATAGAGAGTGCCGCCGGGCGAAAACGCCATGCGAAACGAAGCAGGAACGGCTGCACCTAGTGTATTGGTCAACGGTACTGGCGCTACGCCCGGCGTTGCAGGGTTGTATCGATAAACCTGAGCGTCTGCCACATTGATTGCGTAGAAGATCATCCCGTCGCTCGGGCGTTGAGCAATCGTGGCTGAGCTTCCGCCCGGGTAACCCGCGAAGAGCGTCGTTACCGTGCCGGTGGTGGCGTTGATGTGATAAATGGATGTGTCGGCCGTTCCGCGAAGCTCATAGATATTATTTGACTGGGCAGAAGCAGCCTGAGAGATCAGCAGAATCAATACAACCGCCGCAAGCGTTTGGGTACTCATCCGGCGCATGAGACGACAAATCCCAGCCCGCCAGCGAACTGATTGCAGATATTCATTGTGCGAAGCGGTCGTCATCGCTTACTTCAATCCTTCTTTCCAGGTTGCGCCTGTCCGTTATCTGCGGTTGCTGCCAGTCCCTGACGGGAAGTGCCGAAAAGATCAAAGAGACTGGAGAGCTTGGAAGAGATGGTGAAGTAGAAACCTTGCTTGCGCGGCATCGCGCGATCAAGGCCAGGCTCGCCCGCCTGGGTAAAGTTATAACCTAGACCAAAGCGCAGATCGGGCAATGCCCAGATTCCGATTTCGGTGCCATAGACGGTGCGATAGGTTCGCGAGGACGTCTGAATGATCAAACGCGTTTCGCCGGCCCAGTCGAGTCTGCTGGTCAAACGATACTGAGCGCGAGCCTGCGCGAGATAAGTGAGCGTGGAGACGAAAGGCAACGCCGGCTCGCCATTCGCAGCGAAGCGCAGCGCGAAGCGTCCATAGAGCTCCAGTCGATCGGTGACCTGGTAGTAACCATCGGTAGCGATCGTATCCAGCCGATCGCTAGTCGGCGCGACGCCGGCTGTGCCTGACTGCGAGATCGAGCGATGGTTGAAACTGAATAACAGTCCGGCGCGATCCGAATTGAGTGGTCGGAAGGCGAGTGCAGCAAGTCCGTCAACTCCGGAGTTGTTGCGTCCCTGGAAGGAACTCTCCGAGAAGCGAAAGCGCGAAAGGACCGTGATGCCTTCAGTCAACCGTCCGGCGGCGCCGAGGGATAACAGTCGTCCATTCCCGCCACGATCGCGAAACTCGTAGTGCGCGGAAGCCTTGAAGTTTTCATTAGGTGTCCAGCCGAAACCGATCGTGGCACTGTTGAAGCTCTTGCCTGCGCCCGCGAGATGAAAGCCGCGTTCGAAGCCGAGATCGAGTGAGAGTCCCTTGGTCACCGGCAAGCGGTTTTGTATTCCCATCACGGCGAAGCTGTCTGCTCCGTCGATACCGTTCTCAATTTGATAACGACCAACCAGCGCGGTGTATTTCCCGAAGCGTGTTTCAATTCCCAACGCAGTTTCGCGCCGAGCGTTCGTGCCGGCAAAACCGGTCTGCGAGTAGTCGCCAATGGGCGATATGGCCGCAGCGGCCATGCGCTCCGTGAAAAAAACCTTCGTCCACTGATTAACCTTGTAGTTTGCGGCCAGCGTCGTTTGATTAGGATACGTGGGATCAGCCTCGCCAAGATTTTGTTCCCGCTTGATCGAAACGTCGAGCTTGTCCGTCACCTGGATCTGCGCGCCCACCGTCAGCAGGTTGGAATTGATTTCGGTGTTGTTTAGGTCGTCGACAAAATTGCGATGATCAAAGCCAAAGTGAAGGCGCACGCGTTCTTTAATAACTTGTTCGCCGGATACCGAGAACGTCAGACGATGGTTATCGACATTTTCCGTTTGGTTGTCTTCCTTAACAACGCCAAAACGCAGAACGGCGCCGCGTCGTGGTTTGAAATCGAAGTTTACCTCGCCGCGTCGTGAACCAGGCGTGACGGTGCCGCCAAAAGGATTGAGGAAGCCTGCCGACGCACTCTGGAAGCGTGCATGCAGAACGGCTTCGTGGAATCCGAGCGGCTGTTGGTAATCAACACTGAGAGCGTTGCCATCGTGTCGCGGGTCGCCTGCCGTTGTATTCGTAGCGTTAAGGCCATTGCTAATCTCGCCGCGGCTGGTGGCCCAGGCTATTCGCAGCAAACCACGTCGCGGCATGCTCTTCTCCAGATCCAAACCGCCAACGATGAAACCTTCCGCGGCTTCCTGTCGCTGCACTACAGTTGAGAATCCCAGTTTCAGGCCCATGCCCGCAAAGTTCTTGCGACCGCGCGCGGTGTAGACGCTCGAGTTCATTCCGGCTGCTCGGTGTTCGTAGCTGACCACGATCTGTTTCAGGTTGAGGCCGGCATCGAAGGTGGGAATCATCTTCAAAAGGAAGAGTTCACCGGTCGCAGCGTTTAGATTGTAGTCGATCGATCGGGCCAGCAACTCGCGCGAAATAATAATTTCGGGATTGCGCCGGTCGCGTACTTCCAACGCCACCGTTTCTGATCCCTGAAAAATTTCGCCATGCGCTAGTTGCACAATGCTTAAACCGCCCGCCGGGAAAACTTCACGCGCGAAGGAAGTGTCAGGCTTCGCTCCGGTTACTGTCACAAAGTCGCCGCCGTTGTTTTCCAAATGGAGCTTGGCGCCGGTGAGCTTGCGCGTATAACCAGCCAGCGGTACGTCCTCCATGTCTGCATCCAGGTCGCCGAACATAGCATAGGAACGGCCGTGATCGAGACGCGCGTAAAGTTTGGAATTAGACGCCGCTGCTTCGTAACGAGTAGAAGAGTCGCCAAACACCGGGTAGGCGCGGTCCAACGGATCGAGTTGAAAAACGCGGTCCCGGCCGGTGGTGCGATTGATGGGCCGCTGTGAATCGTAAGAAAGCGTCAGCGAATTCTTGCCAAACAAGGGTCCGCTAAAGAAAAAGCTAACATGATCGCGCCGGTTGCCTTCCTCGCCACGCAGACTGACTTCCGGAATCGCGTTACCAAAAGACATTTCCGCAAGACCAACCAGAATCGTAGGTCTGCTTTCCGGCAGAATGCGCACCAGCGATTCCATCTCGAGTTGGCCGGCAACCACATGAAGGCGAGCCTCGCCTGGTTGCGCGGGGCCAATTAGTTTTACCGAAGCCTCGCCGTTTTCCATCGGCACAATCAGTTGACTGCGCGGCTGATTCTTATCCGAAAGCTGCGGACTGACAGCGGACAAATCGGTACTCGGGACGAGTTTACCCGGCACGATTACGTCGTCGGCGGCAGCAGGTTGTGGTCCCAAACGCACCAACTCGCCCAAAGAGG
>JANLYH010000232.1:0-4382 GCA_031365545.1 Pyrinomonadaceae bacterium | reverse complement strand
AGCGTTGGAAGGCAGTGCGCACCGCGCCCTCGTGCGACACCCCGAGCGATTCAAATTCCTTCAAGGCTTGATAGTAATTCCGTACGGCCTTGTGGGTTGGTTTGAGGTTGAGTCGTTCCATAGAGGCAATTCGCAGCAGCTACTCTGCGGCCCCAACTATAATGAGACTCGCGAAGTTAGACAATGGCAGTTCTTAATTTGCGTGAGAATCAACTCAAGCCCTGCACAGGAAGGCGGACGCTTAAATGATTGTATTTATCTTGCGACTGGTCCAATGGCCCGCGTCGTGCTGGACTAGCGCGTATGTATGCCGCGCGCGCAGGAGGCAAAATTTATCATCTGGTGAATGAACCACAGAGCAATACAGTTTGTGGCTTGCGCATAGTGCAGGCGCCTGCTTCTGATTACTCGTTCGCCACGCTGATAGTCTTGTCTGAGAAACCATTCAATAGAACCCTATGCAGGCGTTGCGAAGGCATTTCGTCTGAATTACTCCACTAGCTTTGTAGCTTTGGATGTGACCGGGGGTCGGTAATTGTTTATAGAAAAACGTTAGACCCGGTAACGCGGCATATAGATTGCAAACTTTAGGGTAATCACAAGCGAAGGCAAGTAGAAGAGCCTTTTCTATTCACTCTCTCCCCAAAGTCGAATGGAGGCAAACCATGCATTATGAAATTAGTGTCTTAAAACGCGCTATCGCGTCACTCGTAATTACGGCAACCATGCTCTTAGGTGCGGGGGTTACAACGGGGGCGTTAGGGCAGAAGGCTCCCAAGCCCGGGCAGAAAGCTGTGAAGACCGAACGCAAGATCGAAGCGGGAGCGCTCAAGACCCATCAGCGGGCGGAACGAGAAGCGTTCAAGCAAACGTGGCGTCCACGGCACAGGGCGCCAAAAAACTGGAAACCTGCCAAATGGCCCAAGCCACACCCCAGGTACGATCATTCTGCGCGCAAGCGATGCGTCAAGGAATGCAACCTGGCGCACAAGAATGCCCAAAGAGCTTGCACAGGCAGAACCGGCGCTGATAGGCGAGCTTGCGAGCGAGCGGCCAACCAGGCGCACCGCAGCTGTCAGTCAGGCTGTCCGAGATAAATCATAAAAGCTTCGTGCTGGGAAGTCGAAAAAAAAATAAAAGGCGCTGCTCATATGGGCAGCGCCTCTGAATTGCAAAGTTCGTTAGGGTTGAGATTAACCTTTCCTTATCGCTCTCCGTTTGCGAAGGAAACCCATCGCGCCTGTTAGGCCGGTACCGAGCAGAAGCATCGTAGACGGTTCAGGAACCTCGCCAGGGGTAGTAGTAAAGTGTCCGGTAGCGCTATTCGAGCCCGTAAAGTTCGACCCGCCACCGCCTCGCGCTCCTCCGGTTACGAAAGGCTCAAAATTTATCGGCGTGCCTGACTGGCGCCCCCCGTCTGCCGCCAACACACCAAGCGCATTGTAACCAGTGCTGAAGTTTGTATAGACCGCTGCGCCCCATTGCCACGAGCCACTTATTCCCGGAGTATCGCTGGAGAATTTAGCTTGCCACGAAACCGGATTGATGCCGCCTGGCAGGCCCCCGTTTGGCACCAGAAAAGCTAAGCCGGTCATGAAGGGATCCGAACCTGCCTGGCCGGATGGAATAATCGATACCCAGGCATTTGTCGCAGCGTCGAACGATGTGGAAGCGGAGGTCGCGGTCGGACTGAACGTGATTCGCGCATCGGGTGTAACCAGACTAAAAAGCTGTCCGTTCGAGGTGAATGTGATCACGGAACTTGTTATGGACAGAGTTACCGGCTGACTGCTCACCCCATCAACTTTCATGTGGCTGCTAAACCAGACCGTATTGCCACCCTGAATAGCGGTACCGTTGAAATTCGAGTTGACGATGCTTAGCGAATCAGCGCGGGCCGTTCCACCAAGAACCGTCAGGGCGAGAAAAGCAAGAAAGAGAAAGGATGTTTGGCGAATCATCAAGTTACCTCATGCTAGACCTGAAATTAGTTCCTATTGGACATGATTTAGTATCAACCGACGTTTAAGCGTGTCCACTTACATTCTGGAACAAACGGGGAATCGGTAGGAGGTTCCCAGAAAGGATGTAACAACCATGAAATCTAAGGCGCTTCAGATTGTCAGCTAAGTTGACCTTATAGGTATTCCTGAAGATGGCGAGTCATTGGGCTTTTAGATTAAGTCTAGAACACCAATTTAATACGGTCCGAATCAAGCGCGAGCACGTGAACGGACCAAAAGACCCTGGGAGGCCTCTGATCATGCGAAAGTTTGGCGTACTTTTCCTGTTTGCTTTATTGCTCGGCTTAGGATGTGCCTCATCCGCTTCGGCCGACACAGTTAAGCTAATTAAACTTGGTGAACAGTTTGCGCCGGGTGAATTCGCGGGACCTTACCAGGCCACTCTGAATGGTGATCCCATTACGATGGTTTGTGTGAGTTTTGACCGGCATGTCAGAGTGGGCCAAACGTGGGAAGTCTCGGTCAACGAAATCACACTAAGCGGCGTTGCCAACGCGCTTTACGGCGGAACCGCCAATGCCTTGTCAAAGTATCAGCAAGCAGCGTTTCTTACCGATCAGCTCGCCCTCAACCCAAATGAAAACGGCGCAATACAAACTGCCATCTGGAAACTATTTAATGCCGCTACGCCTGACTTTGGAAACGCAGGCGCCTGGCTTGCGCTCGCTCAGAATCAAGATTTTAGTGGCTACGATTTCAGCAAGTTTCGCATCTTGACTCCGACTGATCGCAGCGCCGGCGGACCTCAGGAAAATCTCACCACCGTCCCCGAGCCAACGACTATGCTCTTACTTGGTACGGGCCTAACCGCTATTGCCGCGAAGGTTCGACGAAGACGTCGGGTTATCTGAGATATTGAGATATCGGCGCGACCCTCGAAACTGAAAAGCCCTCCGGTAACACGAGAGGGCTTTTCTTATGCCCTTTCTTTGGCAAGAGTTAACGGTTGTCTGAAAGTGGGCGGTGATTACAGCTTTCAGCTAGTAGCAGATTTCACAGATGCTGAGCCGACTAGCAGGAGACCAGAATGTTTCAAAAAATGTTTTTAGTGAGTATGGCAGCGTTGGCAACCTTAACCATTGTAAGCGTTGCTCAAGCAGATCCCTTAACCCTTGGTTCGGCGTCGAACTATTCGGTTTTAGGTTCGCAAAGCGTAATTCTGAACCAGGGAAACGTTAACGGAAATGTCGGAATCGGCGGCGGGAACGGCACATTGGAGAAGTCCACAGTCCAGGGAAATCTTGTGTTGGCACCCGGCGCAAACCCGGACGTACACAGCAAGGATTTTTTTGTTACTGGAACCACAACGGTGAACGGATTGTCCGGGGCCTTTCAAGATGCCATCAACGCGTCGGCAGCATTCGCTGCGCTTAGCCCTTCGCAGTCGTTTGGTAACATCACAAGCAGCCTGGTGATAATGGGAGTTGGCGGCACAAATGTCATCGCGGTAAATGGTATCGATATCAATGGCGGGTCGATCACTTTTAACGGTGGTGCGAATGACATCTTCGTTGTCAACGTTACTGAAGGAATGCAGTTGAGCCACGCACAGATCATTCTGGCTGGTGGCGTTACCTCAGACCACTTGATCTTTAATTTCGCGAATACGGGAAGTGAACTCAAAGCCAACAAGGCTGATACCGTTGTTTTCGGAACCTGGCTCGCTCCCTCTCGCGACATTGAGATCAAAGATTCGGGTTTGGTTTTTACTGGCAATGTCATTGGTGCCAACGTCCTGATTCATTCGGGGGCGCAATTGAACGGACCGCCGCCTGAAGTGCCCGAGCCGGCGACCATGGCATTATTGGGAACAGGACTGGCTGGCTTGGCAGCGAAAATTAGACGACGCAAGAAACAAATGAATTGACCTCCACACTCGACTGAGTCTTTGCGTATAAAAAATAGGCCGCGTGTCCCGAGCGGGATTCGCGGCCTTTCTTTTTTGTCCGTCGCTTTGATCAGCGGTCATAGCGAGAACCAATCTTTAGAACTTGTTCCAACTGAAGCCAATGGAGCGAAATCCACCAACGCCAGCCAGCAACTGGTTCTGCAGTGCGCGGTCGTAATGAATCGACGTTCCGCCACTGTTAAGGATCGTGCTGCCAATTACTGCGCCAAACAAATCTCCGCCTCCGCTGATCGTAATGGCCGAATTGGGAGCATAAACGACTGCGTAGTCTCCCGAACCTCCCGAAAGGGTGATGTCACCAGCTCCGCCATAGACAATTTGGAAATTGGAGGGAATCCCGCCGATATTTGAAACCGTGCCACCACTGAAATTCACGGCACAGCAAGTCCCAGCAGCTATTCCGGTTCCTGTTGCTTGAAGAATGACGGGGCCAGAATCAACGATGATAG
>JANLYH010000044.1:0-37296 GCA_031365545.1 Pyrinomonadaceae bacterium | reverse complement strand
TGCGGCATCGATCATCGATCGCTCGGCGGCAAAGGCTGACGTTGGCGTGCCGCGAATCGCGCTTGCCACTCTCGATGTGCCGGCGGTTGAACCGGCGGTTTGCGAAATGTGCAAACGTGGCGAGCCGGCGGTGAAGCCGGGGAGCCGGAAGAAGTAGTAGGCAGTCGGCAGTGAGCAGTGGGCAGACGCGGCGGTCAAACGTAGAACCGTGGACTCTCCGGCTCTAAGCTCGGCGGTTTTGTCTGCCCACCGCCCACTGCGCACAGCACACTGATCCATCAATGAACCTCAAATTAACGATCCAATACGACGGCACAGACTTTCACGGTTGGCAGATGCAAGACGAACTGCGAACGGTGCAGGGCGAACTCACCAAGGCCCTATCCCTGATCGAAGGTCGTGAGGTAGTGCTACATGGCTCCGGTCGCACGGATGCCGGCGTGCATGCGGAGGGTCAGGTGGGAAGTGTGCGCCTGGAAAGAGACATAACGGTTGAGAAATTACGCGCGGCAATCAACGGAAATGTCGGGAAAGACGTTCGCGTGCTGGAGGTTGAGACAGTCGCCGACGAGTTTCATGCCCGTTATTCTGCGTTGGAGAAAACCTACGTTTATCGGATTGTAAATGGTCCAGTGATATCTCCGTTCTGGCTCCGCTATGCGCATCACGACGCGCGTCCTTTGGATCTTGAACGCATGGCGGATTGTGCGAGAGTGTTTGTCGGTGCACACGACTGGACCGCCTTCTCCTCGGCACAGTCTGATTCGGAAACGAAGCTGCGCACCATCACTGCTTTGACGATAGTCGCGCGCTGGGATGAGCGCGCCCGTTGCCGCCTGGTTGAAATGACCGTGAGCGCCGAAGGCTTTCTTCGCTACATGGTGAGATCGATAGCCGGCACTCTAATGGCCGTCGGGCGCGGCGAAGTGGATGTCGCAACAATCAAGCGCGCGATAGACGTGGGCGATCGCTCGCTTGCCGGGGCGACCGCGCCCGCCTGTGGCCTAACGCTGGTTTCAGTGCGCTATGAGTAGTCTTTTGCTGATAAGATGCTCGCCGCGTTAGAGCGTAGATATGCTTTCTGATTTCAACGGACTTATTGAGGCCGGCAGTCGCGAAGAGCGGTTGCTGGCGTCGATTGACTGGGAGCGCCTGCCGCGCCATGTTGCGGTCATCATGGACGGCAACGGGCGTTGGGCGGCGAAACGGAGCCAGCCGCGCATAGTCGGCCATCGTGCCGGCGTAGAAGCTGTCCGCGCCGCGGTTGATACGGGCGCGCGCCTGGGCCTCGGAGCATTAACGCTCTACGCGTTCTCCACTGAAAACTGGAAACGCCCGCGCTATGAGATCGACGCGCTGATGCGCATGTTGCGTCGCTATCTACGTCTCGAGTTGAATGAGATCGACAAGCAAAATATTCGCTTCCAAACAATTGGTCGCACTGGCGCGCTCGCAAAAAATGTGCGCACTGAGATCGAGCGCGCAACGGAACGCACCGCAAAAAACACCGGGATGATCCTGGCCGTGGCGCTCAACTACGGGGGACGTGCTGAGATCACCGATGCGTGTCGCGCCGCTGTGCGCCGGCTTTTGGACGAGGGAAGCGCTCCCGACGAATTGACCGAGGAGCGAATCGCCAACGAACTCTACACCAGGACAATGCCCGATCTCGATCTGCTCGTTCGCACCAGCGGTGAGTTGCGCATCTCTAACTTCCTGCTCTGGCAAGCGGCTTACAGCGAGATCTACGTGACCGATACGCTCTGGCCTGACTTTCGTCGCGCGCATCTGCTTGAGGCGGTGGTCGATTATCAGCGTCGTGATCGTCGCTTTGGTGGGTTGAAGCTCGTTGCCAACAAATAGTTATGCAAGCGCATCAAAGAAGGAACATCATCGTTATGAAAAAGGCTTTAATCGCCGCCGCCCTTCTTTTGGCTTTCGCTGCCACCGGAGCAGCGCAGGGAACTTGCTTGCGCTATCTCGAGTCAGGCGCCGGGTTTTCATTTTGCCCGCCCGATGGCTGGAGTATTAAGGAAAGTGAGGGCGAAAAATACAAATTGTTTTTTGGGACCGCTGCAAACAACTTCGCGCCCAATCTCAACATTAAGGAGCAGACCAGCGAAGCCAGCCTGGCCGAGTATGAGGCGCTGGCGCGAAAACTTATTCTCGCCAAAGAGAATGTCGAAAAGCTGGGCGCGACCTCGACGGAGGCGGTAGGTCAATCAGATTTTCTTACTGATTCGGGTCTACGTGGAATCAAAGTGATCTTTAAGACTGAATACAAGGGCCTTCTAATTCAAAGCACTCAGTATTACTTCGAGTTAAAAGGCGGCAGGAAAATAATAGTTACCTTTACCTGCCTGGTTGGTGATAAGGACTTCCTGGACCCGATTCTCGACCGGTCACTGACAACCTTCCGGGTAGAGAATTAAGAGCGGGGAGAAGTCCGAGTAAGATTTTCCATATGTCATTTTCCATTTCTCATTTCCCATTCGTTCCTTCATTCATCACTGTCACTACGACTAAATGACAAATGGAGAAATGGAAATTCTTTTGTGGTTTTGATGGAATCTGAATGCAACGAATCCTAACCGCGCTAATCGCCCTACCCATTCTCATCGCGTCCATCTTAATTCCGTGGTTGCAACCGTTGTTCGTTGTGCTGGCGGCGGCGGCGATGATCTTCGGACTTTACGAGTTTTATGTTCTGGCAAGAAAGAAAGATTTGAAGCCGGACGCCGCCGCAGGTTACCTCGGTGGCGCAGCGCTCTTCACGGTTTTCTATTTCGCCACTCCCGACCCGATGCAGAGTCGCCTGGATGTGCAGACGATTGTGCTCCTCTTCATCGTGTTAACTGTCGGCACTTTGATCGCGGCTACGCTGCGCGGCGCTCCCTTCGACAAAATGATTGCCTCCACGGGAGCTACCATACTGGGCGTGCTCTACGTAGTTTTCCTGGGGTCGCATCTGGTTGCCGTGCGCACTGGTTTCGAACAACAACTATCCGCCCACCTATTGTCCTTCTTTTTCCTCGTGCTCATGGGTGCAGACACCGGTGCGTATTACAGCGGCCGAACAATGGGCAAGCACAAACTAGCGCCGAAAATTAGTCCGGGAAAGACCTGGGAGGGCGTGGTCGGCGGCATGGTGGCGGCTCTGGTATTGGCAACCGTTGCACATTTTTGGTTCTTTCGCGAGCTGCCGCTTAAGTGGGCGCTGCCGCTTGCGGCTGTCATGACCGTGCTCGGAATATTCGGCGATCTAACGGAGAGCGCCCTAAAGCGAGGAGCTGGCGCTAAAGATGCGGCCAAGATATTGCCCGGACACGGCGGCGCACTCGATCGTTTGGATAGCTTGCTCTTCAACGCGCCGCTCATCTACTATTTTGCTCACTTCTATTTCAGCACGAGACTGCCTTAAACATGACCACCAGGAAGATAGTAATCATCATTGTGTCCGTAGTGATTGTGCTGGTCTTGCTGGTTGTGCTCTTCATCGGCGGAATTCTGGGGATGGTCTTCTACACCATAGATAACAGCGAAGCCGCCGTTATTGCGAAGGAGTTTCTCAGGAACAATGAGAAACTGAAACAGGACCTTGGCGAAGTTAAAGGCTTCGGAAGATTTGTGACTGGTAACATCAATACCACTAACGGCGATGGCTCAGCCGAACTAAATTTCAAAGTTATTGGTGAACGAAAAGAAGTAAACGCATCTGTCGAATTAGTTTTCCGCAGCGGCCATCCGTGGCGAGTAACTGCGGCCTCCTACCGAAATCAAGCTGGTGAGACAATCGACCTGCTCAATCCCTACGATGCTCCAGGTCCGACGTCGCAAATCTGGAAGACTTTTCGAAGTTCTGTTTTGAGGTTAGCGGCCTGATATGAGTGTCGACACAAAACCAAAAGGGATTGCAATTCTCGGCTCCACGGGGTCGATCGGCTGCAATACTTTACGCGTGGTCGAGTCGCTCGGCGGCGAACGCTTCCGCGTGGTAGCGCTGGGCGCGGGTCACAACGTCGAAGTCCTCGCGAACCAGATAGCCAAACATTTGCCGGAGCTCGTGTCAGTGGATACTGAAGCGGCGGCCCATGATCTGCGCGCCCGCCTCTTTGGGAAAGACATCGATCTGCCTCGCATCATTGTTGGCGAAGCGGGTTTGATCGAGGTCGCCACACACAGCCAGGCCGACTGTGTAGTCTCCGCCACAGTCGGCGCGGTTGGATTTGTGCCAACACTGCGCGCGCTTGAGGCAGGGAAGCGAGTGGCTCTTGCGAACAAGGAAACCCTGGTGATGGCCGGTGAGTTGATGACGCGGGCGGCGCATGCGTCAGGTGCGGAGTTGTTGCCGGTTGACTCCGAACATAATGCGTTGCACCAATGCCTCCGCGGCGAGAAAAGATCAGAGGTTCGACGCATCATTCTCACCGCTTCCGGTGGACCCTTTCGCACGAAGACCACGGCACAAATGCAGGAGTCGACGGTTTCCGAAGCCCTGCGTCATCCGACCTGGAATATGGGCGCGAAGATCACGATTGACTCCGCCACTTTAATGAACAAGGGTCTTGAAGTTATCGAAGCCCACTGGCTCTTCGGATTCTTGCCGGACCAAATTGATATCGTCGTACACCCGGAATCCGTCGTCCATTCAATGATTGAACTGGTGGATGGTTCCGTGATCGCGCAACTCGGAATTACTGACATGCGCCATGCGATTCAGTATGCGCTAACCTATCCAGACCGGCAGGTCTCGGAACTGCCGCCCTTGGATCTGGCCGCTTTGTCAGGGCTGCACTTCGAACCGCCTGATACTGATCGTTTTCCCTGCATCGCGCTTGCGTATCGCGCCCTGCGCGAAGGCGGCACGTTGCCGGCCGCTATGAACGCGGCAAACGAAGAGGCGGTGCAGGCGTTCATCGACGAACGCATCACCCTCACGGACATTCCCCTGGTCATCAAAGCAGTAATGGATCGCCATCACTCGCTGCCTGCAACCGAACTCGCCACCATCCTCGAGGCCGACCGCGCCGCACGAGAAGCCGCTGCTGATGAAATAAGAAAGGCGACAAAACCTGCGTCGCTACTGGCTTAAAACGCTCTTTTCAGCTCAGCCCGGGCACCGCGCCGAGGCGAAATTGTGTGCACAGGGCGTCGAAAGTACCGTTTGACGCGCCCGTAGCCTCCGCGTAAACTCGATTGCAGCAACCCGGTTGCGCGTTTCTGGATTCTAAGCCGGTGCTGAATTGAGTTTTTGCAGACTTCGGAAAGAGATCTTATAAATGAGCTACCTGATATACCCACTGGCCTTCATCTTTATCCTCGGATCCGCAGTTGTCCTCCACGAGTTTGGCCATTTCATCGTTGCAAAACTTTTCAAGATTCGCGTTGAGACATTTTCAGTCGGCTTTGGGCCACGCCTCTTTGGCAAGAAGTGGGGGCCAACAGACTATCGCGTCTCGGCAATTCCGTTAGGCGGCTACGTCAAGCTAGGTGGCGATGAATCAAACGCGCCACTCGAGGGCGACGGCGCCTCTGATATTCCGCCACAGGAGCGCTTCGATCTTCGTCCCCGCTGGCAGCGAGTGCTGGTGGCCCTGGCCGGGCCGGTGATGAACGTAATTACCGCGCTGACTATTCCACTGGTTGGGGCACTGATGTATGGAGTGCCGTTGAGTCCGGCGCCAATCGTCAGTTACGTGGCCTCGGGCGGCGCGGCGCAAACTGCCGGACTGCAATCGGGTGATCGGATCGTATCCTTCAACGGCACCGAGAATCCGGAGTGGGACACGATTCGTGGCGACGCGCTCTTGTCTCCCGGTCATGCCTTGCCGCTCGTAGTTGAGCGTGGCGGTCAGCGGGTGCCCCTCACTATTAGTCCGACCAGTCGCACTGAGGAAGGCGAAACCATCGGCTCACTGGATCTGGTACCTGACAACGGTGGCTACCCGGTGATCGTTCGTGACGTAACCAAGGATGCACCGGCTGCGCAGGCAGGCATTCAAATAGGCGATCGACTGGTGGCCATTAATGGCCAGCCAGTGCGAAGCCAGGAACACGTCAGTTTGTTCATCAGGGAACACCGGTCGGAAGCGATTACGCTCACCATCGAGCGCAAGGGTCAGAAGCAGGACGTCACTGCAACTCCTCGCCGGTTAGCTGACGGTATCGAGCGGTTGGGAATTGGGCCCGCAGACGATTTCCCGTTGATCAAGCCCAGTCTCGGAGCCGCTTCTGCTTATGCCGTAAAATCCAATCTTGAGATCCTGCGGTTAACCGGAAAAGCGGTAGGCCAGTTCTTTACCGGCCAACGTTCTGCGCGTAACACACTGTCTGGACCAGTTGGGATTTACAAAGCGGCGGGTTCGGCAGTTGAAAGATTTGGCTGGGGTGGATTCTTTTCGACGTTGGGCTTCTTGAGCCTGAATCTCGGCATCTTCAATCTGCTACCGATTCCGGTGCTGGATGGGGGCGCGATTTTCATATTGTTGATTGAGGCGATCCTGGCGCCGCTGGGCATGAAGCTGTCCCTGCGTGTGCGCGACCGGATTCAGCAGGTTGGTTTTGTCATGGTCCTGCTGCTGATGGTTTTTGTGATTACCAATGACGTTTTGAAACAAGCATCGATTTGGCGAGGCGGCAATAACGCACCCGCTGCAGCGACGCCGGGAAAATAGTTTTAAGTTTAGAGTTCCGAGTTTCAAGTTAAGAGCTTTTCTTCGAACTTGGAACTTGGAACTTGGAACTCGAAACTTAAACATTTATGCGAAAGTCGAAAGCAGTAAAAGTTAAGGACGTTCAGGTTGGTGGTGGCGCGCCGGTAGTGGTGCAGTCAATGACCAAGACCGACACCGCCGACGTTTCGGCCACGGTTGCGCAGATCGAGGAGATGGTGCGCGCGGGTTGCGAGATAGTGCGCCTGGCAGTTCCCGATAACGATGCGGCGGTGGCATTGAAGGAGATTCGCAAGCGGGTGCCGGATGTGCCGTTGGTTGCGGATATTCATTTTCACTACAAGCTGGCGCTGATGGCGCTGGATGCCGGCATCGACAAACTCCGGCTCAATCCGGGAAATATTGGCAAGCACGAGCGCATCGTCGAAGTGGTGCGTGCGGCGCAGGCGCAGAAGGTTCCGATTCGCATTGGCGTCAACGGCGGTTCGTTGGAAAAGGATCTATTGAAGAAGTATGGCACCGCAACTCCGGAAGCAATGGTTGAGTCGGCTTTGCGCCACATTCAGATTCTCGAAGACCTCGACTTCACTGACACGATAATCTCACTGAAAGCGTCCGACGTTCATCGCACAGTCGCCGCCTATCGGCTGTTGGCCGAGAAGGTCGACTACCCATTTCATCTCGGCGTTACCGAAGCCGGCACCGCTTTTGGCGGTACGATCAAGTCTTCAATCGGGTTGGGTATTTTGTTGCACGAAGGTATCGGCGACACGATTCGCGTTTCGCTGGCCGCCGAGCCACAGGAAGAGGTGCGCGTCGCTTGGGAGATTCTTAAATCGCTGGGCTTGCGTTCCCGCGGTGTGACCGTAGTTGCCTGTCCCACCTGCGGCCGTCTCGATGTCGATAACTTCGTGGAGATCGTAACCGAGATCGAACGCCGGCTCGCCCACGTCGAAGAACCGCTCCACCTTTCGATTATGGGTTGCGCTGTTAACGGACCCGGCGAAGCGCACGACTCGCAACTCGGTGTTACCTTCGGCCGCGGCGTCGGCATGATCTTCAAAGACGGCGTGCCAATGCGCAAAGTTGCCGGCGAAGACATCGTTGAGGCCTTCGTTATGGAGACTGAAAAATTGCTGGCTGAAATCGAGGCGAAAAAGATAACTGCGGAGCCTGAGCTGGTGAGCATGAAGTCGTAGCAGAAAAAGAACCTTCCAAATGAAAGTCGCCCACCAGATGTGGGCGGCTTTTTTTGTTTGACGGACCGGGAAGTCGGGCCACGAGTTCCGCAAAATGATTGACGCCGCCATCCGATGGTGGTAGGAATGCACCGCCGATTTCTTTTTACCCGCACTAATTTAAAGTTCACAATTACGAACCGCAAAATGCGAAACAATACTTGCGCTTGTAAGTAGGTTATAAGACGCCCTTAACCCCCCAAGGAGACTTGCATCATGGGCAGCATTCTTGCTTTTGTTTATGGTCTGGTGAGTTACCTGATCTTCTTCGTCACTTTCCTGTATGCGATAGGCTTTGTTGGAAACGTGTTTGTTCCTAAGTCGATCGATTCGGGCGTGGAGGGGTCTTTCACCACGTCGCTGATCATTGACGCTGTCTTGCTGGGGATGTTTGCCATACAGCACAGCGTGATGGCGCGGCCCGGGTTTAAGAAGGCCTGGACAAAGATCGTTCCGCAAGTGATCGAACGCAGCACCTACGTCTTGCTCGCGAGCTTGTTACTCGCGCTCTTGTTTTGGCAATGGCAGCCTCTCCTGGGAATTATCTGGAGTGTGAAGAATACTGTCGCCAGTTTGGTGCTTCAGGTGCTCTTCTACGCGGGCTGGGGGATAGTGCTGGTGAGCACTTTTCTGATTGGTCACTTCGATTTGTTTGGCCTGAAGCAAGTGTATTTGAACCAGGTCGGAAAGGCCTACACTTACTCGGGTTTCAAAACGCCAGGCTTATACAAGTTTGTGCGCCACCCGATTATGCTTGGTTTCATCATCGCTTTCTGGGCCACGCCTCGCATGACCGTGGGCCACCTGGTTTTCGCGCTCGGTACGACCGCCTACATTCTCATCGCACTTCAGATCGAAGAGCGTGATTTGATTGACCTGCATGGGGAGGCCTACCGGGAATACAAGCGCGAAGTGTCGATGCTGATTCCTCTGCCGAGGAAGAAGTAGTGACAGCCAGTCGCCTCTTCCGTTAGGCCAGCACTCTTCTATTCGTAATGATATTTGCACGAGGCAATGATGAGTTGGTCTTCAGTAACCTTGTAGACGAGCCGATGCTCATCCGTGATACGGCGAGACCAATAGCCTGAGAGTTCGCGTTTAAGTGGTTCGGGTTTGCCGATTCCGGCGAATGGAGTCCTGGCCGTTTCGGTGATGAGACGCCTTAAGCGTTCGAAGGTCTGTTATCTCTCTTTGCCCACTCGTTGTATTGCTCAAAGGCCGATTGTTGGAATGCAATCGTCCTGAAACGGTTCCTGATCAGGAATGACGAGATTGCGATTCTGTTCTACGTCGGCGACTGACTCGAGCAATCGGGCGCGGTTCGAGGGTGAGCGCAGGAGGTAAGCTGTCTCGTCACGCTCATAAACGACGATCTCAATTTCCTTGTGCTTGAAAGATGCTTTCAGTCCTTCCAGAAAATCTTCGTTTAGATCGTCCGCGTTTAGTTGATAAATGGTTTCCATGGCCCCTCCCTAATGCGCAACGGATTATAACTCAATTTGAGGCTGCACCTTCAACCATGGCGATCTCTTCAGGCGTGAGATCGTAGAGTTCATAGACCAGGTTGTCGATCTGGCGGTCGAGCGTGGCGCACTTGCTTTCGTAGAAGGATTTGTCTCGTTCCGTCTGGGCAGCGGCTAGCTGCTGCTTTGCGTCGAGCATTTGAGTGACGAGCTGAACCATTCGAGCGTGGCTTCGTTGATCAGTACTGTCGGAAATATATCGCCACGACTCCCCGCTTTGCCTTTTCACCCTGCTTGTAGGTACGAGTTTGATTCTCATGGCCAACGTCCCACCCGAGAGCGATCCAAAACTTGTCGATGAAATCAAGACGCGCCTGGGCTTCGGAGTAACCCGGCGAAAGGTAACGCTCTTCGTTCTGGCTGAAGATGGATGCGAGTTCTTTTATCCGCTCAAAGGCGTCGGCGAAGTTCTGAGGAATCATTCCGGTGACTATACCAAAGCGCGGTTGTTCTAACTAGATAGACGCGACGGGCTGTCCCGCAGGCGAGCTACTTCGGCACGAACCGCTTTCTTTCGAGTGGTGGCGCCGCGGCTGCC
Source organism: Pyrinomonadaceae bacterium (assembly GCA_031365545.1). Taxonomy (GTDB): domain Bacteria; phylum Acidobacteriota; class Blastocatellia; order Pyrinomonadales; family Pyrinomonadaceae; genus PSRF01. The sequence goes on along the minus strand of JANLYH010000044.1, from coordinate 27,326 downwards.
ATGGTGAGAAACAAGGCATCAGTAGCAGACTTGCGATTGATGTTGACGATCAGTTGTTCGCGCAGTTCTTCGATCTGGGAGAGCCAACCTGCCGGGCGCGCGCCGTCCAATTGCACGCCGATCTTCTTGAGTTCCGGCAGCAGATCTTCATTTACAACGCCCTCGGCAGGCGCGTGTAGCGCGAGCAACCAGGCGTCTCTAATTAGGGCTTCGAGAATATCCAGCCGCGCTTCGTACTCGTCTTTGTGGCGCGCATCGTTTAATGCTTCGGCCGATCGCAAGAGCTGAACTCGGTCATCGCTCATCGCCAGCGCCTGCAAAACCTTGAGCATCCCGGCGCGCATTTCAACGTAGCTGTCGAATTCATCACTCACCGCACGGCCCAGACTGCCCCGGGCAACGCGCGCGCGCATGCGGGCTTCGTTGGCGTGCGCAATTTTGTTTTGCAGTAAATGAGTTTCTATTTCGTTTGCTGACACGGGCGCGAAACGGATCGTCTGACAGCGGGAATGAATCGTCGGCAGCAACATGCCCGGGTGCGAAGTCAAAAGCACGATGTGCGACGTATGCGGCGGCTCTTCCAGAACTTTCAACAGCGCGTTGGCCGACGAGTCGTTTAGTTTGTCGGCATCCTCAATCAAGAACACACGCGCCTTGCCTTCGTAAGGGCGATAGTTGGCCTCGCGTTCTATTTGCCGCATCTGGTCGACCAGCAAGACCCGCTTGGGCGCAACCACCATTCCCACATCAGGATGATCAGTCCAGATAATCTCTTTCCAATCATCTGAGTCGACGCTCTGAGGATAGTTAAACTTTGCGATGCGTTTACACGGGGGACAGGCGCCACAACCTTCGACGCCTAGTGGCGTGCGGCAATTCAGAGCTTTCGCAATCTCAAGCGCGAAGAGTTTTTTCCCGATGCCGTCTTCGCCGGTAAAAAGCAGGGCGCCCGGAACGCGCTGCGCTTCCAGAATTCTCCTGAGCAAGGATTTGACGCGCTCGTTGCCGGTCAGTTGATCAAACATATGATTGGTGACTTTCGACCAGTTTAACGCAAACTGTTAGTTTGCGATGGGTGGCCCGCCCGCTCGACTGAGTGGCGCCGAACCTTTCGCAAACTAACAGTTTGCTCTAGAGATGTGACCCCTGCTTCTCAGGAAGGGAAGGACGATCTCTTTTACCTGCTCTTGAGTCAATTCCAAGGCTTGATTTGTGTCTACGATCTTTATGCGCTCGGGTTCAGCCTGTGCCAGTCGCAAATATGCGGCGCGCACGCGCATGTGAAAATCGTCGTCTTCGGCATCCAGTCGATCGCCTCGGTGGGTGCCGTTGCCCCGCCGGCGCGTGCGGCTAGTCGAGTCGGCAACCGACAGGTCGAAGAGTATCGTCAAATCCGGCTTCAGCCCTTCGGTAGCTAGCTGAATGATTTCTGCAATTAGTTCCGGGGCAAAGCCGCGACCGGCGCCCTGATAAGCCCGAGTAGCATCAGCGTAACGATCTGAGAAAACGATTCGGCCAGATTGCAGCGCCGGCCGGAGCACGCGACGAACATGCTGCGCGCGATCGGCTGCGAACACGAGCAGTTCGGTAAGCGGATCAACTTCTTCCTGCGCATCCAGCAATGCCGCCCGGAGACGATTACCAACGGGCGTGCCGCCGGGTTCTCGAGTCAACAAGACCTCGCAGCCTGCCTGGCTGAGAAAGTTGGCGAGCAGGCGCAACTGCGTAGACTTGCCGCTGCCGTCGATTCCTTCGAATGTGATAAAGGTTCCCGTCACTCATTCCTCATTCTTGTTTTGAGTTTGACTCAAAGAGTTTAAAGGAATGTTGGAGTTCGAGCGAGTCGGCAGCTCAACCAACTAACTTGGCGAGCGCTTGCAAAACGGATTGCTGAATCTGCTCATCCTCGCCAAAACCCGCAAACCACTCTGCTCCCGCTTCACGACGAAACCAGGTTAACTGCCTCTTCGCGTAATGGCGCACGTCGAGCTTCGTTTGCTCGATCGCGCTGGCCAGATCGCGCTTGCCTTCAAGGTATTCAACCACGCGTCGGTAGCCGTGGGCGCCGAGTGCATTCGAAGCGGCGGGAACGCCCGCGGCCAATAGCGTCTGCACTTCCTCACGGAGCCCCGCTGCGAAATGCTGTTCAGTGCGTTCATTGATTCGCTGGTAGAGCGCTGCGCGTGGAGGATTTAAGACGATCAGCCGTAACGTTTGAGCACTGTCGGGCGCTGCGGGCCGCAGGTGCTTCTTGCCTGACATCGCTTCGCCAGTTTGCAGATAAACTTCGATAGCGCGTTGCACCCGCGGCCAATCGCGCGGATAGAGTTCCGCCGCGCTCTCGGGATCAAGCCGGCGCAACACTGCATGAAGGTGTTCCGCTCCGCGCTGTTCCCGCAACTCGTTTAATCTGCGACGCAGGTTGTCATCTGTTTGTGGACTGGCAAAGAAAGGGTTGCGGAAGGCGCGCAGGTAGAGTCCGGTGCCGCCGACCAGGATCGGCACGCGGCCCCGTCGTTGAATGTCTTCAATTACCGTGGCTGCTTCGCGGGCCCAGTCGCCGGCGGTGTAGTTGATCTTTGGAGAAACAAAATCTATCAGGTGATGAGCAACGCCGCGACGTTCAGCGCTAGGAACTTTGGCCGTAGCGATCTGAATGCCCTGATACACCTGGACCGAATCGCAGTTGATGACCTCTCCGTCCAGATGGAGGGCGATTGCGATTCCGAGCGTGCTCTTGCCGGAAGCAGTTGGGCCAACTATTGCGATTACGCCGGGAGGGCGAGCAGCTTGCCCTTCTGTTTGCGATTGATCTGCGCTCACGCGCGAGAGAATAGCATGCGGTAGAGAATTACGATCCAGAGGAGCGCGAGCAGGATCAAGGTGCCGATGATTTGATTGCGAGAGAAACGCACATTTCAATCCTTGGAGGCCATAAATCCGCATACTTCCACGTGAACTTGCACAGGAATCTATCAAAGAAGACACGCATCACTGAGCTTCGACCGAATAACCGGCCAAGCACTAACATGCAAGGAATCTTTTGCAATACGAGGGCGGTTATCTGAGGGCAAACCTGGCCACGAGTGCGAGTACCCAGAGAATAATGTCGAGGATGCCTATGATCTTGGCAGCCATCGCCAGGCTCCGCTTTTCCTGCGCGACGTCGTAAATGGAAATAGTTTCGAGCGCCTGGTTTGCTTTGCGAAAGGCAAGAATGCCAAAAATAAAACCAAAGCAAAACAATCCGACGATGCTCATAATCAGGGCGTTTTTGGCATCGCTGGCGACCTCTGCCGCTTTGACGCCCAAGACTTCCCGAGAGTACATCGAATTACCCGTTACGGGCGGCGGTGGCGGAATGAATGGCTCGTTGCTTGGGGGTTGTTGCGCAGACACAGTGCGGATCTCCTTTTCCGTTGCTTAGTCGAGCGTTACAACAAACGAATCAAACTTGAACAGTTTACCTTAATACATTCGTGTGAGTTCAATCCCCGTGTAATAAGCCTTGAGGATTTGATCGTAGGAAAAGCCCTGTTTCGCGAGGCCATAAGCGCCGACCTGGCACATGCCAACGCCGTGTCCCCACCCGCGCCCGAGAAAAGTGAGTCCAGTAACGCGCCCGTTCTCGTCATATTTGCGCTCGATAACGAAGAGTTGCTCGCGCAAACCAAGCGCGGAACGAATGCGTCCGCCGAGTACGTGACGCGTTCCTTCGCTGCCGACGATTTCGAGGTCGATAGCTCGACGGGACCGCCCGCGCGCAACTACCCGCAAATCAACCAGCGATCCAATGCCGCTCGCGAAGTGTCCCAGCCGCGCTTGTGCCTGCCCGAGGGACAAATCAGTGGTCCAGTTAGTAAACGGCGAGAAGCGATCAGCAGCAGCGCCATTGGGTGCGGGCCGCACGTCCAGGTAATCAACCTCGCCAGCGGTGTTGACATGAAATACTACTGGCTCACCGCCAACCAATGCGACCGAGCGAACTGGGTAAACGGTTTCCCCAATTTGGCGAAACAGAAAAACGTCGCTACTAACCCGCAGCGGCTGGTCTTTACCCCTGGTGCTGCGCAGCACCAGCGAATTGTCCGCGGTTGGCCGTGCTGACCCTTTCTGAAGTTGCAGCAGATTCCGAACTTCCAGGAGACGGGCAATCGAATGGATAGCGCGGGCGCGCGAAATTGGCTCGCGAGGACGCAGCGTGGCATCGGGGAGAATTGCTAAATAGCCGTCCCGGATCAACATTGCCACGTCAGCGCGGTTGGCCGCAGGAATGTCGGAGGCGTCGCGCACAGCTAAGAAATAATCAACGTCGGCGTTGTTCAGGAGAGTGCCGCCGCGACTCTCGCCATACGCGGCAAGGGTCAGCGCCGTGGCAAATGCCGGTGGTTTGTTGACATCTTCAGTGACGGTGGGCGCGACCTGGTGGGCAAGCCGCGCAACTGAAGCCAGCCAACTGCGAACCTCAGGAACCTCGGCCTCATCCTTGAGCCATGAATCAGAAATCTTCCGCAGTGAAGTGAAGCTCTGGATGGCCAGCAGCGCGACGTCGCGCGCCAACGGCACGTTCTGGTCCTCTTTGAGTTCGGCAGGATCGCGGCTGGTCTTGATTGTAAAAGTCGCGAGCGCGGCGCGACCTTCCGCGGCACACTCGCGCGCCTTCAAGTAGGGAACAGCGTCGTTGAAAATGTTTCCCGCATCTTCGGTGCGTCCGCCGCAGGTCGAGGTGTACAAGGCGTTGATCGGCTCACCGTCGAAGGTCGCAATAATTCCGCGCGTCTCATCAACCGCGCGTGACGAGAGCGCATTCTCGGAAACCAAACCGCGATACACCTGCGAGCGCGTGGTTGGCAGCAGGTCGTAGCCCTGCGCCATAAACTGTCCGCGATTCCGCAACGCATACGTGCGGGCGGCAATCGCCTGGGCCTTATGTGCTTCGAGCAGGGGAAAGCCACCGGCTGAAAGTTCATTTGGAACTACGCCCTTAACGTAGTCTTCAAGGCCCAGTACGTTAACAACCGTAAGGGCGCCGCGCGTGTTTGTGAAGACTTCGATGCGGCCGCGATAGGGACGGTCGTCAAACCTTACGGGCGTTGTTTCACTGTCTGACGCAAAGGTCACTGGCGCGCTGGAACTAAAGAGACGACCAGCGCCCGGAGCCGAAGCGACTACTTCGCGAGTTGGCAGACTGAACCGCGCCGCGGGGCGGACGCTGCGAGTCGAGCTGGTTTTTTCCATCAGCGGGACTTGAGCGGCAGCGTTTCCTGCAGCCCCGCCAGCGGCAGTAACTGTCGCATCCAATCCGGCACTTTCGAGTCGGGCACTCAACTCTTCCGCGGCGAGCTGTGGGCGCTGTGCGCCAACCAGCAGTCCCCACGTTTTTGTCTCAGTGTCTAAAATAATTTGCGAGTCTTCGCCGCTCGCTTCCTTAACTTCTTTGGCTTTCTCTTCGGCGTCCTCGCGCGTAGCTAGCCCCGCAAGTTGGACGCGAAAGGCGTCGGTGTTATCAACGGGCGCAAGGGGGGAAAGCAAACGCGGCTCGAGACGGACGCGAGCAACATCCAGAGCCACGAGAGTTGAACCCTCGTCACTCGCGTTCATGAGATGTCCGTTGGTTGAAACTGTAGCCGAGCGCACATCGGTGGCGAGGGCGACGCGAATCGTTGGTTCCGCTCCAGCCAGTACAGCGATCGCCGGAGTTTGCTTAACTGAAGACTCCGAAGCGGATTTATCGAAGATTGTTAGCGGCTCGCCGATCTGCCAATCGCCAGGCGGTTTCCTGGCGGGTGCTTTCTCTGAACTCGTCTTTGTTTGTTGAGTCGAGGACTGTTTTTGGCTGGCACTCTGTTGAGGGAAGGCGAGAGTCGGACAAATGCCCTGGACAGCCAGCAAGACCGCGACCGCACTTCGCGCGAGGAAGTTTCCCATTAAAAACAAATCCTTGGCGGTTTAGTCTTGGGGGCTCGACCGCGGAAGCATAGTACTACATCTAAAGGCGAACAGCGGGACAAACCTTGGGCTCGAATAGTTTGAGAGTGCGCGCGGATTTGTTCAGTTGCAGGGCACAGCTTAACTCGCGTATCTCTCTTCAACTGTTAAGGTGAAGACAACTGTCCCAACCAAGCCAATAACACCCGCGACTGCGAACGGAACTTCCGGTGAGATTTTCCAAAGCAGGCCGCCGATAGCTGCGGCCGGAGTGATCGAGAGGCTGCGAATCAGGTAATAGAGGCCAACGGATCGCGCCCGCAAATCCTCGCGGGCTGAGTCGACGATCATGGCTTTGCGCGATGGTTCGCCTATCTCTCGCAAACCGCCAATCACGAAGGCAAGCACAAGAAAACCAAAGTTGGGAGCAAGCACTACTGCCAGCGGAAACAAAGCAAAACTGAGAAAAGTTACGATCACAAACGGCTTGCGCCCTATGTGGTCGGCAATCTTGCCCGCTGGAATATATACGAGAATCGAAACGATCATCTGAACTGCGACCAGTGTTCCATAACGAGCAGTACTGAAGTGCTGCACGTTGGTGACGTAAAGAATCATTAAGACACCGGTCATGCCCTCACACATTCTGATGATCACATCGGAAATTAACAGCCGCTTGAGAGCGGAATGGAAGGAACGCCACACGCCGGCGATGTTCGTGGGCGCCGAAGCTTTGACAACAATGTTCACTTTCAAGACCAGCAGAAGAGTGAAGGCGGCGAGGGCGAGCGTGATGAGGAGTCCGGCGTGTACGCCTTTGACAATTCCCAGAGACATAATCATGGCGCCTCCGATGATCGGAGCAATCACGATTGGCACGCGTTTGAGAATTGACTGCAGCGTGAATCCCATCGCGCGCCGATCGGGCGGCAGGGAATCGCCGATGACTGCAAAGATGGCAGGCGAGGCCATGCTCTGCCAGGCCATCGCCAGGGCGAGACCGACAAAAACAAGCGGCCAGGAGAAGGCGAAGTAGTAGACAACATATCCGGTGGAGGCGAGTGCGACAAAAATCAGAAAGGCGCGCCGGCGCCCAAGCCGGTCCGCAATCCAACCGCCAGGGTATTGGTAGATGGCGTCGAAGAAGTCTTCCGCAGTTCCGAAGAGCCCGATGATCGGCGTGCTGGCCCCGAGGGCTTCAAGATATTTGGGAAGAAACTTTTTCCAGAGCTCTTCGCCGAGTCCAAGCAGGAAGACTGCCGCCGAGGCAATTGAAACGTTTCTTTCGAGACTGAGATAATCGCGGAGCTTCGCGCTCAGGCTGGCCGGTTCACGGGTTGAAGTCACACGAGAGTTTTACGTAGCGCGGCCTTAATGGCAAGACGAGCTGATTGAGTTGGGGACTTGCGTTTGAAGATCGAGCGCGGATCAAGCAGCCTTACGTTGATTGATTACCGTCGCGGGTTCGTCGGCAACGTGCCCTTTGTTTTTCCGATGGGCGCGCCAAATCCCGACGGCTTCTCTCGTCAAACTAAATATCGGGCGCCGGTTCTGGTAGACCAGTTTCAACCAGGCACGCTTATTCATTTGTGGGAAATAGATGCCGCGGAAGAACATGCGTGAAACCAAATGACTGAGCCGGTAGCGAAATGGCGCTTCACTAATCGAATTGATTGCTGCGGCATTTCGTTCGGGACTATAGGCCACTCGCCAGGCGTGATCGGTCTCCTGACGCGCTTCCTGAATTGTCATCTTGAGCGGGGCATGCGCCATCCAGAAAGGGGCGAAGTCCATCCAATGCTTCGGGCGCGCCAGCCGTCCGGCTTTTGCTAAACGGTCGTAAAGCGGAGTTGCTGGAAAAGGTGTCAGTTGACCAAAGACGGGTAAGCCGGGAGGCCACGAGTGGATTTCCTTGATCGTGCGATCGGCGACGCCGACCGTGTCGTTGTCCATACCAAAAATAAAAGAGGTAATCGCATAAACATTGCGATCCGCCAGCCGTTGGAGCACTGCTCCGTATTCGCTGGGCTTGCTGAAGTTTTTATTGACGTCCGCCATGTTCGCCGGATCAATCGACTCCATGCCGATAAAAATCCACTGGCCACCCGAGGCCGCGATCAGGTCGCACAGCTCTTCGTCTTTCAGCAGGTTGGCACTAATCTGCGCGACCCATGGCAATTGCGCGTCGGCCGCGATGATGTCTCGCAGCAGCGATTTAGTCCGCTTGACGTTGATGGCGAGATTATCGTCAATGAAGAAAACTGCGATCTGGCCGCGCTGCTCGCGGGCGCGCTCTTTGAGCCGCAGAAGCTCGTCAACAACGCTCTCGTTTGTGCGGAAGCGAATCGAATCGCCGAAGAAGCCGGTGACGGTGCAAAATTCGCAGCCATAAGGGCAGCCACGCCCGGTCTCCATCGGCACAACATGAAAGGATCCCCATCCGGCGCCCAGCCCGGACATGAATGAGCGGGCCATCTTAGGCACCAGGCTAAACTGGTTCAGGTCGAGCTTCTCCCAGGGAATCGCCGGATAAGGCTGCAGGCTCGGTTTGCGATCGACACCTTTTTCATCCCGCTCAGGCTGGTAAACTTCCTTGAGTTCGCCGCGCGCAGCATCTTCGACAATCAACGGCCACGTTTCATCTGCCTCACCCAAAGCCACTGCATCCGCATAGCGGGGTCCGCCGTCTCTGCCGATCGCTTCGTCAGGACATTCCGTGACGTGTGGTCCGCCCATGACTACCTTTACGCCGGCGGCGCGCAGCGCGGCGGCAACGCGATACGCCTTCGCCACCATTCTGGTCATGGCACCGATACCGACCAGTCCGATCTCGTGCTCCTTAACGTATTGCACGATCTCGTCGTCGCTCATAGCCTTGGCGTTGCCGTCAATTAGAATCACTTCATGGCCGGGCGGGGTAAGTTCCTGGAGTAAAAACATCCAGAGGTGGGGCATGAAGTTTCGCGTCACACCGTTGTCAGGGTTGTACAGTAGAATTTTCATAGACTCTCTCTTCTCGTCAATCAGTTACCACAGTTAAGAGCCCAAACTGATTACCCTGGTGCGGTCGTGTTTGAAGTTTGGAGGACAAAGAACGGGGACTAGTCGTTCCAAATTCTGTCAGGGGCGATTTATTCGGGAGCAGCATACCAGTTATGTGCGTTGGCGTACATAGGCAGAAGCCATAGCCAAAAGCCGCAGAATCAGGGTTTAACCACGGGGAAGGTAACATGCCTGCCGCCATTCACCTAAACTTGTCCCGAGGCTGATCGGGCGGCGGTCGGCGATACCCTTTACCAGCCAGCAGGTCTTGTCCCTCCGCGCTCATAATGAAGGCGGTAAACTGCCGCGCCGCTTGCTGTTTCGGTGACTCTTTGACGATTCCCAGAGCTTGATCGATGGGCTGGTGCAACTCCTCACCGACTTCGACGTAGCTGCCCTCGCCCGTCTTCACGAGGGCAAGAGGAATGAACGCGACCTCAGCGTTTCCCGTCGCCACATACTGCTTAGCCTGAGCCACGTTTTGCGCGTAAATGACTCTTCCCTGAATTTCATCCCAAATGCCCAATGCCCGAAGACTCTCAACAGCCGCGCGACCGTAAGGAGCCACGTCAGGTTTGGGGATCGCTATTCTTTCAAATGGCTTCGCAGTTATGTCTTGAATGCGCTCGGCTTTCAAGGCGCTGCCTGGTGGTAACCACATTACCAATCGCCCACGCGCGTAGATCGCGCGGCTTCCCGGCGACAACAAGCCTTTATTTTCCAGTTTTTCGGCATGCTCTGTATCGGCGCCGGCAAAAATATCAAAGGGAGCCCCATTTTCGATTTGCTTCGCCAAATCTGCCGTGGCCCCGAAACTGAAGACCACCCGGATGCCGGTCTTGGCCGTGAACCGGGGACCGATTTCCCCGAACACCTCGGTCAGGTTAGAGGCCGCCGCAACAGTCAACTCTTGCGGCGCGTTTTTGCTAGTGTCAGATCGGCAGGCGCTGCCGGCAAGTATTACGACCAGCAATGCGCAGGTGATAGATTTATGTTTCATAGGTAACTGTTTTCGCGGAACACGTTTGTTATTAAAAGAGAACCCGCCAGCGTCATCATAACTGCAGACTGAGGACCGATGCAGTTTGCCTGCACTGCTTTCATTTGCGTCGTTTCGAATCTGCGCCAACCACCCAAGCGGGGTTGCATGACTAATATTACCGCAAAGGAGTTAAAGAAATTCAACGGGACGGTAAAACTGCTGACACGAGCAAGCGACAGTGTTCATCTTTCCAGAACGGCGAAGATATGGTATAGACCAACTAAACCCCCGCAACTTGTTAGTGACCAGGGCTGCATGGATCGCAGAAGAGATCAGAAAGGGCGGAGCTCTTGAGGAAGCCTACACTCAATAGGTCGCTGGGCGCATATGCCGCGGTGCTGGTTCTGGTCGCGTTTGGCAGTAGTTGTTTGCCAAAGCCTACCGAAAGATCCGGTCTCAACATCACGTTATACGGTTTTTCGATTATGAAGGAATCGCTTGAGAAGGCGATCTATCCAGGCTTCATAGCTAAGTGGAAACTAGAGCACGGCCAGGATGTCCACTTCACGTCTTCGTTCGCCGGATCAGAAACCGTGACAAATCAGATCATCCAGGGCGTGCCTGCGGACATCGCGATCCTTTCCATCGAACGCGATGCCCAGCGACTCAAAGACAACGGATTCGTAACTTCCGACTGGCATGTCTTACCCTACAAGGGAATCATCAACAAGACTCCCTTTGTGATTCTCGTCAAAGGCGGAAACCCGAAAGGGATCCACGACTTTCCGGATCTCGCCAAGCCGGGCATTAAGTTGATTCATCCGGACCCGGTCAGCTCAGGCGGCGCGCAATGGTCAGTACTCGCCATGTATGGGTCGGAGTTGATTAAGTCGGAGAAGCAGACTGGCGAGCCAGACCAGGCGCGGGCGTTGCAGACGCTGCAGGCAATCTGGAAAAACGTATTCGTGACGCCGGCATCCGCGCGCGAGGCGAGAACCACCTTCGAACTCGGCAATGGCGATGCGTTGGTGACTTACGAGCTGGAAGGTTTACTGATGAAGGAAAGCGGGAAGCCGCTGGAGATAATTGTTCCCCAAGCCACGATCTTCAGTGAGCATCCAGTGGTGGTTATCGATCGAAATGTTTCAGCCGAAAGGCGCGCGCTGGTTGACGCCTTCGTCCAATATCTTTGGAGTGATGAAGCCCAACAGGCTTTTGTGAAATACCATTTCTATTCAGTAACGAATAATGCCCTCAATGAGGCAAACAAAGAGTTCGGAACCATCGAGATGCCATTTACGATCGACTATTTCGGAGGTTGGAACAAGGCCTATCCCGAGGTAATCGAACAGGTGTTTAAGAACCGCGTCAGAAAGCAGTGACGTAGCTTCGAGTTTCAAGTTCCGAGTTTCGAGTTCAAGTACCCAAGCTCGAGACGTGGAAACTTGAAACTACGAACTTGAAACTACCTTGATATGAGTTCACTAATACCAACAATGCGTCATGTGAGCGGCTTTGATGTCGCGCGACCGCTCAGCATCAGCATGCTGGTTTTCATGATGTTGCCGCTGGTTTTCCTGCCCCTGCTTTCGATTTTCATTTTTGGCACCAACAAGGGACTGGCAAGTTTCTGGGCGGCGCTCACCGCGGCCGATGCGATCTTCGCACTGAAGCTTTCGGTAGTCACAAGCTTGTGGGCCACGGTCTTCAATGTTCTGTTTGGTCTCTTCGCTGCTTATGTGCTCTCGCGTTATACCTTCTGGGGACGCAATGCGCTCATTGTCACGATCTCCCTTCCAACAGCAATTCCTACCGCAGTAGCCGGCGTGGCCCTCTTGATGTTGTGGGGGCCATACGGAATGCTGGGGCGTCTATTGCGACCGCATGGGATTGAAGTGATGTTCACGGCCAGTGCGATTATCCTGGCGAATATCTTCGTGACCTTTCCCCTGGCCTTCGGAGTTATCAAGCCGGTGTTTGACACGATGAACCGTTCGTTGGAGGAAGCGTCGGCCACGATTGGAGCGACCCGTTGGCAAACGTTCTGGCACGTTACGTTGCCCTCGTTGCGTGGTGCGATTGTTTCTGGTGCACTCTTGACGTTTGCGCGCGCGGTGGGGGAGTTTGGTTCGACGATCATGGTGTCGGGCAATCTGGCCGGTCGCACACAGACAGCGCCACTTTATATTTTTGCGAAATTCAACGAAGGGCAGATTGAAGCCGCCAACGCTATTGCCATAGTGTTGGCATTGTTTTCATTCCTGATCTTCAGCGTACTTTTCTTTGCCAGGGATTGGCTTGATGTAGACTAGGTCCGTTCAACCTCCATGTCCAAAGTCAGGAAGCGTCAACAAATGTTGTTCCTCAGACACGTCTCCAATCTGGCGGCTAAATGATGAGTCAGGATTCGCAGACGGACGTTGGACTTTCGACATTGGACTCTGGACAGGAGTTCTGACCGATGGCTCAAGTCGCCAGAGTTATGGAAAACAAGCTGCAGTCTGGTTCAACTGAGAGCGCAGTGCCCTACGCAGCGAGCGTGTTGGGCGTGAGCAAACTTTTCGGCAAGGCCAGTGTGCTGGAGAACATTACGTTTCATGTAGCCGAGGGAGAGGCACTCGTTCTGCTGGGCGCATCAGGAAGCGGAAAGACAACTATTTTGCGAATCATCGCCGGTTTGGAACAACCTTATACCGGCAAGATCGTGCTTCACGGAAAGGACGTCACCGAGTTGCCCGCGCGTGAGCGGGGCGTGGGAGTTATCTTTCAATCGTATGCGCTTTTCCCCAAGATGACCGTTGAGAAAAATATTGGCTACGGTTTGCGCATTCGGCATCGGCCTCGCAAAGAAGTGAAGCGCACGGTAAACGAGTTGCTCGCCCTGGTACAGCTCGAGGAGCATCGCAAGAAATATCCGTCACAGCTTTCTGGTGGACAACAACAGCGAGTGGCAATTGCTCGAACGCTTGCCTACAAACCTGAAGTGCTGCTCTTTGACGAACCCTTTGGCGCGCTCGATGCGCAAACGCGCAGTCATTTGCGCCGGGAGATTCGGGCGCTCCTGAAAAAGGTCAACGTCCCGGCAATCTTCATTACTCACGATCAGGAAGAAGCCCTGGAGTTGGGAGATCGCATCGCCGTTATCAACGTGGGTCACATCGAGCAGATTGGGACGCCTGCCGAGGTTTATAACAATCCGGCCAGCGAGTATGTGGCAACTTTTCTTGGCGCCGCCAATATTCTTGACGGCGTTGTTCGTGGGAGTCAGATCGAGATCGGATCGGCCCTTCTGCCGGCGCGCCTCGACAGTGAGAAGTTTAAAGATGGTGAACCGGTAAAGATTGTGTTTCGTCCGGAAGATGTCTCCCTGAGCAAGACGCAAACCTTACCATCAGGGCGCGCTTGCCTGGCCAGCGGCCTGGTGGAGGAAACAAGTTTTGTTGGTGCTTACGAACGTGTGCGAATTAGACTCGATCCCACGGGTGGAGCTTGCGATGGTGGTGACACGCCGTTTTACCTAACTACTGAAACGCCGGAGAGCCAAACCAGCAAGCCCATCATTGCCACCAGACCAAAACCGGAAACGCTGGAAGTGAATCTCCGCAGAGGCGACCGCGTGTTTGTGGGGCTCAGCCTTTTCACTATCCTTCCCAAGAGTACGCGAAAGTCCTAACTACCCCGTCAGGTCAGCGCCGTCACCGCCAAACTATGAAACTGGCGGCGTACGCTGTTGATATTCGCGAAGGGTAATGTGCGCGCGTGAGTGCGGTTAGTCAGAAGAATAAAAACTCTTTCATGATTTGGATCAATCCAGCAACTTGTGCCAGTGAATCCGGAGTGCCCGAAACTATCGCGCGGTAAGTCCAGACCCGCGGCGGAATCTTTTGTTTCCGCCAACTGCCACCCAAACGAACGCGCTTCTTCTAATCCCGTCGTCAGGTTCGTACGAAACAATTCGCAGGTAGTGGGCTTCAGCAAACTCGTTTGCGTAGCCAGAAATTGCCTGGCCAGTGCGCACGTCTCGCCGGCTGTTGAAAAGAGTCCGGCGTGACCCGCAACTCCACCGAGAAAATGTGCGTTGCCATCGTGCACCTGTCCCCAAATCAATTCTTCGCGCCAGTTCTTGTACTCGCCTGCCGCGGTGCTGTGGCACGTTTCTCGTTCGTAGGCATTGCCAGTTTCGCTCGCCGCGATTCCGGTGTGCATCGCTTGCTCGGGATTTAAGAATGTATGAGTCAAGCTCAGCGGAGTGAAGATTTCCGTTTGCGCCAACTCAACCAGGCTCCTTCCCGTCAACCTTTGCAGCAGGCTTCCAAGCAGGATGAACCCGAGATCGCTGTAAACTACGCGCGAACCTGGCTCATATTCCAAGTCCAAATTCGCAATGGCGGATGTTGCTCGCGACGGGTCGCCTCCGGCAAGGATGTAGAGCGGCCGCCAGGCGGGCAAGCCCGAAGTATGAGTAAGTAATTGACCGACGGTGATTATTGCGTGGTGATCTGTTCGCGCCAGCTCCGGCAGGTAATGTGAAACTGAGTCAGCGAGTGCGAGCTCGCCAGTCTCAACTCGACGGGCACAGAGTAGACCGGTGATCAGTGGTTTTGTAAGTGAAGCGAGATCGTAGCTGGTGTTGAGCGTCGCGGCGATACGCTCGGGCTCGACCACCGCAGCGCCGAGCGCAGCCGCTAATGCAACTTCGCCGCGCTCGGCAATCAAGTAAACGGCAGAAGGGAAGTCGCCCGCGGCGATGCGTTCGTGAAGGAAGTTTGAGATGCCAGGATCCGAACTTGTCATAAGAACAAAAGATCAAGCGGGGAGGCGAAAAGCGGCTCCAACCTGGACTTTCATTGAGTGTTCTTCGATTCTTTCCAGCGTTCGCAGCGCCAGCGCCAAAGCGCGGCGGCCGGCTTCGCCAGAGATTGCCACCGGCTGGTGCTCGCGGATCGCGCTCACGAAAGCGAGAATCTCCGCGCGCAGCGGTTCGACGTCCAAAACATCCAAATTCTTCGTATGAACTCCCGGCCACGCGCCATCCGCGCTTGGCGGCGCGAGACTGCTGATCGAGGCATGCTTCGTCGCGTAGTCTATGGCGATGTAATCATGCGGTTGGAAGAAGCGCATCTTGCGGATTTTTTCAGTGCCCACGCGCGAGGCGGTAATATTTGCAACCGCCCCCGATGCAAATTCAACGCGCGCGTTGGCGGCATCGACCTTGTTGGTCAATATCGGGATACCAACCGCATGCAGCTCGGTTACTTCTACATCTTCGCCAACCAGCCACTGCACGATATCGAGATCGTGAATCATTAGATCCAGCACGACATCAATATCGAGTGAACGTGCCGTGAACTCGCCCACGCGATGAATCTCGAAATAGACAGGGTTGTGCACTTGCGGGCGAAGCGCCACCAGCGCGGGATTAAAACGCTCAAGGTGTCCGATTTGCAGTAGCGCTCCGCTCTTCTCTGCCGCCGCGATCATCTCATCGGCTTCCGCCAGCGTTCGCGCAATTGGTTTCTCCACCAGGACGTGGATGCCGGCAGCGAGCAGGGCGCAGGCAATCTCGCAATGCGACTCGGTGGGTACGGCAAGACTCACAGCATCTACGCGGCCGATGAGTTGGCGCCAATCCGAAGTCCACTCCACTCCTCTTTCAGTGGCAATGTCTTGCGCGGTTTTTTCGTCGAGGTCGCAAACGGAGGTAAACTCCGTCAAGCCTTCCGCGGCAAGATCAGAGTGTATTCGCGCGTGTTGCCGGCCGAGGTGGCCCACGCCGATCACAGCGGTACGTAACGTCAAGGTTTCCTGTTTCCTGCTATCATTTGAAGTGTGCATTGAGCAGTAGGAAGTAGGCTGTGGGCCGTAGCAGCAAATCCACTTGGATCTGTCGTTGATGACATCGGGATACTGCCTGCCCACCGTACACTGCCTACTGAAACAAACGGAGTCGAATATACTTGCATCCTTCAACCCTTGCCAAGCGGGGCACAGTCTTACTTTTCCTCGTCACCGTAGCGGTTTATTTTTTTGGTCTCGGCTGGCTGCCTTTGGTTGGTCCGGATGAGCCGCGTTATGCCCAGGTGGCGCGCGAAATGTTTTTGCGACACGATCTGGTAACGCCAACCCTCGGCGGGCATCTTTGGTTTGAGAAACCCGCGCTGCTTTACTGGATGATGATTGCCAGCTTCAAAGTCTTTGGCGTGACGGAATGGGCCGCGCGACTTCCGGCGGCAATCTCCGGACTGCTTACGGTCGCGGCTGTTTTTGTGCTGGGCCGTCGCGTTGAGCGCGCTGGTGCTCCGGATAACAAAGTTCAGAGTTATGCTTTTTGGAGTGCACTGGCCGCCGCAACAATGGTTGGAATCGCGGTCTTCTCGCGCGCTGCCAGTTTCGACATCCTGCTGACCATGACGACCACGTGGACGCTGGCTTTTTATTTTCTTGCCGATCCGGATAAAAAGCTTGCTGATGATTTAGGGCCAAACCCTAGATTTCAGAACTGGTTCCTCGCAGGTTTTTACGTTTTCGTTGGGCTCTCACTGTTGGCTAAGGGTCTGGTTGGGATAGTGATTCCCGCGGGCGTTCTTGGTCTCTACTATCTACTCCAAAGAAGACTACCCGGTCGCAAGCTCTTGACGAGTCTGGTCTGGGGGGTGCCGCTGGCGCTATTGGTCGCGGCGACCTGGTATGTGCCGGTACTGCAGCTTCACGGCTGGCTATTCATCGATCAGTTTTTCATTCAACACCATTTCGCGCGCTACATTTCAAACAAGTATCACCACTCGCAGCCGGTCTATTACTACTTGCTGGTTTTGCCGCTGCTTGCTCTGCCGTGGACAGCTTTCTTCGTGGCTGGACTTCTGCAAGCGAAGTCATGGCTGGCGCGCGCTAGCGATCGTCGCAATGCTCCTGCCGAAGAAAATGTCAGACAGTTAATGATCCTGGCACTCGCGTGGCTCTTGTTTCCCTTGCTCTTCTTTAGTTTTTCCAACTCAAAACTCCCCGGCTACATACTTCCGATTCTACCCGCGGCCGCTTTGATTGTTGGCGAGAGACTGGTGCGGGTCTACCGGTCCAGTTTTGAAAAGTTTGCCGAAGCTCCAGCCTGGCCTACTGCCGCGACCGCGATTCTCTTGCTCTTATGTGCCGCCGGCGTGATCACCTATTCCTGGCGGACCGGAGCTTTGCCGCCTGTTGCCGCTGCGATGATTGCCGGACCCCTGTTGCTGGCCAGCTCGATCGCCCTTGTCTGGCGCCGCCGCTCGACCGCGGTGGCATTACTCTCGTTTCCAGTCGCGGCCGTTGCTGTATTAATGGTGGCGATGTATTGCGTGGCGCCAGCATTCGCGGACGTCGAGTCGTCCAAACGCTTGCTGCAGCTCGCAGACGCGCGCGGATATTCGCAAGCGGCAATCTATGGCATGCAACGTAGCGATCGTACTCCGGAATTTTATGCCGCCGATCGGATTGTTTATGGCGCTGATGGCGAACCAATTATGTATGAGGGACCGCAACAACTGATTGACGAATGCCGCCGGCGCAGCGATGTGCTGTTAGCTTTTGTTCCGGTTCGCGAGGTGAGTCAGTTAACCGGAATGGCTGCGGCGCAAGCGGAAGTTATCGGAAGTAATGCTCGGTATGCAATCGTTGCGGTGCGAGCGCGGTAAGAGCGGACAGCTAGCGGAGATTCTTGGCAAAGAAGTCTATCACCGGCCGATCGTAGCTTTCGCCTTGCTCGCCCGTGGCCGCCGGCAAAGTGAAGCCGCTGATTGGCAAGTCAGTTCTGGTTTCAAGATTCATTGGGCTGGGAAAGCAAGGCACAAGAGACTTGGTGGATTCGCGTAGATAGCCGTCGTCTTCACCAGCGACTAAGAGCACGCGGCGCAGACCCAGAGTGCCGGCGAGTTCACAGGATTTCTTGTTGGAGTACTGGCCGAGAAAATAAGACTGGGTAGCCAGGCGCGCCGGAATGACCAGGGCATTGGTATTGACGCGGAATTGGCTGCGCAGCACGGCTGCCATCAGTTCATTCTGATCACGCGGTACCGAGTCGAGCACGAGAACTTGAATAGCGTCATCACCAGCGGCGGCGCGCAGCGCAGTGTAAGCACCTAATTCCACTCCATAAACGCCCACTCGATCTCCGATCAGTTGTCTGCGATCGTCGCTTTTTAAAGTACGGAGAAAGTCGAGTGCAGCCCGCAGGTCATCGCCTTCGCGACCACCAAACGAAGTCCATTTGACCGGTGGATTCACACCATGGCCCCGCAGGTCAGGCCACAGGATAGTGAAACTGGTTACCTCATTTAGCTTCATACCCAAATTGAGGAGATAAGAGCGGTCGCCGCCATAGCGGTGTAGGAAGATCACTGCAGGTGCACCTTCGGCTCCGCGGAGGAGCCAGCCGCGTGCTGCGCTACCGTCGCGGTTTCGCCAGGTTTCTTGAGTGACCTTTAGCGATTCGGCCGTACCGCTGATCGCCGAGAATTGTTCCGGAGTGACGAGGTAGGCGTGATGAGGTGGCCGCGTGACTCCATAAACCATCACGCCCAGCGCAATAAGAAACGCTACGATCAGGATAAGCAGGAGCGGCACCAGTAGCCGGACTAGTCGCTTGCCGAATCGTGGTCGAGTGGCCATGGGAAACAGGATGAGCGATGAAGGATGAAGGATGAAGTTTGCAGGAGCGGCAGGCGATCTCCTTTTTACTAGCTCATCGCTGCATCGTCAGGGCTACGGTCCTTTCCTGCTCACGCGAGCAAAATCTTCCGGAGTGTTAATGTTGTCGAAAAAACTATCCGCACCTGCGACGTCGGTAAGTTCACTAAAAGTTACCCAACGTGTGCGCACAGATTGTAGCAGAGCCACGGGTTTTCGTTCGCCGGATTTGATCAATTGTTCAGCGCGGCGCAGGCAGGGATCAAGGCGATAGAGCGCACACAGCGGTTGCGGAATCGTGTCTTTCTGTATTGGTGCGACGGCCTCATTGTCATCGCGGTAGCTGGCAAGGCGCTTAAAGAGCCCGCTGGTTGCGAAGGGAAGATCGCAGGCTACTATCAGTGCCCAGTTTGCTGAACAAGCTGTCAGCGCCGCATGCAGGCCGCCAAGCGCCCCCCATTGTTGATAGACGTCGGGCGCGGTTTGTAAGTTGAGGTACTTGAGCGTGGCCTCGGGAAGCCCGTTTCCAACAACTTTTATTGCTGACGTCACAACCGAAAGCTCCCTGGCAATCCGTTCGACAAAGCTCTGACCATTGAGAATCAGCCGCGACTTGTCGGTTCCCATGCGCCGAGAGTTCCCGCCGGCAAGGATGAAGCCTTCAACTGCATCAAGCATGGATTGGATCTTAGTCCCTCCCGACCGATTCGGGAAATCACCAATGTGGCAAGGGAACGTTTTTACTGCTTTGTGCGTCTAAGACAACACCTTGACCCTATACAAGACTGAAAGCTATAGTCGCCCGTGGCACCGGCTACGCTGGCGCCGGGTAAAAGCAGTTAACATCAAAGGGTTATCTTTAATGAAAAGTTTTGCAAAGATTCTGCTCGTCGCGGTTGTGATGGCGGTAGTCAGCGGCCTGGCCGTCGCCCAAAAAACCACCGAACCGAACTCCAAAGATCCTCGCTTTTTCGCGCTCGATGACCTTCGTCCCGGGATGAAAGGAACAGCGAGCACGGTATTTTCGGGGACTGAACCGGAACAGTTTGGCGTGGAGATACTCGGTGTAATACCGGGTTTCCCGGCACCGCGGCAATCCGCAATCATTGCCAGACTTACCGGTGCAAATGTTGAGAAGACCGGAGTCTTCGCCGGCATGTCCGGCTCGCCGGTATACATTGAAAACAAACTGGTCGGGGCGATTGCCTTCAGTTTTCCTTTTTCGAAAGAACCCATCGCCGGCATCACTCCAATTCAGCAAATGATCGACATCTTTGAGAAAGGCTCGGCCGGCCAGACGCGACGTCATAAAGAGCCACGGGCTATTTCGTTTGCACAGCTTGCCTCGACTGAATGGAAAGCGACCTTGCCAAAACAGGCAGTTGGTTCCACTTCGTTGCTTGCATCCGTTTCTGAGGGTTCACGGCTCATTCCCCTGATGGGACAACAGATGGTTCCGATTGCGACGCCAGTGGTCTTTGGAGGCGTCAGCCAGGAATCACTCGCGCTTTTTGCGCCGCAACTGATGGCCAACGGACTCTATCCGGTTTCCGGAGTTGGCGGTTCGGCGGGAATGACGCCGCTTGCCAGGGCGACGGACAAAACTTTGACGCCGGGGACTTCGGTGAGCGTCCAGTTGGTTCGTGGCGACTATTCCATCGCCGCTGCCGGTACGGTGACATTTCGCGATAACGATCGCATTTACGCGTTTGGACACCCCTTCCTCAGTTTGGGTGCGTCAGACATGCCGATGAGCGAAACCGCGGTCGTCACCGTGATCTCCAACCTGAACAATTCTTTCAAACTGTCAGTGCCGGGCGCCATGATGGGCTCGATATCTCAGGATCGCGCTTCCGGAGTCTTTGGTCAGTTGGGCCACGCGCCAAAAATGATCCCAGTGAAGATTAACCTCCACACGAGCCGCGATCGCTCTGAGACCTATGCCTACGAAATCGCCAACGACTCGTTTTTGACGCCGCTGCTGCTGAACATCACCGTCTTCAACACGATTACTTCCAGCGAGCGTTCCGTCGGCGATTCGACGATCACTATCAAGGGAGCTATCAACGTCAAGGGACAAGAACCAATTGCAGTTGACCATCGTTTCTCATCCGGTAACTCGCCAATTCTTGCGGCTGGTTCCGTCGCAGGTCCCATCAGTTCACTGCTTGCCAGTGGTTTTGACGATGTGCAGATTGAAGGCGTGACGCTCGACATTTCTTCAACCGACACTAAATATGCCGGTACTCTGGAACGAATTGCGCTCAGCAAGACGGAAGCACACCGGGGCGAAAAAATCGAGATCCAGGCTTACGTGCGGACCGAGTCGGGCAAGCAGTTTGTGCAGCGAATCCCGGTGCAGATTCCCGAAGATGCGACCCCGGGACAATTGCTCGTGTTCGTAGGCGATGGTGGCGCGCTTCAGGAAGGTTCCGCGGCTCGCGTCTTTGTCCCCCAGGACTTAACGCAACTGGTGAGTACGATCAACAAAGTGAAGAAGAGTGATCGTCTCTACGTAAAGCTGTTTCGCATTACACCCGGTGCCGTAATTGGCACAAGTGAACTGCCAAATCTGCCGCCGTCAGTAGTTGCTACGCTCAATAGCGACAGAAACTCGGGTGGTTATACGCCGACGGTCTTGTCCGCAGTTTATGAGATGGAGTTG
The DNA here is from genome assembly GCA_031365545.1 of Pyrinomonadaceae bacterium. GTDB lineage: Bacteria > Acidobacteriota > Blastocatellia > Pyrinomonadales > Pyrinomonadaceae > PSRF01. The sequence goes on along the minus strand of JANLYH010000044.1, from coordinate 6,051 downwards.
CCGCCGGCGGAATTCGTTATCTCCGGTCAGCAGTTGATCGGGCTTGATATCGTGCCGTGAAGTTTTGGTTTTGACTCTCGCCCGATACGCCCTCGCGGTCCGGAAGTCTTCCGACCGCAGCTCTGCTACAGGACTTACCAACAACCCAGCCGATCGATTTCGATCAAAGCACTTCACCGCCCACGATTTTTACACTTTTACCATAAAGGGTGACGAGTGTGATGAGTAGGGGGAGCCTTACGAGTTGGCTTGGGGCAACAAGCCAACTCCAGGCGGTCGTTGACGACATCTCTCTCGAAGACATCGGCCGGCACTAAATGCTTTCGCTGAGAATTGGAAATCATGAACGGCAAATGATTTCCAGAGAAAATGGCGGTTTGCGAAGATCAAGCCGGGACCTTGTTAACGATGAAGAGGTACCGGCTCTTCGATTGAGGCATTAACTCACGCTGGGCACTGAAGCCCAGACTCTCGATTCTCGTTGCCAAACGCGTGCTGCCGAACAGCAAGAGCGTTGCCGGCGCCGGGGCCCACGCCAACAAGTGCGGCAGCATCTCCTCAAAGCGCTCCAGAGCGCGACAGGTAACCACATCAACCGGAGGAACAGGGACATTTTCAAAGCGCTCGTTAATTACGCTCGCCCGGGCGGATAGGCCCGTTTGCGACAGCGCCTCACGTAGAAACACGGCTTTCTTTTGTGCAGCCTCTATCAGAAATGCTTGAAGATCGGGGCGGACGATCAGGCAGGGAAGAATCGGTAATCCAGCGCCGGCCCCCACCTCCGCGATACGTGTTCCCTGAGGCAAATGCTTGAGGACGGTTAGCGATTCAAGCACATGACGGGTCGCAAACTCCTGAGGAGAACAGGGAGCGACGAGATGCACGCGCGAGTTCCAGCGCTCGAGCAGTTCGAAATACTGCGATAGGCCATCCAGGGCTGCCGTCGTCAACCCTACTTCATAACCTGGAGCCTTGGCTCTCAGGGTTTCTCGATACTTGTTCGTCTGGGGTGTCAGGTTCATTTCTGCTTTGTTGGTTTGCGGCATTGCATGCGATGCTAAAGACCTAAGATATTTATTCCCGGCATGGCACGAGTTTATATGATTGACGACCCGAGTGGACAACTCACTGATCAAATAGCCGAGCAACACGAACGCCTGGGCCGCGCGGTCACGGCGATCATCACTGAATACGCAGCCAGCCTCGACCAGCGACAGGTTACGTCAGGCGCTACGCCAGGCGAGTTGGAAAAGATCTTCGACGAACCGTTCCCGGAGACCGGGATCACCATCGAGGAAATCCTGGCCAGATTTAGCAAAGATGTGCTCCCGCATGCGATGCAGGTGCCCAGCCCGCGATACTACGGTCAGTTTAATCCTACGCCGCTGCCGATCGGTGTCTGGGCTGATGCCTTGTCGTCAGCTCTGAACCAAAACGCCGGCGCCTGGCGCAACGGTCCCACCTCCGCAATGATCGAAGCGCGGGTGTTGCGTTGGCTCTGCGAACTCATCGGCTACGGGCCGCAAAGCTTTGGCGTGTTAGCCAGCGGCGGGACGGAAGCAAACTTGATTGCGCTCAAGTGTGCCCGTGACCGCGCTCATCAAGCAACAGTGAATGAAGGTTTGCGATCCGCGCCGGGTGAACTCACGGTTTACGCTTCCGAACAATGTCATTTCTCAATCGAGCGGAGTATCGACATCCTTGGACTTGGCCGCCACAGTCTGCGCAAGATTGCAGTGGACGAAAACTTTCATGTTCGTCCAGAAGCTCTGCAGCAACAACTCGAGGCGGACCGCAACGCCGGCCGCGTACCTTGCTGCATCATCGGGATTGCCGGCGCCACTTCCACCGGGGTAATCGATCCGTTGGAGCAGTTGGCTGAGATCGCACGGGAAAATAATTGCTGGTACCACGTGGATGCCGCTTATGGCGGCACGTTGGCATTCTCGGCGGAACATCGCGGTAAATTGCGAGGTATTGAGTTGGCTGACTCAATCACGTTTGATCCGCACAAGTGGATGTTCGTACCGTTTGCCTGTGGCGCGGTGCTGGTGCGCGATGGCGGTCGCGTCTTGCGTGATGCGTTTGATATTACGCCGGAATACCTGAACGAGGATCGCGGCGGCGCTGACGTTGAGTTCGACTTTTTTCGCTATGGTCAGATGGGCACGCGCCGGTTTAGTTCACTAAAACTGTGGATGGCGTTGAAATTCATGGGCCGATCTGGTTACGCGGCCGTGATTGAGCGGCAAATAGGACTGACTGAATACCTCGCCCGCTGCATTGACGAGTTACCAGAGTTCAAAAGAGTTTCGCCGGTTGAGACCGCCGTGTGTTGTTTCAAATTTCTGCCGGCGAACGCAATTGCAGCTGACGGCGTCGAACAAGACCGGCTGCAGCAGAGGTTGCAGCAAAGGATTGAGCAGGGCGGGGAAGCGTGGATCACGACTACGGTATTGGACGGGCGGCGTGCGCTCCGAGTGAACATCAACAGCTTCCTCACTCAGCGCTGCCACGTCGATGATTTGGTAGACTTGCTGGTGCGCACGGCCAGTCGTCTCGCATAAGGGAAGGGCGATGAGTTGGGGAGTCTAGCCAGCAAGGCAGGGCTCCGCAGGAGCCAAATGTTTGTAGACACCGAGCATTACCCAAAAACAAGAGCTCCAGCGGAGCGAAATGTTTTCAGCCTTGTTCGCCAGAAGATGGACGGTATCTCTGGAGCTACAAACCTAAATTGCCAATAGTGTCTATAAACGTTTCGTTCCTCTGGGACGAGTCCCCTTGTCTGCCAGTGAGAAGTGATGAAACTGAGTAACCATTTATCTATCGTAGGGCTCATATTGATAATCCTTACTGCGGGACTACCCAATCGCCCTCTCGCGGTTGCCCAAACGGAATCGCCGCGCTCGTTGCCCGCTGTCAGTTCCCAGGCTGAGTTTGACTCGCTGTCCGTCACCTACGATGCGAACACACCTTACTCGCTGCCGCATGTGCTTTTCGTTATCGACCGCAAGGAGCAGAACAAGATCTACTACGTGAACACCAAGCGGTATGCCTTTCACAAGGACTTTGTAAACGGCACTTACCTTTCGCTCGAACGCGGTCAGGAGTTTTTCCAGAACAACTATTTGAACCCAAATCGCCGCTTCATTCTTGGCACGATCGCTTACCAGTCTCCAATCAAGCGTTGGACGTTTGAATTCTGGGAGGGAGACTTGATTCCGGCGGATCAAATCAAGCTCACCGCGAACCTGATCAAGAACACGTTTTTCAAACCAGTCGCTTACAAGCCAAACTCAATTCGACAGGATGATGAGTCGCGCCAGATCGCGGGACTCGATCGCGTTACGCAGAGCGATATCGCCAAAGAACAGGAATATCAAGCCCTAAACGTTGCGAAAGGCCTGGGCCGCATCCACGTCATTCCCAAACTCGATGACCACGTGGAAATTGGCTTCAACGAAATACTTGTCCTCGATGAAGTCCCACTGCAACTGCCGCCAGTTGCCGGAGTGATTACGTCGCATCCCTCGACGCCGCTTTCGCATATCAATTTGTTGGCAAAGGGTTGGGGCATTCCCAACGCCTACATCAAAAACGCGCAGACCCTGCTCAAGCAGTACGACGGCTGGTGGGTAGAATTTGAAGCGAAGCACGATGGCTACACCATCAAGCGCGCCAACAACGATCAGCTACGGGAGTATCAACGCCGGCTGTCGCAACGGCTTGACGTGATGAAGCCACGCTTCAATCTCGGAGAGAAGCGGCTGCTCGGCCTCAGGCAACAGCGCGCGCCGTCAGCGATCGCCTTTGGAGGTAAGTCGGCAAACCTTGGCGAGGTGATGCAGGCGCGGCTACCCGGGATTTTGGTTCCCAACGGTTTTACGATTCCGTTTTACTACTACGACCAGTTCATCAAATCAAACAACCTGGACGACGCGATCTACGAGCTGCTAAACGACAAGAAGTTTGTGCACGACCCTGCATACCGTCGCGAGAAACTGGTCGAACTCCGCGAGCGCATCCAGCAGGCGAAATTCGATGACCGTTTGCGGAGCCAGATTCTTCGCCGAGTTAAGCTGGAGTTTCCGGGCAAAGGTTTGTTTGTGCGCAGTTCTTCAAACTCGGAAGATTTGCCTAACTTCAGCGGCGCTGGTCTCTACACGACAGTGCCAAACGTGCGCGAACCGGATAAGCTCATTGAAGCAATTAAAACCGTCTGGGCATCGCTCTGGAATTTCGAAGCCTACGAAGCACGCGAGCGCGCGGTCATAGATCACTCCAAGATTTTTATGGCGGTGCTGATCCAGGAGGGCATCAACTCGGAAAGCTCGGGAGTGATGATTACGGCAGATCCGTTTGATAAAGATAACAAAGGCGCTATCTATATCAGCGCCAAGCGCGGTTTGGGGATCAAGGTTGTTGAAGGTAAAAAGCTTGCGGAACAGATAATTTTTCGTGAACGCGCCAACGCAGTTCAGGTGCTGACGCGCTCCGATGAAGATAGTCTGCTGACCTTTGACGAGCAGGGCGGCGTCAAGGAAATTGCGATCACAGGCGAGCGCGTGGTTTTGACTGACGATGTGATTCGGCGACTAGTGTCTGCCGCAGCGGCGATCAAGCGCGTGTTCGCAAGTCGGGACCAGGATATTGAGTGGGCCTACATGAAAGGCCAGATCTACATCGTGCAGTCGCGGCCGTTTATCGCCGGCGGCTAAAATGTAACGCAAGCTGTTAGCTTGCATCTCTGAAGGTAGCAAAAGCCGAGCACGCAAACTAAGAGTTTGCATTCACAAAACATATGACTGACAACATTTTCCTAAATGGAATTCTCGATGGCCGCGTCGCGTTCGTAACCGGCGGCGGCACGGGCATCACTGGTGGCGTGGCGCGCGCGTTGGCTGAAGCAGGCGCCTCGGTGGCTTTAGTTAGCCGTAAGCTGGAGCACCTTGAACCAGCCGCGAAAGCAATCAACGATGCCCGGGGCAGTAGCCCGACCGTGAGGGAGGGCTCCGAGACACGCATCGGGGAGGCCTTTGCCGTTGCCGCCGACGTTCGCAATCCCGAGGACGTTGAGACAGCCATCGCCGCGACAGTCGCACACTTCGGGAAGATCGATATCGTCGTTAACGGCGCCGCCGGAAACTTTCTAGCGCCAGCCGAAGCGCTATCGCCAAACGGTTTCGGCACCGTCGTCGACATTGATCTCAAAGGTACTTTCAACGTATGTCGGGCAGCGTTCGTGCAACTCAAAGAACATCAAGGCCAGATTCTGAACATCAGCGCCACGCTTCATTACTTGGGCACGCCAATGCAGCTCCACGTTTCCGCCGCAAAAGCCGGTGTCGACGCGCTCACGCGTAATCTCGCTGTCGAGTGGGGACGTTATGGCATTCGCGTGAATGGAATTGCGCCGGGGCCGATTGAAGACACTGAAGGCATGAAGCGCCTGGTCCCGGAGCCGATCAAGGAAAAGTTGAAACGCAAAATTCCGCTCGGACGTTTTGGGCGCATTAGCGACATCGAAAAGGCAGCCGTGTTTCTTTGTTCAGACGCCGCGAGTTTTATCAATGGCGCAATGTTGGTCGTAGACGGCGGACAGTGGTTGTCAGCAGCGAGTTTCATGTAAGGCGAAAGTCCAAAGTCAGCAAATGAGAATTTCGTTTCGTAATCAATTCGTTTTGGTTTTTATGGTTGCGCTGGTTGGCGTTTTCGCACTTGCCATCTCCGTCACCGCGCAAGACCCAACCAACGGCCCGCCGCGAACTGACAACGCAAAGAAAGCCAACGCCAGGCCCGTCGAAGCACCGGTCGAGGCCTCTGAACCATACGACGGCGCGAGTGTCGAGAAGATGGCGGCCAATTGCGTCACCTTCGAAACAGAGTTGGGGGTTATTGAGATCGAAATGATTCCTGAAGTCGCGCCTGAGAGTGTGCGCAGTTTTCTCAATCTCGCCGCTACCGGCGCGCTCGACACGACAACTTTCAGCCGTACCGTCAAAGACTTTGTCATCCAGGGCGGCAATCTCACGACCAGTGAAAAGTGGGGCT